>NZ_JBSVCZ010000006.1:0-253781 GCF_054072955.1 Streptomyces sp. SS8
CACCGAACCGTCCTCCGGAGACGGGGACGCACGGGACTCACCGGACGCGAAGGCCGCACCGGGCACGGGACCGGCCGCACCGCCCGGCCCGCCCGGACCGGCGGAGGAGTCCGGGCGCCCCGGGGCGCCCGACGCCTTCGACCGCGATGTGCTGCCCGCGCCGAAGGGCGCCTCGCTCCGGCTGCTCGGCTCGCTGCTGCGCCCGCTGCGGCCGCGGGTGGCGGTGGCCGCCCTCCTGCTGCTGCTCCAGCAGGCCGCCGTACAGGCCGGTCCGCTGCTGGTCGCGTACGCCATCGACCGGGCGGTGCCCGCCCTGCGCGGCGGTGACGGCGGCCCACTGGCCGCCGTCGCGGCGGGGTACGCGGTGTGCGCGCTGTCCTCGGGCGGCCTGCAGTACGCCTTCGTCCGCGCCGCCGCCCGGGTCAACCAGAGCGTGCTGCTGGAGCTGCGCGGCCGGATCTACCGGCACGCCCAGGTGCTCAGCGTGGACTTCCACGACCGCTACACCTCCGGACGGCTGATCTCCCGCGCCACCACCGACGTCGAGGCGCTGCGCGAGCTGCTCGACGAGGGGCTGCAGGAACTGCTGGGCGTGATCCTGTCGGTGGTCTACATCTGCTCGGTGCTGCTCTGGCTCGACCTGGGCCTGGGCGGCGCGGCACTGCTCTCCTTCGTTCCGCTCCTGCTGATCGTGCGGAACTTCCGGCGCCGCTCGCTGCGGGTCTACCGCAGGAAGTCCACGGCCACCGCGGCGATGATCGTGAAGTTCGTGGAGACGGTGAATGGCATCCGCCCGGTACAGGCGTTCCGCCGCGAGCGGGCGGGTGAGGCGGAGTTCGGCCGGCTCAACGACCGCCACCTGCGGTACAACGGGGACGCCATCCTGGAGATGGCCCGCTATGTGGTCTCCTCCCGGCTGGTGGCCAACACCGCGCTGGCCGCCATCGTGCTGTGGGGCGCCTACCGGGTGGCGTCCGGCTCGCTGGAGCTGGGCGTGCTGGCGGCGGCGGCGATGTACCTGCGGCGGCTGTACGACCCGATCGACCGGCTG
Organism: Streptomyces sp. SS8; assembly: GCF_054072955.1. Taxonomy (NCBI): domain Bacteria; kingdom Bacillati; phylum Actinomycetota; class Actinomycetes; order Kitasatosporales; family Streptomycetaceae; genus Streptomyces; species Streptomyces sp. SS8. The sequence goes on from NZ_JBSVCZ010000006.1 coordinate 1,052, forward strand.
GGGATGTTCCTCAACTCCTACCAGGGCGCGGCGGCCTCACTGGAGAAGATCGCCGGGCTGCTCGCCCAGGCGCCGGGGGTCCCCGAGCCGGAGCACCCCCGGCGGCTGCCGCCGCCGGCCGGCGGGCGGCCGGGCCGCACGGTGGTCTTCGAGGGGGTGCGCTTCGCGTACCGCACGGGCGGCGAGGTGCTGCCCCACTTCGATCTGGAGATCCCGGCCGGGCAGACGGTCGCGGTGGTCGGCTCCACCGGCGCGGGCAAGTCCACGCTCGCCAAGCTGCTGGCGCGCTTCTACGACCCCACGGCGGGCCGGGTGCTGCTGGACGGCGCCGATCTGCGGGAGCTGGCCACCTCCGAGCTGCGGCGCGAGGTGATCATGGTGACCCAGGAGGCGTTCCTGTTCTCCGGGACGGTCGCCGACAACATCGCGATCGGCCGCCCGGAGGCGAGCCGGGAGGAGATCGAACGGGCGGCGCGGGCGATCGGCGCCCACGACTTCATCGCCGCCCTCCCCGAGGGGTACGACACCGACGTGCGCAAGCGCGGCGGCCGGATCTCCGCCGGGCAGCGCCAGTTGGTCGCCTTCGCCCGGGCGCTGCTGGCCGATCCGGCCGTGCTCATCCTGGACGAGGCGACCTCCTCCCTGGACATCCCCGGTGAGCGCGCGGTCCAGCGGGCCATGGACACGATGCTGCGCGGGCGCACCGCCGTGGTGATCGCCCACCGGCTGTCGACGGTGGAGATCGCCGACCGGGTGCTGGTCATGGAGGCGGGGCGCATCGTCGAGGACGGCTCGCCGGCCGATCTCGTCGCGGGGGACGGCCGCTTCGCCGGACTCCACCGCGCCTGGCGCGACAGCCTGGCCTGACCGGGCGCAGAGCCCAACGCACAAGCCCGGCGCACCGCCCGGCGGGGCCGCACCCGCCGGGCGGGACTCCCGCACCCGGATCCCCCGAGCCTGGCGGACGCCCGTGACGGCCCGGTTTCTCCGCCGTTTCCATCGCGTTCGGTCAGCGGACAGCGATTTTCCGACAGCGGACAGGTTCCGGCCATTTTCTTGACCTGACCCTGTCATCATCACCGTTTCGGTGCCACTCTCTCCACGCTGTGCACAGCCGCTCCCCCCACGGGTCCCCACACCCTCAGGCGCACCATGTCCGTCTCCACACCGCTCTCCAGCGAGGAGTTCAGCGTGACAGGCAGATCCACCCCCCGCAGACGTGCCACCGCCACCGGCGCCCTCGTCGCCGCGTCGGCGCTGCTGGCCGTCGGCCTCCAGTCGCAGGTCTCCACCGCCGCCCCCCAGGCCAAGCCCGACCCCGGCGCCCTCTCCGTCGAGCTCTCCCCCTCACAGCGGGCCGAACTGCTCCGCGACGCGGAGGCCGGCAGCTCCGCCACCGCCAGGGCCCTCGGCCTCGGCGCCAAGGAAAGACTCGTCGTCCGCGACGTGATCAAGAACGCCGACGGCACCGTCCACACCCGCTACGAGCGCACCTACGACGGGCTGCCCGTACTCGGCGGCGATCTGGTCGTCGAGCAGTCGCCCGGCGGTGCGGTGGCCGAGGTCGCCAAGGCCACCGCGGCGAAGATAGCCGTCCCCTCCACCGCCGCCCCGGCCTCGAAGAAGCCCTCCGAGGCCGCGGCCGAGGGCAGCACCGCGCCCCGCAAGGTGGTCTGGGCCGCGGACGGGAAGCCCGTGCTCGCCTGGGAGCGCGTGGTCGGCGGCACCCAGGAGGACGGCACCCCCAGCGAGCTGCACATCGTCACCGACGCGGCCACCGGCGAGAAGCTGGCCGAGTGGGAGGGCGTGCACACCGGCACCGGCGAGAGCATGTACAGCGGCCGGGTCTCCCTGGGCACCAGCGGGTCCAGCGGTTCCTACACGATGACCGACGTGAACCGCGGCAACCACCGGACCTACGACCTGAACGGCGGCTCCTCCGGCACCGGCACCCTGTTCTCCGACGCCGACGACCTCTGGGGCAACGGCTCGCCGTCCAACCGCCAGACAGCCGGTGTGGACGCCCACTACGGAGCGGCCCTGACCTGGGACTACTACAAGAACGTCCACGGCCGCAACGGCGTCCGGGGCGACGGGAAGGCCCCGTACAGCCGGGTGCACTACGGCAACGCCTACGTCAACGCCTTCTGGTCCGACTCCTGCTTCTGCATGACCTACGGCGACGGCGCGAACAACTCCAAGCCGCTCACCTCCATCGACGTCGCCGCCCACGAGATGACCCACGGTCTGACCTCCAACACCGCGGGGCTGCGCTACAGCGGCGAGTCCGGCGGCCTGAACGAGGCGACCTCCGACATCCTCGCCGCCGCCGTGGAGTTCAGGGCGAACAACAGCTCGGACGTCGGCGACTACCTCATCGGCGAGAAGATCGACATCCGCGGCAACGGCACCCCGCTGCGCTACATGGACAAGCCCAGCCGGGACGGCAGCTCCAAGGACTACTGGTACTCCGGCATCGGCGGCATCGACGTCCACTACTCCTCGGGCCCGGCCAACCACTTCTTCTACCTGCTCAGCGAGGGCAGCGGCGCCAAGACCATCAACGGCGTCTCCTACGACTCGCCGACCTCCGACGGCAAGCCGGTGACCGGTGTCGGGATCGCGGCCGCCGAGAAGATCTGGTTCAAGGCGCTCACCGAGAAGATGACGTCGACGACCACCTACGCGGGCGCCCGCACCGCCACCCTCTCCGCCGCGGCCGACCTGTTCGGCGCCGACAGCGTCCAGCACAAGGCGGTGGCCCACGCCTGGGCCGCGGTCAACGTCGGCTCCCGGCCCGATGACGGCGGCGGCCAGGAGCCCGGCGACAACGTCTTCGAGAACACCGACGACTACGCCATCCCGGACCCGGGCACCGTGGAGTCGCCGATCACGGTGAACAGGTCCGGCAACGCGCCCAGCACACTGAAGGTGGACGTGGACATCGTCCACACCTACCGCGGTGACCTCGTCATCGACCTGGTGGCGCCGGACGGGAGCACCTACCGCCTCAAGAACAGCTCCTGGGACTCGGGCGACGACGTCCGGGCGTCCTACACGGTCAACGCCTCCTCCGAGGCTGCCTCCGGCACCTGGAAGCTGCGCGTCCAGGACGTCTACCGCTCCGACTCCGGCTACGTCAACAGCTGGAAGCTGACGTTCTGATCCGCCTCCCGGCCCGCGCTCCGGGCCGGTGAGAGCGGAACGACGGGAACGGAGACAAGGGAACGGAAACACGGGAGGGGAGCCGCGCCGGAGGCGCGGCTCCCCTCCCCTCGTCTCCCGGCTCCGCCCGCCTGTCCCTCAGCGCAGCAGCACCCCGGCGGCCTCCCGGGCGCCGAGGTCGTCCGGCGGCAGGGTCACCAACCCCATCTCGGCCGGGCCGGCCAGCAGCGGATGGGAGGGCAGGACGCGGACGGTGTAGCCGAACGGCCCGGTGCGGTCCAGCGCCAGCGGCCCCTCGTACAGCCGGCTCCCGTCCTCCTCCGGCCCGCCGGAGGGCTTGAGCGGTACGCGCACCGCCTCGTCGCCCGCGATCGAGTCCGACTCGTCCACCCGCCCGGCGACCGCCTGCACCTCCACATCGTCCGGGTCCAGGCCCCCCAGGGCCACCCGCACCCGCAGCGACAGCGAACCGCCCAGCTCCACGGACTCGCAGACCGACTCCACATGGTCGATCGCCACCCGCGGCCAGCCCGCGCGCACCCGCGCCTTCCAGGCCGCCAGCCGCCCGGCGGCGCCGGCGTCCAGGGCCCGGTGGGCACGGGCGGCGGGGGCGTACAGCCGCTCGGTGTACTCGCGCACCATCCGGTCGGCGAGCACCTTCGGCCCGAGCCTCTGCCTGGTCTGGCGGACCATCTCGATCCACCGCCCGGGCAGCCCGTCGCCGGCCGGTCCGCGGTCGTAGAAGCACGGCGCCACATGCTCGCGGAGCAGTTCGTAGAGCGCCGCGGCCTCTATGTCGTCGCGCCGCTGGCGGTCCTGCGCGCTCTCGTGCGCCGCGCCGGGCCCGCCGCCGTCGGCGGTCGGGATGGCCCAGCCGAAGTCCGGCTCGTACCACTCCTCCCACCAGCCGTCCCGTACCGAGAGGTTGAGGCAGCCGTTGAGCGCCGCCTTCATCCCGGAGGTCCCGCACGCCTCCAGCGGGCGCAGCGGGTTGTTCAGCCAGACGTCGCAGCCGGTGTAGAGGCTCTGCGCCATGGCCATGCCGTAGTCGGGCAGGAAGACGATCCGGTGGCGAACCCGCGGGTCGTCGGCGAACCGCACCAGCTCCTGGATGAGCCGCTTGCCGCCGTCGTCGGCCGGGTGCGCCTTGCCCGCGACCACGAGCTGGACGGGGCGGGTGGGGTGCAGCAGCAGCTCGGTGAGCCGCTCGCGGTCGCGCAGCATCAGCGTCAGCCGCTTGTAGGACGGGACGCGGCGGGCGAAGCCGATGGTGAGCACGTCCGGGTCCAGGACTCCGTCGATCCAGCCGAGTTCGGCGTCCGAGGCGCCGCGCTGCCGCCAGGAGGCGCGCAGTCGCCGGCGCACCTCGTGCACGAGGTGCTCGCGCAGGGTGCGGCGGGCCTCCCACAGCCCGGCGCCGCCGGTGTCGGCGGGAAGCGCCCGCATCTCGTCGGCGGTCCAGGTGGGGGCGTGGACGCCGTTGGTGATGGAGGTGATGGGCACCTCGGCGGCGTCGAAGCCCGGCCACAGCCCGGCGAACATCTCCCGGCTGACCGCACCGTGCAGTGTGGAGACGCCGTTGGCGAGCCGGGCGAGCCGAAGGCCCATCACGGCCATGTTGAACAGTCCCGGGTCACCGCCGGGGTAGGTCTCGGTGCCCAGCCGCAGCATCTGCTCCACGTCCACGCCGGGCAGCTCGCCGTCGTCGCCGAGGTGGCGGGCGACCAGCTCGCGGTCGAAGCGGTCGATGCCGGCGGGGACGGGGGTGTGGGTGGTGAACACCGTCCCGGCGCGCACGGCCTCCAGCGCGGTGTCGAAGGGCACGCCCTCCCCGCTCATCTCCCGGATGCGCTCCAGTCCGAGGAAGCCGGCGTGCCCCTCGTTGGTGTGGAACACCTCGGGTTCCGGGTGACCGGTGACACGGCAGTACGCGCGCACCGCCCGCACTCCGCCGATGCCCAGCAGCATCTCCTGGAGCAGCCGGTGCTCGCTGCCGCCTCCGTAGAGCCGGTCGGTGACGTCGCGTTCGCGCGGGGCGTTGTCCTCCACGTCGGAGTCGAGCAGCAGCAGGGGGACGCGGCCGACGCGGGCCTGCCAGACCTGGGCGCGCAGGGTGCGTGCGCCGGGCAGCCGCAGGTCCACGCGGACCGGGGCGCCGCCCGGCTCCCGCAGCACCTCCAGCGGCAGCTCGTTGGGGTCCAGGACGGGGTAGTGCTCCTGCTGCCAGCCGTCGCGCGACAGGCTCTGGCGGAAGTAGCCGTGGCGGTACAGCAGGCCCACCCCGATCAGCGGGACGCCGAGGTCGCTGGCGGCCTTGAGGTGGTCCCCGGCGAGGATGCCGAGCCCGCCGGAGTACTGGGGCAGAGCGGCGGTGATGCCGAACTCGGGGGAGAAGTAAGCGATGGCGGCGGGCAGTTCACCCTCCGCGTGCTGGTACCAGCGCGGCTCGGTCAGGTACTCGCGCAGATCCGCCGCGGCGGCGGACAGCCGCTCCAGGAAGTCGCGGTCGTGGGCCAGCTCCTCCAGCCTCCGGGCGGGGACGGTGCCCAGTGTCCGCACCGGGTCGCCGCCGGATGCCCGCCAGCCGTCGGGGTCGGCGCGGCGGAAGAGCTCTCTGGTCTCGGGGTGCCAGGACCAGCGCAGGTTGTGCGCCAGGTCGCTGAGCGGTCGTAGGGGCTCCGGAAGGACGGGACGTACAGAGAATCGACGAATGGCCTTCACACCTCGACGGTAGCCGGATTCGCTCCCCATTTCGCCCGGTAACCCGTCATCACATCACCAACGGACCCATAGGCGCATATGCGAGCACTCGTCGTGCGCCCGCGCACGGCGCCCCGGTCCGCCTTCCGCCGGCCCTCCGCCTGGCACCCGGTGCCGCCACCGGCGCGAAGAGAGAAGGAGTTTCCCGGCTCGTGGCGGGAACGGTCAGGTTGGGCACTTTTGCTTACCAGTAGTTCACATTGAGGCGGATGCCCGTCCCGTCCGGGCGGGCAGTCTCTCCTCCTACCGCCCTTCCCGGGTTCTCCCGGGACAACCGTCACGCCAGCCGAGTGAAAGCGGACAGGAGCGGCCATGCCCCCGGCCCGTCAACGGTCTGTGGAACAGATAGAAAGAACAAAACCATCCGTAACGCCACCAGGTGATCCAATGATCGGTCGCATTCCCGTACTGGACGTCCATCCGCTCGTCGACTGCGGGCGCCGCCCGGCGAAGGCCGTGGCCGGCGAGACCTTCCGGGTCTCGGCCACGGTCTTCCGCGAAGGCCATGACGCGGTCGGCGCCAACGTCGTCCTGCGGGACCCGAGCGGAAGTCCGGGTCCGTGGACGCCGATGCGGGAGCTGGCGCCGGGCACCGACCGCTGGGGCGCCGACGTCACCCCCGGCTCGGAGGGGCGCTGGTCCTACACCGTCGAGGCGTGGGGCGATCCGGTCGGCACCTGGCGGCACAACGCGAGGATCAAGGTCCCGGCGGGGATCGACGCCGAGCTGACCCTCGCCGAGGGCGCGCTGCTGCACGAGCGGGCCGCCGCGGGGGTGCCCGAGGACGGCGGCCGCGCGGCCGTGCTGGAGGCGGTTGAGGCCCTGCGCGACGCCTCCCGCCCGGTCGCCGCGCGGCTGGCCGCCGCGCTGGCGCCCGAGGTGGTCTCCGCGCTGGACCGCCACCCGCTGCGCGAAGCGGTCACCGCCACCCGCCCCCTGCCGCTGCTGGTGGAGCGCAGGAGGGCGCTGTTCGGCTCCTGGTACGAGTTCTTCCCCCGCTCCGAGGGCGCGGTGGTGAAGGAGGGCGAGCCGCCCGTCCCCGGCACCCTGCGCACGGCCGCCGAGCGGCTGCCCGCGATCGCGGACATGGGCTTCGACGTGGTCTACCTGCCGCCGGTCCACCCCATCGGCGAATCGTTCCGCAAGGGGCCCAACAACTCCCTGACCGCCGGTCCCCACGACGTCGGCAGTCCCTGGGCCATCGGCTCGGCCGCCGGCGGGCACGACGCGATCCACCCGGACCTGGGCACCTTCGAGGACTTCGACCGCTTCGTGGCGCGCGCCCGCGAACTGCGCATGGAGGTGGCCCTGGACTTCGCCCTGCAGTGCTCCCCGGACCACCCCTGGGTCAAGGAGCACCCGGAGTGGTTCCACCATCGCCCCGACGGGACGATCGCCTACGCCGAGAACCCGCCGAAGAAGTACCAGGACATCTACCCCATCGCGTTCGACGCGGACATGGACGGGCTGGTCGCCGAGACCGTGCGGATCCTGCGGATGTGGATGTCCCACGGGGTGCGGATCTTCCGCGTGGACAACCCGCACACCAAGCCGGTCGTCTTCTGGGAGAAGGTGATCGGCGAGATCAACGGGACCGACCCCGACGTCCTCTTCCTGGCCGAGGCGTTCACCCGCCCGGCGATGATGCACACCCTCGCCAAGATCGGCTTCCAGCAGTCCTACACCTACTTCACCTGGCGCAACGGGAAGGACGAGCTGACCGAGTACCTCACCGAACTCTCCGGGGACGCCGCCTCGTACATGAGGCCCAACTTCTTCGTCAACACTCCCGACATCCTCCACGCCTACCTGCAGAACGGCGGGCGCCACGCCTTCGAGGTCCGCGCGGTGCTCGCCGCGACCCTCTCTCCCTCCTGGGGGGTCTACTCGGGCTACGAGCTGTGCGAGTCGACACCGGTCAGGCCGGGCAGCGAGGAGTACCTTGACTCGGAGAAGTACCAGCTCCGCCCGCGCGACTGGGCGGCCGCGGAGCGTGCGGGCACCACCATCGCCCCGCTCCTCACCGAACTGAACCGGCTGCGCCGCCGCCATCCGGCACTGCAGGAGCTGCGCAACCTGCGCTTCCACCACAGCGACAACCCGTCGATCATCGTCTACTCGAAGCACTGCGCACACCCGTACGCCGACACGGTTCTCACGGTGGTCAACCTCGACCCCCACCACACCCACGAGGCCACGGTCTCGTTGGACCTGGCGGAACTCGGCCTCACCCCCGCCCAGGCGGATGGCGCCGAACCTTTTCCGGTGCGCGACGAGCTCACCGGCGAGACCTATCACTGGGGCAGGGACAACTATGTGCGCCTGGAGCCGGGCCGCGGCGCGGCGCCCGCGCACATCCTCTCCCTGCGACCGTCCCCACAGACCGGAGGGTCACCCAACCATGACCGTCAATGAACCCGTCATCGACACGTTCGAGGACACGCCCGCCAAGGACCGCGATCCCGATTGGTTCAAAAGGGCCGTCTTCTATGAGGTGCTGGTCCGCTCCTTCCAGGACAGCAACGGCGACGGCATCGGCGATCTGAAGGGCCTCACCGCCCGGCTCGACTACCTGCAGTGGCTGGGCGTGGACTGCCTCTGGCTGCCCCCGTTCTTCAAGTCCCCGCTGCGGGACGGCGGCTACGACGTCGCCGACTACACCTCCGTCCTCCCCGAGTTCGGCGACCTCGCCGACTTCGTGGAGTTCGTGGACGCCGCACACCAGCGCGGCATGCGGATCATCATCGACATGGTCATGAACCACACCAGCGACCAGCACCCGTGGTTCCAGGAGTCCCGGCGCGATCCCGACGGCCCCTACGGCGACTACTACGTGTGGGCCGACGACGACAAGCAGTACCCGGACGCCCGCATCATCTTCGTCGACACCGAGGCGTCCAACTGGACGTTCGACCCGGTGCGCAAGCAGTACTACTGGCACCGCTTCTTCTCCCACCAGCCGGATCTCAACTACGAGAACCCGCAGGTCCAGGAGGAGATGATCTCGGCGCTGAAGTTCTGGCTGGACCTGGGCATCGACGGGTTCCGGCTGGACGCGGTCCCCTACCTGTACGCGCAGGAGGGCACCAACTGCGAGAACCTCCCCCAGACCCACGAGTTCCTCAAGAAGGTCCGCGCCGAGATCGACGCCCACTACCCCGACACCGTGCTGCTGGCCGAGGCCAACCAGTGGCCGGAGGACGTCGTCGACTACTTCGGCGACTACTCCAGGGGCGGCGACGAGTGCCACATGGCGTTCCACTTCCCCGTCATGCCGCGCATCTTCATGGCGGTGCGGCGCGAGTCGCGCTACCCGGTCTCCGAGGTCCTGGCCAAGACCCCGGCCATCCCCTCGGGCTGCCAGTGGGGCATCTTCCTGCGCAACCACGACGAGCTGACCCTGGAGATGGTCACCGACGAGGAGCGCGACTACATGTACGCGGAGTACGCCAAGGATCCGCGGATGCGCGCCAACATCGGCATCCGGCGGCGGCTGGCCCCGCTGCTGGACAACGACCGCAACCAGATCGAGCTGTTCACCGCCCTGCTGCTGTCCCTGCCGGGCTCGCCGATCCTGTACTACGGCGACGAGATCGGCATGGGCGACAACATCTGGCTGGGCGACCGGGACGCGGTGCGCACCCCGATGCAGTGGACGCCCGACCGCAACGCGGGCTTCTCCTCCTGCGATCCGGGCCGGCTGTTCCTGCCCACGATCATGGACCCGGTCCACGGCTACCAGGTCACCAACGTCGAGGCCGCCATGAGCAGCCCCTCCTCGCTGCTGCACTGGACCCGCCGGATGATCGAGATCCGCAAGCAGAACCCGGCCTTCGGGCTGGGCACGTACACCGAACTGCCCTCGTCCAACCCGGCGGTGCTCGCCTTCCTGCGCGAGTACGGCGACGACCTGGTGCTGTGCGTGAACAACTTCTCGCGGTTCCCGCAGCCCACCGAGCTGGATCTGAACGCCTTCGGCGGACGCCACCCGGTGGAACTCATCGGCGGGGTGCGGTTCCCTCCCATCGGGGAGCTGCCGTACCTGCTGACGCTGGCCGGACACGGCTTCTACTGGTTCCGGCTGCGCGAGCAGGCGTGAGGCGGGGGTAGGGCAGGCATGGACGGCGGCGGCCCGGGAACGAGTCCGGACACGGATTGGGCCCGGGCCGCCGCGGGCAGTATTCCTCCCACCACCGATCGCACCGCTCGAAGCAGTTCGCTAGCCCGCTTGGTGGGTACTCCCCGACACGTCCCGCACCGCCGGACAGCCACAGCCGCAATCCGGGACACTCTGCCGTACCTTTCGTGTGCCCGGGGAAAGGACGCCATGTCGGACAGCTCCTCGCCGCGCGCCGCCGTCGTCGCCACGCGCGAGCCGGAGGGCGCGGCGCTGCTGCGTTCGCTCACGCCACTGCTCACCGAATGGCTTCCGCGGCAACGCTGGTTCGCCGGCAAGGGGCGGCCCGTCAGCGGATTCGCCCTCGTCGCCGCCACCGAGCTGCTGCCGTGCACCAGCGGCGCCGCGCCGGGTCTGCTGCACCTGCTGGTGCGGGCCCGCCAGCCCGGCGGGCCGGAGCAGACCCATCCGGTTCCCGCCGACTGCTACCAGTTGCTGCTGGGCGTGCGCGACGCCCTGCCGCCGCCGCTGGCCGGGTCCCTGATCGGGCACCCCGCCGACGGGCCGCTGGCCGGCCGCACGGTGTACGAGGCCCTGCACGATCCGCGGCTGGCCGCCGTACTGCTGGAGCGGCTGCGCTCCCCCGGGCGGCTCGGCCCGCTGCTCTTCCAGCGGGAGCGCGGCACCACGATCCCGCAGGGACTGCCGCCCAGGCCGCTGAGCGTGGAGCAGTCGAACTCCTCGGTGGTCTACGGCGACAGCCACATCCTCAAGCTGTTCCGCCGTGTCAGCCCCGGAGTCAACCCCGATCTGGAGCTGCCGCTGGCCCTGGCGCGGGCCGGGTCGGACCGGGTGCCCGCGCCGGCCGCCTGGTTCGAGGCGCGCCCGGGCGAACGCCCCGGCGAGGGCGGCGAGGCGGGCGAGCCGATGACGCTGGGCGTGCTCCAGCCCTTCCTGCCCGGCACCAGCGACGGGTGGCAGCTCGCGCTGGGTTCGCTGGCCTCGCACGGCGACTTCTCCGGCTCCGCGCGTTCGCTGGGCCGGGCGATCGCCGAGGTGCACACCACGCTGGCGCAGGCCCTGCCGGTGACGGCGCTGGGCCGCCGCCAGCTGGAGTTCATCGCCTCCGGCATGAACGAGCGGCTGGAGGCCGCGGCCGCCGCCGTACCCGCCCTGCGCCCCTACCGGGGGAAGCTGCACACCGTCTTCGACGCCGTCGCCGGGCTCGGCCGCGGCGGGCGGTCCTGGTCCGCCCAGCGCATCCACGGCGACCTCCATCTGGGCCAGGCGCTGTGCGCGGGGGACGACGGCCGCTGGTCGGTCATCGACTTCGAGGGCGAGCCCGCCCGTCCCATCGCCGAACGCCGCCGCCCCCAGCCGGTGGTGCGGGACATCGCGGGGATACTGCGCTCCTTCGACTACGCGGCGTGCCAGCACGCCCGGTCCTCCCCCGGCGAGGCCGGGTGGGCCCGCGAGTGGTCCCAGAAGAATCGTGACGCCTACTGCTCCGGCTACGCCGACGCCTCCGGCTCCGACCCGCGCGACGAGGACGTCCTGCTGCGCGCGTACGAGACGGACAAGGCCGTCTACGAAGTGCTCTACGAGGCCAGGCACCGCCCCGCCTGGCTCGCCATCCCGATGTCCGCCGTCCAGCGGCTCGCGGACACCTGAACGATTCCGTGCACAGGAGGCCCCTTCCGTGACCCCCCGTCCCGACAGCCGACCGTTCTCCGAGACCTCCCCGCGGCCCGTCCGCACCGGCGGCCGGGACGAGGACGCCGCCCCGGCCGCCCCCCGGGGAGCCGCCGGCCCGAAGGGCCCGGCCGGCGCCGCGGACCCCGCCGGAGGAGAGGCCGCCGCCGGGAAGGCCGCGGCGAAGAAGACCTCCGCCAGGCGGACGGCCGCCAAGAAGACCGCGACCGAGAAGGTCGTGGCGAAGAAGGCGGTGGCCAAGAAGGCCGCCGCGAAGAAGACCGCCGCCAAGAAGGCGGCGTCCGGGAAGAAGGCGGCGTCCGGGAAGAAGGCGGTGCCCGGGAAGGCCGGCGCGAAGAAGGCCCCGGCGGACAGGACCGCGGCCAGGGCCGCCGGCAAGGCCCCCGCGAAGAAGGTCGCGGCCGGGAAGGCGGCGTCCGAGCCCGTGGCCCTGCGCCAGGGGGAGCCGCTGAAGGACCACGCCCCCAACTGGCCCGGCGCCCGCCCGCCCGCACCGCGCCGGAGCGACGACGCCCCGGCCGGGCAGGGCGTCGGGCGCGCCGCCGCGCTCGACCCCGGTGAGCGGCAGCGCCTGCTGCACGGCTCCCACCACGACCCGCACACGGTGCTCGGCGCGCACCGGGTGCCCGGCGGGGTGCTGTTCCGGGCGCTGCGGCCCTACGCCCGCTGTGTCGCCGTCCTGGCCCAGGGCGTGCGGGCCGAGCTGCACGACGACGGGGACGGGCTGTTCTCCGGCGTGCTCCCGCTGGCCGCCGAGCCCTCGATGCCCTCCTACCGGCTGCTGGTGCGCTACGGGGAGGAGCCCGGCCAGGACGAGGTCGAGACCGAGGACCCGTACCGCTTCCTGCCCTCGCTCGGCGAACTGGACCTGCACCTGATCGGCGAGGGCCGCCACGAGGAGCTGTGGCGGGCGCTGGGCGCACGCCCCATGACCGTCGACGGGGTGGCCGGCACCCGTTTCACCGTCTGGGCGCCCAACGCCCTGGGGGTGCGGGTCGCCGGGGACTTCAACTGCTGGGACGGCACCGCCTGCCCCATGCGCTCGCTGGGCGGCAGCGGCGTGTGGGAGCTGTTCCTGCCCGGGGTCGGGGCGGGCGCGCTGTACAAGTTCGACATCACCCGCCCGGACGGTTCCCACACCCTGCGCGCCGACCCGATGGCCCGCCGCACCGAGGTCCCGCCGGCGACCGCCTCGATCGTGGAGGATTCGGCGTACACCTGGCACGACGAGGAGTGGCTGGCCCGCCGCGCCGAACGCGCTCCCCACCAGGCGCCCCTGTCCGTCTACGAGGTGCACCTGCCCTCCTGGCGCCCCGGGCTGACCTACCGCGAGCTGGCCGAGCAGCTCCCGGCGTACGTGAAGGACCTGGGCTTCACCCATGTGGAGCTGATGCCCGTCGCCGAGCACCCCTTCGGCGGCTCCTGGGGCTACCAGGTCACCGGTTTCTACGCCCCCACCGCGCGCATGGGCACCCCCGACGACTTCCGGTATCTGGTGGACCGCCTCCACCAGGAGGGCATCGGGGTTCTGATGGACTGGGTGCCCGCGCACTTCCCCAAGGACGAGTGGGCGCTGGCCCGCTTCGACGGCACTGCCCTGTACGAGCACTCCGACCCGGCCCGCGCCGAGCACCCGGACTGGGGGACTCTGGAGTTCAACTTCGGCCGCACCGAGGTCCGCAACTTCCTGGTCGCCAACGCCGTCTACTGGTGCGAGGAGTTCCACATCGACGGCCTGCGCGTGGACGCCGTCGCCTCGATGCTCTACCTGGACTACTCGCGCGAGTCCGGCCAGTGGACCCCCAACGTGTACGGCGGCCGGGAGAACCTGGACGCGGTGGCCTTCCTGCAGGAGATGAACGCCACCGTCTACCGCCGCTGCCCCGGCGTGATCACCGCCGCCGAGGAGTCCACCGCCTGGGACGGCGTCACCCGCGCCACCCACCACACCGGACCGGGCGGCTTCGGCGGGCTGGGCTTCGGCTTCAAGTGGAACATGGGGTGGATGCACGACTCCCTGGAGTACATGGTCAGGGAGCCGGTCCACCGCAGGTACCACCACAACGAGATGACGTTCTCGATGGTGTACGCCTACTCGGAGAACTACATCCTGCCCATCTCCCACGACGAGGTGGTGCACGGCAAGCGGTCGCTGGTGTCGAAGATGCCGGGCGACTGGTGGCAGCAGCGGGCCGACCACCGGGCGTACCTGGGCTTCATGTGGTCCCACCCGGGCAAGCAACTGCTTTTCATGGGGCAGGAGTTCGCCCAGGGCGCGGAGTGGTCGGAGGCGCACGGGCCGGACTGGTGGCTGCTGGACCCGGCGTACTCGGCCGCCGGCGACCACCAGGGGGTGCGGGATCTGGTCCGCGACCTCAACCGCGTCTACACCGCCACGCCCGCCCTGTGGGAGCTGGACACCGATCCGGCCGGATTCTCCTGGATCGAGGGGGGCGCGGCCGACGACAACGTCCTCGCGTTCCTGCGGTACGCCGCCGACGGCTCGCCGCTGATCGCCGTCTCCAACTTCTCACCCGTCGTGCGGTCCGACTACCCGATCGGTGTCCCCGAGGGGATCGCCGCCTGGCGGGAGGTGCTCAACACGGACGCGGCGCGGTACGGCGGGAGCGGCGTGGGCAACTCCGGGGTGCTGAAGGCGGACGCGGCCCCGGCGCACGGCCGCCCGGCCGGCATCGCCCCGACGCTGCCGCCGCTGGCGACGATCTGGCTCGTCCCCGCCTGAGCCGTACGCCGCCGTAGCGGCGTACGGCTCAGGCGGGGACGCGGCGGCCCTGCCCTGCGGGGGAGACGGGGCGGGGCCGCCGCGGGTGGCCCGGGGCGTTCACGGGGAGGTCACACGCCCGCGGGCCTCTCGGTGGCGGTCCCGGTGAGGGCCGGGTCCCGCGTGGTCCCGTCGCCGGCGCTCCGGCCGGGAGTGCCGGGGCCGGTGTCGTGGGAGTGGGGGTCGTCGAGGAGGGTCCGCTCGTCGAAGGGGAGGCGGCCGGCCAGCACCTCGCCGACCCGCTCCTTGTCGATCTCCCTGGTCCAGGTGCCGACCAGCACCGTGGCGACGGCGTTGCCGGCGAAGTTCGTCAGCGCGCGGGCCTCGCTCATGAACCGGTCGATCCCGACGATCAGGCCGACGCCGTCCACCAGCTCCGGGCGGTGGGACTGCAGGCCGCCGGCGAGGGTGGCCAGGCCCGCGCCGGTGACGCCGGCCGCGCCCTTGGAGGCGATGATCATGAAGACGAGCAGGGAGACCTGCTGCCCCAACGAGAGCGGGTCGCCCATCGCCTCGGCCACGAACAGGGAGGCCATCGTCAGATAGATCGCGGTGCCGTCGAGGTTGAAGGAGTAGCCCGTGGGGACGGTGATGCCCACGACCGGCCGGCTCACCCCCAGGTGCTCCATCTTCGCGATCAGGCGCGGCAGCGCCGACTCCGACGAGGAGGTGGACAGGATCAGCAGGAACTCGCGTCCCAGGTACCTCAGCAGGGTGAGGATGTTCACCCCCGCCACCAGCCTCAGCAGCGCGCCCAGCACGACGAGGACGAACAGCAGGCAGGTGGCGTAGAAACCGATCATGATGACGGCCAGGGACGTCAGCGCGTCCACGCCGGTCTCGCCGACCACCGCGGCGATGGCGCCGAAGGCTCCGACCGGGGCCACCCACATGATCATGGCCAGCACCCGGAAGACCAGCCTCTGGATGTGGCCGATGCCCCGCAGCACCGGCTCACCGGACCGGCCCATCGCCTGGAGCGCGAAGCCCACCAGCAGGGCCACCAGCAGGGTCTGGAGCACCTCGCCCTCGGTGAAGGCGGACACCAGCGTCGTCGGGATGACGCCCAGCAGGAAGTCGACCGTGCCCTCGCCGGCGCCCCCGGCCTGCGCCGCGCCGGCGCTCCTGGCCTCCTCGGTGAGCCGGAGCCCGGATCCGGGGTCCAGTACGTTGCCGACGGCCAGGCCGATGGCCAGGGCGACGGTGGACATCACCAGGAAGTAGCCGAGCGCGAGCCCTCCCACCGCGCCGACCTTGGCGGCCTTCCGCACGGAGCCGATGCCCAGCACGATGGTGCAGAAGATCACCGGCGAGATCATCATCTTGATGAGGTCGACGAATCCGGTGCCCAGCGGCTTGAGCTCCCGGGCCGCCCCCGGGGCGGCGAAACCGAGCGCGATGCCCGCCAGGACGGCGGCGATCACGGCGATGTAGAGGTAGTGGGTGCGGTCCCGTCCCGCGGGCCGCGCGGCCCGCGCGGCCCGCGCGTTCCGCTCGTCCTGCGCGGTCGGTTCGTTCTGCGGTGGCACGTCGGGCTCCTCCGTGTTGCGGCTCCGACTCGCGTGGAGTCCCGGCGACTATGCACCCGGCTGTGGGGCCGATCACGGTTGTGTGCATTACGTGCGCGGAAAACCCGTCCGGGCGGCGGGATCCGGGCCGCTCCGGTCCTCCCGCGGGAACCGCCCGGCCGGGTGAACGGGCGGACCGGGGCCCGTGCGTCCGTTCCGCCCCCGCAGCCTGGCAGGCCGGCTCTTCGCGACGCAGGTCGTGGTGGTGGCCGCCGTGGTGGCCGGGCGGATGTGCGTCAGCCGGATCACCGCCCGCCACCTGGATTACCCGGCCGGCGCCGGGCGGGCGGGACGGCCGGAGCCGCACTACCGCCGGTGCGGCTGACGTCCGGCCACGCCCGGTCCGAAGCGGCCACGCCCGGCTCCGGCTCCGGTTTCGGCTCCGGTTTCGGCTCCGGCTCCAGTCTCGGCTGTTGAGTTCACGGCGAACCCCGGGCAGGCTGGGCGGGTGCAACGGAAAGTAGCCGACCGATGACCGGAGGCGCCCCGGCAGGCGGGCGCCGAGGAGGCCCCATGCGCCGTCTCACGGATTACGTGTTCGCTGTCCGCACGACCGATGCGCCCCCCGCTCCCCCCGGCCTCGAAACGGTGGAGATCGCCTGGGGGCCCGGCACGGACGGCGCCGAGGACCCGGCCGAGGCCGTGCTCGACGCCCTGAGGGGCAGTGAACTGTCCTGGGAGGACACGAGATCGCGGACCGTCTTCCTCGCCCCGCCCGGCTCCTCGGGTCTCGTGCCCTACGCCGCGGTCCACGGGTTCTTCGCCCGCTGGATCGACGTCCACGTCGACGGAGTCCTCCTGGAACTCTCGGAGGTGAACACGCAGGGGGTGGGCCCCGGCGACTCCGGGACACCGGAGAAGGCCCCGGAATGGGCCCAACTCGGCGGACCCCGCTGCGAGGGTGTCCGCTGGGTCCCCTACGCCCCCGGGCCCGACGGGACACTCGCCCCGGCCGCCGCGCGCACCGTCCGCTCCGCCTGGCGGCTGCGCATGGTGCCGCCGGACCGGGGCGCGGACGCCTTCACCATGCTGGCCCAGGCCGGGCGGCTACGGCGCAGGGGCGACAGATGGCGCCTCCCCTTCCTCTCCACCGGCACCGAGCCCGTCCCCACGGGCAAGGACGACCCGTTCCAGGGCATCGACCTGGAGGGCATCAGAATGAGGGCGAACGCGCACCGCACCGAGAGCAGGCGGTCCGACAGGCCGGTGCCCGACCTCGCCCGGCTCGACCAGGTCAGCCGGCTCGACCAGCGGATCGCGGAGGCGAACACCGTGCCCGTCCGGTCGCTTCTGCCCGGTCTGGGCTCCCGTTCCGACGGCGGCGAAAGGTGGTCCTGTCCCAGGGACACCGGGGACCACCCGGAGGACCTGCCGCTGAGGCTGCACGGGGGCAACCTCGTACGGTGCCCGCGCTGCGACCCGAAGGAGAAGGTCGGACCGGTGCGGCTCACGGCCGAGGCGTTCGGTGTGACGCCGGACCAGGCGGCGGCGTACATCCTGGACGGCGCCGCGGCCGACCCCCTCGTACCCGGTGCGGCCGTCGTCGCCCACGTCGTCGGTGACGGACCAGCGGGCTTCGAGTGCCGGATCCGCCAGCCGGGCACCGGCCGGGAGCACCGGGCGACACTGAGTGCCGTGGACTTACGCGAGATCCGGGACTTCCGGAAACGCCCCCTGCGTGCCGGCGACAGCGTCACCGCGCTGGTCCGGTCCCCTGGTCCGGACGGCGCGGCACGGCTGTCGCCGACGGCCCCGGAGCTGGTGGAGCGAATACTGGCGGGCTACGTACCGGAGCTGGCGGCGGGGCGGGTCCGGGTCATGAGGACCGTCCGGTGCGCCGGGGCCCGGACCAAGGTCGTCGTGGCCGGCACCACCAGGGCCGACGCCAGGGGGGCGTTCATCGGCAAGGACAGGAAACGGATCCTCCGCGTGAGGGAGATGCTCAACCGCGGCCTGACGGAGGAGAAGATCGACATCATCGAGTACGCGGCCGACCCCGCGGCCTGCCTGGCCTTCGCGATGGCTCCGGCGAAGGTCGGCGTCCGCGACGTCTTCGTCGAGCGCGGCTGCGCCGTCGTCGTGGTTTCGCTCCATCAGATGGACAACGCCATCGGCGAGGGCGGCCTGAACGTCCAGCTCGCCGGCCGCCTGGCGGGGCTGTACACCAAAGTCGTCCGGAAGGGGGACGATCCACGCCCGGTCCTCGACCGGCTCATCGCCAAAAGGCACTGAGAAAGGCTGGCGGGAGGGGCCGGTGCGAGAGCCGGCGGCGGTGCGGTCGTCCCGGCGGCGCGGGCACCGGGACGACCGCACCGGACAGGTCAGAAGACGGCCTCGGTCTCGTCCATCCGGTCCTGCGGCACCGTCTTCAGCTCGGTGACCGCGTCCGCCAGCGGCGCCATGACGATCTCGGTGCCGCGCAGGGCCGTCATCATGCCGAAGTCGCCGCGGTGCGCGGCCTCCACGGCGTGCCAGCCGAAGCGGGTGGCCAGCACGCGGTCGTACGCGGTGGGGGTGCCGCCGCGCTGCACGTGGCCGAGGATGACCGGGCGGGCCTCCTTGCCCAGGCGGTGCTCCAGCTCGATGGCCAGCCGGTTGCCGATGCCGGTGAAGCGCTCGTGCCCGTACTGGTCGATCTGCCCCTTCTCGTAGGGCATCGAGCCCTCGGCCGGACGAGCGCCCTCGGCGACGCAGACGACCGCGAACTTCTTGCCGCGCGCGAAGCGCTCCTCGATCATCTTGCACAGACCGTCGATCTGGAAGGGCCGCTCGGGCACGCAGATGCCGTGGGCGCCGCCGGCCATGCCGGCCTCCAGCGCGATCCAGCCCGCGTGGCGTCCCATGACCTCGACGACCATCACCCGCTGGTGGGACTCGGCCGTCGTCTTCAGCCGGTCGATGGCCTCGGTGGCCACGGTGACGGCCGTGTCGAAGCCGAAGGTGCGGTCGGTGGCGGAGATGTCGTTGTCGATCGTCTTGGGCACGCCCACCACCGGCAGCCCGGCGTCGGCGAGCATCCGGGCGGCGGTGAGGGTGCCCTCGCCGCCGATCGGGATGAGCGCGTCGAGGCCGAGCCGCTCCAGCAGTTCCTCGGAGTTCCGGCATGCCTCCCTCAGCCGGTCGCGCTCCAGCCTGGCCGAGCCCAGGATGGTGCCGCCCCTGGCGAGGATGCCGGAGACGGAGTCGATGTCGAGTTCGCGGTAGCGGCCGTCGAGCAGCCCCTTGAAGCCGTCTTCGAAGCCGATGACTTCGTCGTTCCGGTCGACCACGGCGCGGTGCACGACCGAACGGATCACGGCGTTCAGACCGGGGCAGTCGCCGCCTGCGGTGAGGACTCCGATGCGCATGGGATCGCTTCTCCTGCTCGCTGCTGGTTCGGGGGTGCGCCGCCGCGATTGTTTCACGCTCTGAACGCATTCCCGCCTTCCGTCTCACATACCGTTCGAGACACGACCGGCGAGCGGCGCCGAGGGGCACGGCGGTAGGGTCGGGACCAGTCAGAGGAACAAGCGTCCGGACGGGCTCCTTCGGGGCTGTTCCGGCCGGCCCGGCCATCAGGCCGGACCGGCCGGTCTCCGCAGGTCTCCGCAGGTTTCCGCGGCCTTCGGCGGGACTCCCGCCGGGTCCCCGCGGCCTCTGCGGCCCCTGCGGTCTCTTCGGCGCTTTTCCGCCGCGGCGTGCCCGGGTACCCGACGGGAAGGACAGGGCCCGGAGGGTCCAGGGCACGACGAGCAGGGAGAGCACACGTGACGCGCAGCGTGTACGTGACCGGCATCGGCCGCGGGGACGGCCGCCAGGTCGTGGAGCTGGGAGTCATGGAACTCCTGTCCCGGCGGACCGGCCGGGTCGGCGTCTTCCGCCCGCTCGCCCACGACGGCCCCGACCCCATCTACGACCTGCTGCGCAGCCGCTACCGGCTCTCTCAGCCCGCCGGGACCGTGGTCGGGCTCGGTTACGACGAGGCGGTGGCCGTCCTGGCCGACCGGGGCACCGACGAACTGGTGTCCCGGCTGGTCGACCGCTTCCACACCGTCGCCCGCGACTACGAGGCCGTCCTCGTCCTGGGCACCGACTTCGCCGACACCGGCCTGCCCGCGGAGCTGGCGCTCAACGCCCGGCTGGCCAACGAGTTCGGCGCCCCGGTGCTGCCGGTGGTGGCCGGCACCGGTCAGGACACCGACTCGCTGACCGCCGAGATCCGCAACGCCTACCACGCGTACGCCTCGCTGGGCTGTGAGGTCCTCGCGATGATCGCCAACCGGGTGGCGGACGGCGCGGCGGCCGGCGCCGTCGGACTGGACGGGCATCTTCCGGTGCCGGTGTACGCCCTGCCCGAGGACCCCGCGCTGGCCGCGCCGACCGTCACCCAGGTCGCCCAGTCGCTGGGGGCGAAGGTCCTCCAGGGGGATCCGGCCGGGCTCGCCCGCGATGTGCGCGGCTTCGTCTTCGGCGGCGCCACGCTGCCGACCTTCCTGCCCGCCCTCACCGAGGGATGCCTGGTCCTCACCCCCGGCGACCGAGCGGACCTGGTCGTCGGCGCGCTGGCCGCCCACTCCGCGGGCTCCCCCGCCATCGCCGGGGTGCTGCTGACCGTCGGGGAGCACCCCGGCGAGGAGACGATGGCACTGGCCGCCCGGCTCTCCCCGGGCACTCCGGTGCTGTCGGTGCCCGGCGGGTCGTTCTCCACCGCCGGGGAGCTGATGTCCCTGGAGGGCAGGCTGACCACGGCCAATCCGCGCAAGGCCGAGATCGCCCTCGGCCTCTTCGAGGGCCATGTGGACACCGCCCGGCTCACCGAGCGGCTCTCGGTGAGCCGCGGCGACCGGGTCACCCCGATGATGTTCGAGCACGAGCTGATCGAGCGGGCGCGGTCCGACCGCCGCCACGTCGTCCTGCCGGAGGGCACCGAGGAACGGGTGCTGCGGGCGGCCGAGGTGCTGCTGCGCCGGGGGGTGTGCGATCTGACGCTGCTGGGCGACGAGACCGAGATCCGCAAGCGCGCCGCCGAGCTGGGCATCGACCTGGGCCTGCTGGGGCCCGAGGAGCTGCCCGAGGGGACGGGCGCCTCCGCCCGCGCCGTGGACCCGTACACCTCGCCGCTGCGCGAGCGCTTCGCCGAGCTGTACGCGAAGCTGCGCGCCCACCGGGGCGTCACCCACGAGCTGGCCTACGACCAGGTGGCCGACGTCTCCTACTTCGGCACCCTGATGGTCCAGGAGGGGCTGGCCGACGGCATGGTCTCGGGCGCGGCCCACTCGACGGCGGCGACGCTGCGGCCGGCCTTCGAGATCATCCGCACCAAGCCGGACGCCCGGATCGTCTCCTCGGTGTTCTTCATGTGCCTGGCCGAGAAGGTGCTGGTGTACGGCGACTGCGCGGTCAACCCCGACCCGGACGCCGAGCAGCTCGCCGACATCGCCGTCCAGTCCGCCGCCACCGCCGCCCGGTTCGGCGTGGACCCGCGGATCGCGATGCTGTCGTACTCCACCGGCACCTCCGGCTCCGGCGCGGACGTGGACAAGGTGCGGCGGGCGACGGAACTGGTGCGCGAGCGCCGCCCGGACCTGCTGGTGGAGGGTCCGATCCAGTACGACGCGGCGGTGGAGCCGTCGGTGGCGGCGACCAAGCTGCCGGAGTCGAAGGTCGCGGGACGGGCCACCGTGCTGGTCTTCCCGGACCTGAACACGGGCAACAACACCTACAAGGCCGTCCAGCGCTCGGCCGGCGCGGTGGCCGTCGGCCCGGTCCTGCAGGGTCTGCGCAAGCCGGTCAACGACCTCTCGCGCGGCGCGCTGGTGCAGGACATCGTCACCACCGTGGCGATCACCGCGATCCAGGCACAGCACAGCCGGCGGGCCGCGGGCGCTGCGGCCGGCCCGGCGGGGCCCGCGGGGCCGGCCGGATCGACCGAATCCGCCGGGTCCGCGCAATCCGCCGGACCGACCGGCCCCGAGGGGAAGGCTGCGAGCGAGTGAGAGGCACCCGCGTCCTCGTCCTGAACACCGGTTCCTCGTCGGTGAAGTACCAGCTCCTGGACATGGCCGACGGCTCCCGCCCGGCCGCCGGCCTGGTCGAGCGGATCGGCGAGCGCACCTCGTACCTGCGCCACGACCCGGCCGGCGGGCCGCGCCGCGAGCGCGAGGAGCCGGTCCCCGACCACCAGGCGGCGCTGGAGGCGGTGGCCGGTGAACTGGCCCGCGACGGGCTGGGACTGGACTCCCCCGAACTGGCCGCCATCGGCCACCGGGTGGTGCACGGCGGGCGACGCTTCACCGAGCCGACCGTGATCGACGACGCGGTGCTGGCCGAGATCGAGCGCCTGGTGCCCGTCGCGCCGCTGCACAACCCGGCCAATCTGGCGGGCATCCGCACGGCCGTCGAGCTGGCGCCGCACCTGCCGCAGGTGGCGGTCTTCGACACCGCCTTCCACACGACGATGCCGGAGTACGCCGCCCGGTACGCCATCGACACCGCCGTCGCCGACGCCCACCGGGTGCGCCGCTACGGCTTCCACGGCACCTCGCACGCGTACGTCTCGCGCAGGGCGGCCGAGCTGCTGGACCGGGATCCGTCCGAGGTGAACGTCATCGTGCTGCACCTGGGCAACGGCTCATCGGCCTCGGCGGTGCGCGGCGGGCGGTGCGTGGACACCTCCATGGGGCTCACCCCGCTGGAGGGCCTGGTGATGGGCACCCGTTCGGGTGACATCGACCCGGCGGTGGTCTTCCACCTGGCGCGGGTGGCCGGGATGTCGGTGGACGAGATCGACGTCCTGCTGAACAAGCGCAGCGGTCTGCTGGGCCTGTGCGGGGACAACGACATGCGGGAGGTCCTGCGCCGGATGGCGGGCGAGGGGCCGGACGCGGAGTCGGCGGGGCTGGCCTTCGAGATCTACGTCCACCGGCTGAAGAAGTACATCGGCGCCTACTGCGCGGTGCTGGGCCGGGTGGACGTGGTGGCCTTCACCGCCGGGGTCGGTGAGAACGCCGCACCGGTGCGGCGGGCCGCCGTCGACGGGCTGGAGGGTCTGGGCCTGGCCGTGGACGCGGAGCTGAACGCCGCGCGCGGCGGCGGGCCCCGGCTGATATCCCCGCCCGACGCGCGGGTGGCGGTGGCCGTGGTGCCCACCGACGAGGAGCTGGAGATCGCCGGCCAGACGTATGCGCTGGTGGGCGACGGCACCACGGGACGGAAGTGAGCCAGCTCACCCCCTGGAACGTTCCGCCACTGAACAAAAGATAGGATCGCCCCCATGCGCCGTTCCAAAATCGTCTGCACCCTGGGCCCCGCCGTGGACTCCTACGATCAGCTCAAGACGCTGATCGAGGCCGGCATGAACGTGGCCCGCTTCAACATGAGCCATGGCAGCCACGCCGAGCACGAGGAGCGCTACCACCGTCTGCGCAAGGCCTCCCAGGAGACCGGGCGCGCCATCGGCGTGCTCGCCGACCTCCAGGGGCCCAAGATCCGCCTGGAGACCTTCGCCGACGGTCCCGTCGAGCTGGTGCGCGGCGACGAGTTCACCATCACCACCGAGGACGTCCCCGGCGACCGCACCATCTGCGGCACCACCTACAAGGGCCTGCCCGGCGACGTCTCCAAGGGCGAGACGGTCCTGATCAACGACGGCAACGTCGCCCTCCAGGTGATCGACGTGGACGGTCCCCGGGTGCGCTGCATCGTCATCGAGGGCGGTGTGATCTCCGACCACAAGGGCATCAACCTGCCCGGTGTGGCGGTCAACGTCCCGGCCCTGTCGGACAAGGACGTCGAGGACCTGAGGTTCGCGCTGGAGATGGGCTGCGACATGGTGGCGCTCTCCTTCGTGCGCGACGCCGCCGACGTCCGCGACGTCCACCGGGTGATGGACGAGGTCGGCCGCCGGGTCCCGGTGATCGCCAAGGTGGAGAAGCCGCAGGCGGTGGAGAACATGGAGGACGTGGTCCTCGCGTTCGACGGCGTGATGGTGGCCCGCGGCGACCTGGCGGTGGAGTACCCGCTGGAGAAGGTCCCGATGGTGCAGAAGCGGCTGATCGAGATGTGCCGCCGCAACGCCAAGCCGGTGATCGTGGCGACCCAGATGATGGAGTCGATGATCACCAATTCCCGGCCCACCCGCGCCGAGGCCTCCGACGTGGCCAACGCGATCCTGGACGGCACGGACGCGGTGATGCTCTCGGCGGAGTCCTCGGTGGGCCAGTACCCGATCGAGACGGTCAAGACGATGTCGAAGATCGTCCAGGCCGCCGAGGAGGAGCTGCTCTCGCGCGGCCTCCAGCCGCTGGTGTCCGGCAAGAAGCCGCGCACCCAGGGCGGTTCGGTGGCCCGCGCGGCCTGCGAGATGGCGGACTTCCTCAACGGCAAGGCGCTGGTCGCCTTCACCAAGTCCGGCGACACCGCCCGGCGGCTCTCCCGCTACCGGGCCGCCCAGCCGATCCTGGCCTTCACCACCGAGCCCTCCACCGCCTGCCAGCTCACGCTCAGCTGGGGCGTGGAGTCCTTCGTGGTGCCGCACGTGGACCACACCGACGACATGGTGGACCTGGTCGACGCCGAGCTGCTCAAGCTCCAGCGGTACAACATCGGCGACACCATGATCATGACGGCCGGCTCGCCTCCCGGTATCCCCGGTACCACCAACATGGTGCTGGTGCACCACCTGGGCAGCGACAAGCGCTGACCGGCCGGCCACCCGGCCCCTCGCCCGCGGCGCGGCGAACGGCGGCGGGTGTCAGTTCTCGTTGTAGAGCTTCATGCCCGGGATGTGCAGGTCTCCGCCGAACTGGCCGGCCTGCCTGACCGACACGTCCGTGAAGAACACCTCGGGGATGTTCAGCGGCGGCGGCGACTCGGGGCTGAAGGTGATCGGGATGAGCCCGAAGAGCTTGCCCTTCAGCTCCTCGGTGTACATCGTCACCGTGCCGTTGCGGATGGTGGAGGTGCTGCCCTTGGCGGCCCTGACGTGCGCGGTGCTGCCGCCGGGGCCCTCCACCAGCTGGTGCAGGTCCCGGATGTCCACCGAGCGGGCGGTGAACTTCAGGACGTTCTTGACCGTGCCGTTGTGGGTGCGGACCTTGACGATGCCGTGGTAGTCCAGGCCGTGGAGGGTGAGCAGGCTGGTCTCCAGCAGCCACGGGGCGTTGGGCAGCACCGCCTCGGTCTGCTCCTCCTCGGCTTCGGCCAGCGCCTCGGCGTCGTAGGTCGGGCAGGGGAAGGGTTCCTTGCCGGACGCGTCCGTCCCGGGGGCGGTCGCGTCGTCCGCCGCCTCCCCGGCCTTCTCGCGCGCCTTGCCGGTGGTGTCCTCCACCGCGTCGCCGACGCGGTCGGTGGTGTCCTTCAGCCCCTTCCCGACACTGCCGGCGGCACTCTCGACGGCGTCCTTCACCGGGGTGTCGGAGCCTCCGTCCCCGGACTCCCCGGACTCCCCGGACTGCGACGGGCTCGGCGAGGCGGAGGGCTCGGCCGCGGCCTCGGCCCGCGCGCTTTCGTCCTTCTCCTCGTCCGGGGTGAACAGGTCCTTGATGGCGTCGCCGATGCCCAGCGGGTCCAGCGGGTTGCGCTCCTCGGACTCCGAGGGGGTCGGCTCGGGCTCCGGCGTACCGGCGTCCTCCTCCTCGCCGCCTCCGGCGCCGCCGTCGGCCGGCGGCTCGGCGGGCGCCGTGGCGCCGGGCTCCGGCGCGGGGGTGGCGCCCGGCTTCGCGTCCTTGCCGGACTCGTTCCGGCCGCTTCCGCCGTCCTTACCGCCCTGGCCGGACTCGTCCTTCTCCGCCTTCTGCCCGCTGTCCTCCTCCGCCTCCTTGTCGGGCGCGGTCACGCACGGCCCGTCCCTGAAGGGGTTCTCGGGCAGCGGCTCGGCGAGGGCGAGCCTGGGGGTGAGCCCCATGCCCATGAGCACGGCCGACGGCATGGCGGCCAGGGCTATCGCCTTGCCGGCGGGAACGTGCAGCCGGGTCAGCAGCGGCTTCCTGGGGGCGGCGTGGCGCGGCCCGGTTCTCGTCCGCCGGGCCGGCGCGGCCGCAGCCTCCCGGTCCTCACGGTTCAACTCCTCAGGCGTCACGGTGCGCCCCGTTCTGTCCGTCGTCCGCCCCGGCGGGGGCCGGCTCGACGATGTTCAGGCCCACCTCCTGCGGAGCCTCTTCGGGTGCGGGACCACCGGGGACCTCCCCGGTCTCCGCGGGCTCGGCCGGCCGCTCCTTGCTCTGCACCCAGGAGACGGCCATCGCGCCGCCGACCATCGCCAGCAGGAAGCCCACGAAGAGGCCCCCGAGGTTGGAGACCACCAGCGAGACCAGGGCCAGCAGGATGGCGGCGACTCCGCTGAACACCCGGGAGTGCGGCTGGAACCACAGGGTCAGGCCCAGCACGAACAGCAGCACGCCGATGATCAGCGATCCGGAGCCCGTGGTGGTCGCCAGCCGGAAGGACAACTGGCTCAGGCTGGGGTCGGCGTACGGGATCCAGATGATCGGCACACCGCCCAGCAGCGTCAGCAGTCCCGCCCAGAAGGGGCGCTGCCAGCGCCACAGGCGGAACGACTGCCGCCAGTGGCTGATGCGTTCACGCGCTCCCGGCGACTCGGCACTCATCAGAAAACAGCTCCCTAGGGCCGAACTGTCCATAAAGATCGATGGCACTGCGGGGAGGCGGGGGCCGGCTCGGCGGTCCCCCGCCCCCTCTCCGCTCAGTGCGTCAGAAGCACTCGTTCTTGCCCTTGGCGACGTTCAGCGAAAGGCCGGAGAGCTTGAAGGTGCCGGCGCTGGTGGCCCAGGACGTCTGCTTGACGCCGGTGAGCACCGCCTCGTCGGCCTCCTGGGCGAAGGAGCCCGGAAGCACGGAGTCGCCGTCCTTCAGGCCCGGGCCCTTGCTCGTGTCGTTCGCCGAGACACCGATGTTGATGTTCTTGAACGTGGCGTCGGCGTCGAGCTGGTCGAGGTCGATGTAGAGGTTCTTCGCCTCGACGACCTTGCCGTTGTTGCCCGCGTTCAGCTTCACCGAGACATCGCCGAAGACCGGAACGGGGATCACGACGGACTGGCACAGGCCCCTGAGCTCGGCGCTCTTGAAGGCCGACACGGCGACGGGGACCTTCTTGCCCCCGTGCACGGTGTCGATCGTGCCGTACTGCACGAACCCCTTGCCGTCCAGCCGGTCAACCGAGACCTTCGCCTGCTGACCGGAGACGCTGAACGACGCGGCGAGTGCACCCTGTGCCAGGGCGACCCCGACCGCCGCCGTGGCGGCGACGCTGGGGACCATGACGACGGCGAACCGCTTCCATCTGGTCCCGCCACGAGCCACAGACTCCATGACTTTCCTCCTTCTCGGACGTACATCTCCGGTCCGGGCCCGGCCCGGACGGGATGGGAGAAGTGCTACGTCCTCGGGAAGGAGAGCGCCGTTCCCCGGATTCACCTGCTTCCGGAGCGCCGGCGATCACCCCCGAGCGACAACCACTGGCCACGCTCTCGCGCAACCTGCCGGACAGGCCCCGCCGTTGGGCAGAGACCCCCCTGTCCGCGACCGGCGTCACCGACGCCGGCCCACCCGGTGGGGACCCATGGCCCGGCTCTGCCCGGGCGTGGTGTGCCGGGCTGCGGACGATGGACCGAGCGTGGCCGATCGTGGTGCATGAGAGGCCGGGGCACAAGGGGCTCGTTACTTGCGAGTAACGGGAAGATGACGGGGCCTGCGCCGAAAGTGATCAATCAGGCACCCAGGGTTGCCGGGAGAAACGATGGGCGAGCGGATCAAACGGACTTTGCGGGACCGAACACCCCAGGCGGCTTACTACGAGTAACAGCGGCCGCGATTACCAAGTTTCGGTAAAGTCGCGGCCGCTGTTGATCGTTATGTCAATAAGTCCCGGACCACCGGAACCGGCAGGTCAGAAAAGCACTCGGGCAAGGGCACCGCGTGCCGCGACCACCCTCGGATCCTCGTTCCCGACCACCTCGAAGAGTTCCAGCAGACGCACCCGGGCGGTCTCCCGGTCGTCCCCCGCCGTACGGCGGACCGCCTCCACCAGCCGCCCGAAGGCGTCCTCCACGTGCCCGCCGGCCAGGTCGAGGTCGGCCGCCCTCAGCTGTGCCCGGACATCGGCGGGCGCCTCGGCCGCCTCCTTGCGCACCTGGGCCGCGTCCAGCCCCTGGACACGCTGCAGAAGCTCGGCCTGTGCCAGGCCCAGCTTGGCCTCGGTGCTGGCCGGGTCGTCGGCGAGTACGTTCCGGTACGCCTGGATCGCGCCGCCCAGGTCCCCCGCGTCCAGCGCGGAGTGGGCGGCCGCCAGCGCCGGGTCCTCCGGCGCGACGGGCGCGGCCGGGGCCTGCTCGCCGCCCTCCACGGAGATGCCGGTGATGCCGAAGCGCTGCTCGGCGACCTGGACGAGCTGGTCCAGCACCTCGCGCACCTGCTGCTCGGGCGCCGCGCCCTGGAACAGCGGCAGGGCCTGGCCGGCCACCACCGCGAAGACGGCCGGGATGCCCTGCACCCCGAACTGCTGGAAGAGCGCCTGGTTGCGGTCGACGTCGATCCTGGCGAGGAGGAAGCGCCCGGCGTACTCGTGCGCCAGCCGCTCCAGCAGCGGGCCGAGCTGCTTGCACGGACCGCACCACTCGGCCCAGAAGTCGATGACCACCGGGACTTCGGCGGAGCGCTGGAGCACCTCCTGCTCGAAGTCCGCCTCCTCGACGTCGATCACCAGGGACACCGGGACCGCTCCGGCCGCGTCGGCACCACCGGCCCCGCCCTGCTGCCGTGCGGCCCGGGCACGGGCCTCCTCGGCCTTCTGCTTGGCCTCCCCGGCCGCCTTCACCGCGGCGAGGTCGACCACTCCGCTCATGGACATGTTGCGTGGCTGCATGTGACCAGTCTCCCCCGTTTCCGGACCGTTCCGTGCAGCGTGTCGCACATCGGCGCCGGGTCCCCGTCCGGCGCCAGTGGTTGTCGCGTGATCGCCGCCCGTTCCGGGCCCTCGGAGCGGGCGTTTCGATACGCCTCGTAGCGTAACTCACGACCCCGGTTACAGTCACCCCATGGCCGATTCCGCTCGACGCACGGGCAGGCCGCGCAGCGCCGCGGCCGACCGCGCGATCCTCGACGCGACGCGCTCGGCGCTGGTCGAGCTGGGCTGGGGCGGGCTGACCATGGGGGACGTGGCCATGCGCGCGGGGGTGGCCAAAACCACCCTCTACCGCCGCTGGGCGAACAAGAGCGAGATGGTCGTGGACGCCGTCGCCGTCCTCTTCGACGAGTTGGAGCTGCCCGACCTCGGCAGCCTGCGGGCGGACGTCGAGAGCGTGGTGCTCGCCTTCGCCGCGCTGCTGGAGCGGCCGGAGACGAAGACGGCCCTGATGGCCGTCGTCGCCGAGGCCACCCGCGACGACGCGCTGCGCACCCGCATCCGCACCGCCATCGTGGAGCGCCAGAAGCACCTGGTGGTCGAGGGCCGCCGCCGCGCCCAGGCCCGCGGCGAGCTCCCGCCCGACGCGCCCGGCCCGGAGGGCGCCGCCGCGGCGGACCGCGCCGTCGACCTGATCTTCGACGTGATCGCGGGCGCGGTCGTCCACCGCTCGCTGGTCAGCGCGGAGAGCATCACCCCGATGTGGGCCCGCGCCCTGACCGCCCTGCTGCTGCACGGTCTGTCGCCCGGCTCCCGGCCCGCCCCGGACGGACCCGGCTCCGTGGGCGCCTGACGGCCTCCGGTGCCGTCCGGAGGCGCGGTGGCAGGCCGGACGCCCGGCTCCCGTACCGGAGGGACGGGAGCCGGGCGGGGCCCGGAACACGGCGCTGCGCACGGTGGTCGACCGCGTGCCGGGTGCCGCCTCAGAAACCGGCGGGCTCGGTGTAGACGCCCCACTCCTCGCGCAGCACCCCGCAGATCTCGCCCAGCGTCGCCTCGGCACGCACCGCCTCCAGCATGGGCTCGATCATGTTGGAGCCGTCCCGGGCTGCGGCCAGCATCCCGTCCAGAGCGGCGCGCACGCGCGCGTCGTCGCGTGCGGCCTTGCGGTCGGCCAGCACCCGCACCTGCTCGCGCTCCACCTCGTGGCTGACCCGCAGGATCTCCAGGTCTCCGGTGACCGAGCCGGTGTGGCAGTTGACGCCGACGACCTTCTTCTCGCCCTTCTCCAGCGACTGCTGGTAGCGGAAGGCGGCCTCGGCGATCTCCCCGGTGAACCAGCCGTCCTCGATGCCGCGCAGGATGCCGGAGGTGATCGGGCCGATGGGGTGGTTGCCGTCCGGCACCGCGCGGCGGCCGCGCTCCCTGATCTGCTCGAAGATCTTCTCGGCGTCGGCCTCGATCCGGTCGGTCAGCGCCTCGATGTACCAGGAGCCGCCCAGCGGGTCGGCCACGTTGGCCACGCCCGTCTCCTCCATCAGCACCTGCTGGGTGCGCAGCGCGATCTCCGCAGCCTGCTCGCTGGGCAGGGCGAGGGTCTCGTCCAGGGCGTTGGTGTGCAGGGAGTTGGTGCCGCCCAGCACCGCGGCCAGCGCCTCCACGGCGGTGCGCACCACGTTGTTGTACGGCTGCTGGGCGGTGAGCGAGACGCCCGCGGTCTGGGTGTGGAAGCGCAGCCACTGCGCCTTCTCGCTCTTCGCGCCGTACACGTCCCGCATCCAGCGCGCCCAGATCCGCCGGGCGGCGCGGAACTTGGCGATCTCC
The DNA here is from genome assembly GCF_054072955.1 of Streptomyces sp. SS8. Taxonomy (NCBI): domain Bacteria; kingdom Bacillati; phylum Actinomycetota; class Actinomycetes; order Kitasatosporales; family Streptomycetaceae; genus Streptomyces; species Streptomyces sp. SS8. Next base: position 31,819 of record NZ_JBSVCZ010000006.1, read on the forward strand.
TCGAAGAAGTCCAGGTGCGCGTCGAAGAAGAACGACAGGCCGGGCGCGAAGGCGTCCACGTCCAGGCCGCGCGAGAGGCCCAGCTCCACGTAGCCGAAGCCGTCGGCGAGGGTGTACGCCAGCTCCTGCGCGGCCGTCGAGCCGGCCTCGCGGATGTGGTAGCCGGAGACCGACAGCGGCTTGTACGCCGGGATGCCCCGGGCGCAGTGCTCCATCAGGTCGCCGATCAGGCGAAGGTGCGGCTCCGGCTCGAAGAGCCACTCCTTCTGCGCGATGTACTCCTTGAAGATGTCCGTCTGGAGCGTGCCGTTGAGGACGGCGGGGTCCACGCCCTGCCGTTCGGCGGCCACCAGATACATGCAGAACACCGGCACGGCCGGGCCGCTGATCGTCATCGAGGTGGTGACGTCGCCCAGCGGGATGTCCCGGAAGAGGACCTCCATGTCGGCGGCGGAGTCGATGGCGACACCGCAGTGGCCGACCTCGCCCAGCGAGCGCGGGTCGTCGGAGTCGCGGCCCATCAGGGTGGGCATGTCGAAGGCGACCGACAGCCCTCCGCCGCCGGCCGCGAGGATCATCTTGTAGCGCTCGTTGGTCTGCTCGGCGTTGCCGAAGCCCGCGAACTGGCGGATGGTCCAGGTCCGGCCGCGGTAGCCGGTGGGATACAGACCGCGGGTGAAGGGGAACTCCCCGGGCCAGCCGATCCTCTCGAACCCCTCGACGGTGTCGCCGGGCGCGGGGCCGTAGACCGGCTCGACGGGGTCGCCGGAGAGCGTGGTGAAGTCGGCGTCCCGCTTGCGTGCGGCGTCGTACCGGGCCTGCCAGCGGCGGCGGCCCTCTGCGATGGCGTCAGCGTCCATACGCACAAATTTACTAGGACGTCCAAGTAATTGTCGATGGAGGACCGCCCGGTGCGGTGTGGCGCACACGGACGGTCCAGCGGGCCTCGACCGCGGGCCCGGGCTCCCGGGGAGCCCTCAGGCCTCGGCGGGGACGGCCTCGGCGTCCTCGACCAGCGGCTCGACCTCGCGCGAGACCTTCCGCTCGACGAAGAACGCGGCGGTGGGGACGGTGCCGGCGAGCAGCACCCAGGCCAGCTTGCCGAACTTCCACTTCGCCTTGGATCCCAGGTCGAAGGCGAAGATCAGGTACAGCACGTACAGCCAGCCGTGGGCGAGGCTGACGACGTAGGTGAAGCCCTCCGCCGCCTCCATCTCCAGCAGGTACTTGCCGATCATGCCGATGACCAGCAGGACCAGCAGGACACCGGTGACGTAGGCCATCACCCGGTAGCGGGTGAGCACGCTCTTCTTCATGCACACGAGCGTAACCGGCACCGCGCGGCGCCCGGCCGGGGCCCCGGGGCGGCGGAACCCGGCGGTCCGGCGAGTACCCGGCAAGAGCGCGGCTCAGCCTTCCCTGAAGTCCCCCGCGGCCACACGCAGCGGCCTGAGCAGCGCGAAGATCTCGTCGCACTCCTCGTCGTCGTACGCACCCAGTCCGAAGTCCATCGCCATCAGGTCGCGGGTGGCGGCCTCGCACACCTCGCGCCCCCGGTCGGTGATGGAGGCGAGCGTGCCGCGGCCGTCGTTGGGGTTGGGGCGCTTGGCCACCAGGCCGGACCTCACCAGGCGGTCGACGGTGTTGGTCACGGAGGTGGGGTGGACCATCAGCCGCTCGCCGATCTTCGACATCGGCAGCTCGCCCGCCTTGGAGAAGGTCAGCAGCACCAGCGCCTCGTAGCGGGCGAAGGTCAGACCGTAGGGCTTGACGACGGCGTCGACCTCGGCGAGCAGGATCTGGTGCGCGCGCATGATCGAGGTGATCGCGGCCATCGAGGGCACGGAGCCCCATCGCTGCTTCCACAGTTCGCCGGCGCGGGCGATCGGGTCGAACGTCAGGCTGAGCGGCTTCGGCACGGCTACGACCTTACCGGCCGGTCATATCGTGGTCAGCTCCGTCTCAGCACTCGGTCCGTCCCGTCCGGCGTCGCCACCGCCGGACGGGACGGGGTGGGACGGCGCTCAGCCCAGGTGCCGCTCGACGGTGGCGACCTTGGAGGTCAGACCGTCGGTGACACCAGGGCGGATGTCGGCCTTGAGGACGAGCGAGACGCGCGGCGCCCGGGCCTCGACGGCGGCCACCGCCCGCCGCACGACCTCCATGCACTCCTCCCACTCGCCCTCGATGGAGGTGAACATCGCGTCGGTGCGGTTGGGCAGCCCGGACTCGCGGACCACGCGCACCGCGTCGGCGACGTACTCCCCCACGTCCTCGCCGACCCCGAGCGGAGTGACCGAGAAGGCGACGATCACGCGTCCACCGCCCCCGTGCGGGGCCGCTCGGTCTGCTTGGCGTGCTCGGCGCGGGCCCGGGCGGCGATCACGCTCGCCTCGGCCTCGCGGCGCAGCAGCCGGTCGGCGTAGAAACCGCCGCCGGGCAGCACCGAGAGTACGAAGTAGAGCGCGGCGCGGCCCAGCGGCCACCTGGCGCGGTTCCAGGCGTCCAGCCAGAAGATCACGTAGAGCACGAAGAGGGCGCCGTGGACGGCGCCCATCACCGGCACCGCGTTGAACTCGGTCGTGCGCTTGAGCACGGAGCACACCAGAAGCAGCAGGAAGGAGACCGCCTCCGGGGTGGAGACGAGCCGGAGGCGGCGGAGCGCCGAAGCGGTCTTGAGGTCCACGGGAGATCCTTTGTGAAGGGATGCACAAGCTCTGCCATTGTGGCAGCCTCCCGCCGGGCGCCCGCATCCGGGTAGATTCGCACCGTGGCTCAGTTCCGACTCCAAGGCGGCAAGGTCCTCGCCGTCGACCTGGCAGGCGACACGGTCAGGGCCAAGAACGGCTCGATGGTCGCCTACGAAGGCCGGATGGCCTTCAAGAAGCTCACCGGCGGCGGTGAGGGCCTGCGCGGCATGGTCACCCGCCGCCTCACCGGCGAACAGATGGAGATGATGGAGGTGAAGGGGCAGGGCACCTGCTACTTCGCCGACCGCGCGAGCGACATCAGCCTGGTGGCGCTCCAGGGGCAGAAGCTCCATGTGGAGTCCAGCAACCTGCTGTGCGCCGACGGCTCCCTGCGCACCGGCACCACCTTCACCGGGCTGCGCGGCGCCTCCCAGGGCAACGGCCTGTTCACCACCACCGTCGAGGGCACCGGCACGGCCGCGCTGATGTCGGACGGCCCGGCGGTGGTGCTGCGCGTCACACAGCGGTTTCCGCTCCAGGTGGACCCGGGGGCGTACGTGGCCCACACCGGGGACCTGCGGCAGGAGTTCCAGACGGGCGTGAACTTCCGGACCTTCATGGGCGAGGGATCGGGCGAGTCCTTCCAGATCCGCTTCGAGGGCGAGGGGCTGGTCTACGTCCAGCCCAGCGAGCGGAACACGATCGGCGGTGATGTCTGACCGTGAGCGACGCACGTGCGGCCACCGGCCCGCAGACGACCACCGAACCCGCACCTCCGCGCCGCACGGGCGGAGAAGCTCACGAAGGGGGTGCTTGATGCCGTTCCGGGAGATCAGCTCCAAGATGGTCGAGGCCCGGGTGGCGCCCGGGCAGCGGATGTTCAGCCAGCGCGGCGCGATGATCGCGTACAAGGGCGAGGTCTCCTTCACGCCCAGCATCCAGGGCGGCCAGGGCGGCATCGGCTCGATGATCGGGCGGCGGCTGGCCGGCGAGGCGGCTCCGCTGATGGTGGTCGAGGGCGACGGCACGGTGCTGTTCGGCCACGGCGGCCACCACGTCGAGGTGGTCGAGCTGTCCGGCGACACCCTCTATGTGGAGGCCGACCGGCTGCTCGCCTTCGACGGGACGCTGGAGCAGGGCACGATGTTCATGGGCTCCCAGGGCGGGGTCATGGGCATGGTGCGCGGCCAGGTGACCGGGCAGGGGCTGTTCACCACGACGCTCTCCGGGCACGGCTCGGTGGCCGTGATGGCCCACGGCGGGGTGATCCGGCTCCCGATCACCCCGGGCCGCCCCGTCCACGTCGACCCGCAGGCGTACGTCGCCCACCACGGGGACGTACGCAACAAGCTCTCCACGGCGCTCGGCTGGCGGGACATGGTCGGGCGCGGCTCGGGCGAGGCGTTCCAGCTGGAACTGTCCGGGCAGGGCGAGGTGTTCGTACAGGCCAGCGAGGAGAAGCTTTGAACACTCCGATCGTCCACGACGCCCACACACTGCCGTCGAACGACAACGTCGACTCCTACACGTTCTGCGTGGACCTGTCGGGCCGGTGGTTCCTGCAGAAGGGGAAGATGATCGCCTACTACGGGCAGATCACTTTCAACGGCATCGGCCACGGCCCCCTGGACCGGCTGGTCGCCACCAGCTTCCACTCCCCGCTGCACGCCTCGGACTGGGTGGTCGCCGAGGGCAAGGGCAAGATGCTGCTCGCCGACCGCGCCTTCGACGTGAACTCGTACGACCTTCAGGACGGCAACCTCACCATCCGCTCGGGCAACCTGCTGGCCTTCGAGCCGAGCCTGGCGCTGAAGCAGTCGATCATCCCCGGTTTCGTGACCCTGCTGGGAACGGGGAAGTTCGTGGCCGCCTCCAACGGCGAGGTGCACTTCGTGGAGCCGCCGGTCCGGGTCGATCCGCAGGCGCTGGTCGGCTGGGCGGACTGCCCCTCGCCCTGCCACCACTACGACCACCAGTACATGCGCGGCGTGCTCGGCGGGCTGCGGGCGATGACCGGGATCGGCGGAGTCTCCGGCGAGGAGCACCAGTTCGACTTCACCGGGGCGGGCACGGTGCTGATCCAGTCGACCGAGGCGCTGTTGGAGGAACGGGACACCGGCGCCCCCGCGCCGTCGCAGCCGGGCGTCCCCGGCGCGGGCGGCGGACACGGCGGGCGCGGCGGGCAGCAGATGCCTCAGCTCCCGGGCCAGTTGGGCGACATCCAGCGCCGTTTCGGACTGTGACCGGATCACTTCCCGCGGTGAGGGTCCGCAGCGAGAGCGCTCCCGGTCGCCGGGTAGAGTCCGACGGCATGGAGAGCGACAAGGAAACCCGCTGGCTGAGCGGAGAGGAGCAGCGCGCCTGGCGCGTCCACCTCGATGTCAACAGGCTCCTCACGCACCAACTGGAGCGGGACCTCCAGCCGTTCGGGCTGACCATGAACGACTACGAGATCCTGGTGAACCTCTCCGAGTCGGACGACCACCGGATGCGGATGAGCGATCTGGCCGCCGCCACCCTGCAGTCCAAGAGCCGCCTGTCCCACCAGATCACCCGCATGGAGAAGGCCGGGCTGGTGCGCCGGGAGAACTGCGAGTCCGACAGGCGCGGGCTGTTCGCGGTGCTGACCGAGCACGGTTGGAGGACGATGCGCGAGGTGGCGCCGCACCACGTCGCCTCGGTGCGGCGCCACTTCATCGACCTGCTCACGCCCGAGGCGCTCGGCGGGCTGCACGGCTCGCTGGTCCCGGTCGCCGAGCATCTGCGGTCGCTGCGCGGGCGCGGCTGAGCGCGGGCGCGGCTGAGGCGCCCCGCCGAACCCCCGCGCCCCGGGGGGAGTTCTTGGGGGATGATGAGGGGGACCCGCTCGACTGCCGTGACGGACAAGACGCGGCGGGTCCGCGGCTGACCGGCCCTTTCCGGGGGAGCGCTGGACCGGACGAGCGGGAGGGTCCTCTGCCGCCGGACCCGCGCCAGAGGTGACCTCCGATGAGCCAGCCACCACCGGGCCAGCCGCCGCACGACGGCTTCGGCCCTCCGCAGTACCCGGGCGGGCAGCCGCAGCAGCCCCAGCAGCAGCCGCCCCCGCCGCCGCAGGGCGGGCCTCCGCAGGCGCCTCCCCCGGGTTACGGCGGCCCGGCGGCGTACCCCCAGGGCGGGCAGTCCGGCTACGCCTACCCCCAGGGCGGGCAGCCGCCCCAGCAGCCCTACGGGCAGCCCAACCCGTACGCCGCCTATCCCCCGCCCCCGCAGGGCGGCGGAGGCGGCGGGCCGAAGGGCGCGAAGGGCAGGGTGGCCCTCATCGTCGGCGGCGCCGTGGTGGCGCTCGCCCTCATCGGAGGCGGGGTCTACCTGGCGGTCGGTGACGACGACGGCGAGCCCGGCGCGGCCGCCACCGTGAGCCCGTCCCCGAGTCTCTCCCCCGAGCCGTCGCAGGAGGCGGAGGAGCCGGTGGAGCCGACCCCCGAGGAGACGGCGGAGGACCCGCTCGACGACTACGAGCCCACCGACGAACCGACCGGGGAGCCGCCCTCCCGGAACGACTTCAAGGGGCAGTGGCAGGGCGAGGGTGCCAAAACGCTGACCGTCGGCAAGGTGTTCGAGAGCGGGGAGGCCGAGGGGAAGAACTCGGTCTCCTGGATCGAGTTCGGCGGCGACGGCATATGCGTGGGGATCGGCGAGAACCAGAGCCGCGGCTACCGGATGGCGCTCAAGTGCGGCGAGGGCGACGACGAGGAGTACATCGCCGGCACCGCCAACAAAACCTCGGACGGCGAGAGCATCAAGATCAAGTGGGATGACGGGGGCGGGACCGACACCCTGGACTGGATCGGCGACAGCAACGTTCCCTAAGCCCGCCCGGAATCCCCGGCCCGCCCGTCCCGCCCGGGCGGGGCCGGGGCCGCGGCGGGCAGCCGCAGGGTGAACAGCGCCCCGCCCCCGGCCGCCCGGCCGACGGTGAGGCCTCCGCCGTGCCGGACCGCCACGTCGCGGGCGATGGCCAGCCCCAGTCCGGCGCCGCCGTCGTCCCGGCTGCGCGCGTCGTCCAGCCGTACGAACCTCTCGAAGATCCTCTCCCGCTCCTCCTCCGGCACCCCGGCGCCGTCGTCGGCGACCTCCAGCACGGCCTGCCCGTGCTCGCGGCCCACCCGCACCCGGACGCGGGAGGCCGCGTGGCGCTGGGCGTTGTCCAGCAGGTTGCCGAGCACCCGGGCGAGCTGACCGCGCGAGCCGGCCACCTCCACCGGCTCCCCGTCCTCGCCGTCCTCCAGGGCGACGGCGACCCGGTCGCCGGTGCGCTGCGCCAGTTCCTCCCGCACCAGCGCGTACAGGTCCACCCGCGCGTCCCCGGGGCGCTCCCCGGCGTCCAGGCGGGCCAGCAGCAGCAGGTCGGCGGCGAGCGCCTGCAGCCGTACGGTGTCGTGGACCGCGCCGTCGATGTCGAGCAGCCCGGGGTGGGCGGCGGCGACCTCCAGCTGGGTGCGCAGAGAGGCGATCGGGCTGCGCAGCTCGTGCGAGGCGTCGGCGACGAAGCGGCGCTGCCGCTCGACGGACGCCTCCAGGGCGCTCAACGTCTCGTTGGTGGTCCGCGCCAGGCGTGCCACCTCGTCGCGGGAGGGGGGCTCGGGCACGCGCCGGGACAGGTCGCTGCCGGCCGCGATGGCCGCCATCTCCCGCCGGATGCCCTCCACCGGGCGCAGCGCGCCCCGGGTGACCAGCCAGGTAACGCCCCCGACGACGGCGAGCAGCGCGGGCAGTCCGGCGAGCATGGTGCCGGTGACGGTCGAGACGGCCTCCTCCTGCTCCGCGAGGGAGGCGCCGGCGTAGACGGTGACGGGGACGCGGTCGCGGGTGACGCTCTGCACGGCGACCAGGCGGAAGTCCTGCGTCGCCACCGCCCGGGAGCGGTCGTAGGTCACCTCGCCGTCCCCGTCGACGGGCAGGGCGACGGTCCGGGTGACGCTGTTGCGGTCCACCGCGACGGGCTCGTCGGACGGCTCCGGAGTGGCGCCGTCGTCGCGGTCATCGTCGTCGTCGCGGTCGTCGCGGTCGTCACCGTCGTCGTCCTCGCCGCCGTCCTCGCCGCCGTCCTCCGGGGAGGGCGTGGCGGGCGCCTGCCGGGGCTCGTCCGGCCTGTTGAAGTCGGCCACGGGCCCGCGTCCGCGCAGCGGCTCACCGGCTCCGAGCACCGCGCCGGAGGCGTCCACGACCTGCACCGGTTCGTCGTCCGCCAGCGCCTCCACCTCCGCCACCCGGTCCGCCGGCACGTCGGCGACCCCGGCGGCGACCTCGCGGGCGGTGGTCTCGGCGTGCAGCCGGGCGTTCTCGGCCAGGCCCCCGCGGAGCACCTCGACCACCCCGATCCCGGCGGCCACCAGGGCCACCGCCACCACGAGCGTGGCGCCGAGCGCGGCGCGCGCCCGGACGGTGAGCCAGGCGAGCGGGGAGAGCGCGGGCCTACGCACCGGGCCTCACCAGCCGGTATCCGGCGCCGCGCACGGTGGCGATCGCCGCGCTGCCCAGCTTGCGGCGCAGCGCGCTGACGTACACCTCGACGATGTTGACGTCGCCCTCGTAGGCGAAGTCCCAGACGTGTTCGAGGACCTCCGACTTGGAGACCACCTCCCCGGCGCGTACCGCCAGGTACTCCAGCACGGCGAACTCCTTGGCCGTCAGCGCCACTTCGCGCCCCTCCAGGGTCACCCGCCGCGCGGCGGGGTCCACGGTCAGCCCGCCCACCCGCAGCACGGGCGCCCCGCCCCGGGTGCGGCGGCGCAGCAGCGCCCGCACCCGGGCGAGCAGCACCACGTAGGCGAACGGCTTGGTGAGGTAGTCGTCGGCGCCGGTGTCCAGACCCTCGGCCTCGTCGTACTCGCCGTCCTTGGCCGTCAGCATCAGGATCGGCGTCTCGTCCCCGGCGGCGCGCAGGGCCGAGCAGACGCGGTAGCCGTTCATGCCCGGCAGCATGATGTCGAGGACGATCAGGTCGTACGAGCCCTCGGTCGCCCGGTGCAGCCCGTCCCTCCCGTCGTGGGCCACGTCGACGGCGAACCCTTCGGCCGTCAGGCCCCTGGCCAGTGACAGGGCGAGCCGCTTCTCGTCCTCCACGATCAGTACGCGCATGGGGCCAGCCTGCCAAAAGGGAGCTGAAGAGATCTTCAGGTGCTTTCAGGATGCCTTCAGCCGCGCCCTGGGACGGTGTTCCACGTCAGACGCGAGACCCCGTCTCCAGGGAGGAAACCAACCATGAACCGCAAGCTGGTCGTCGCCGCCGTCGCCACCGCCGCCCTCGCCGTCGGCGGGAGCACCCTCGCCTTCGCCGACGACGACACCGCTCAGGACGCTCTGGCCGCGAGCCTGCGGGCCGGCGCCGACACCGGTGACCGGGACGACGAAGCCGACGACCGCGGCGACGACAGCCGGGGCGACGACAAGGGTGACGACCGCGACGACGACGACCGGGACGAGTCGCGGACGCTGCGCGGTGCCGGGGTCACCCTCCAGGAGGCCGTCGCTGCCGCGCTGAAGGCCGTACCGGGCACGGCGGAGTCCGCCGAGCTGGAGGACGACGACAGCGACCGGCCGGTCTGGGAGGTCGACGTCCTGGGCGAGGACGGCACCTGGCACGAGGTCTCGGTGGACGCGGACAGCGCCGACGTGCTGGAGCGGAGCGCCGGGTCGGACGACCGGGACGACGACAAGGGCGACGACGACCGCGACGACCGGGACGGCGACCGCGGTGCCGACATCGACGACGGCAAGGACGACCGGGACGACGACAAGGGCGACGACGACCGCGACGACCGCCGCGAGGACTGACGACCGCCCCCGGCGGGGCTCAATCCCCCGTCAGCCCCGCCACCAGTTCGTCGGCCGCCGAGTACGGGTCGAGCGTCCCGCTCGCGATCCGCTCGGCCAGCGCGTCCAGGCGGCGGTCGCCGTGCAGATCGCCGATGCGCTCGCGCAGCGCGGTCACCGCGATGGTCTCCACCTCGCGGGCCGCGCGCGCCCGGCGGCGCTCGGCGAGCACTCCGCGCTCCTCCATCCAGGCGCGGTGCTTCTCCAGCGCCTCGACCACCTCGTCGACGCCCTCGCCTCGCGCGGCGACGGTCTTGACGATCGGCGGGCGCCAGTCGCCGGGCTTCCGGGCCTCGCCGAGGCCCAGCATGTGGTTGAGCTCGCGGGCGGTGGCGTCCGCACCGTCGCGGTCGGCCTTGTTGACCACGTACACGTCGCCGATCTCCAGGATCCCGGCCTTGGCGGCCTGGATGCCGTCGCCCATGCCGGGCGCCAGGAGGACGACGGAGGTGTCGGCCTGCGAGGCGATCTCGACCTCGGACTGGCCGACGCCGACCGTCTCGACCAGGACGACGTCGCAGCCGGCCGCGTCCAGGACGCGGATGGCCTGCGGGGCGGCCCAGGCCAGGCCGCCGAGGTGGCCGCGGGTGGCCATGGAGCGGATGTAGACGCCGGGGTCGGAGGCGTGCTCTGACATCCGCACCCGGTCGCCCAGCAGCGCGCCGCCGGAGAACGGGGAGGAGGGGTCCACCGCGAGGACGCCGACCCGCCTGCCGGCCCTGCGGTACGCGCTCACCAGCGCCGAGGTGGAGGTGGACTTGCCCACCCCCGGCGAGCCGGTCAGACCGACGACGTACGCGTTGCCCGTCAGCGGCGCCAGCGCCGCCATGACCTCCCTGAGCTGCGGGGACGCCCCCTCAACCAGCGAGATCAGCCGGGCCACGGCCCGGGGCCTGCCCTGCCGTGCCTGCTCCACCAGTCCGGGGACGTCCACCGCCATACGTGCTGCGCTCCTCGCGATACTCGGCCGTCGCCGGCCCTTGTCGGCCGCCTGGCGGCCGCTGTGGTCGGCCGCCTGGTCCGGCCGTCATTCTTCCCCGCGCCGCTCGCGCGCCGCCGTGCCGCCGGTCACACGGGCCCGCACCCGTCACGTGCCTCACCTGCCTCACGTGCGGCGTGCGGCCCCGTGCGACCGCTCCGTCACTTCTTCGGCACCCGAACGATCAGGGCGTCGCCCTGACCGCCGCCGCCGCACAGCGCGGCGGCGCCGACACCGCCGCCGCGGCGCTTGAGCTCCAGGGCGAGGTGGAGCACGATGCGCGCGCCGGACATACCGATCGGGTGACCCAGCGCGATCGCGCCGCCGTTGACGTTCACCTTTTCGTGGTCGATGCCGAGGTCCTTCATCGACTGCACCGCGACGGCCGCGAACGCCTCGTTGATCTCGACCAGGTCGAGGTCGCCGACCTCCAGGCCGTCCTTCCCCAGGGCGTGGCGGATGGCGTTGGACGGCTGCGACTGCAGGGAGTTGTCCGGGCCGGCCACGTTGCCGTGGGCGCCGATCTCGGCGATCCACTCCAGGCCCAGCTCCTCGGCCCGGGCCTTGCTCATCACGACCACCGCGGCGGCGCCGTCGGAGATCTGGGAGGAGGTTCCGGCGGTGATGGTGCCGTCCTTGGCGAAGGCCGGGCGCAGCTTGCCCAGGGACTCGGCGGTGGTCTCGGGCCGGATGCCCTCGTCCTTGGAGAACAGGATCGGGTCGCCCTTGCGCTGCGGGATCTCCACCGGGGTGATCTCGGCGTCGAACAGGCCGTTCTTCTGTGCGGTGGCGGCCCGCTGGTGGGAGAGGGCGGCGATCTCGTCCTGCTCGGCGCGGCCGATGCCCAGGCGGGTGTTGTGCTTCTCGGTGGACTCGCCCATGGCGACGTTCTCGAAGGAGTCGGTCAGGCCGTCGTGGGCCATGGCGTCCAGCATCTGCACCGCGCCGTACTTGAAGCCCTCGCGGGACTTCGGCAGCAGGTGGGGGGCGTTCGTCATGGACTCCTGACCGCCGGCGACGACCACGTCGAACTCTCCGGCGCGGATGAGCTGGTCGGCCAGCGCGATGGCGTCCAGACCCGACAGGCAGACCTTGTTGATCGTCAGCGCGGGGACGTTCATCGGGATGCCGGCCTTCACCGCGGCCTGGCGCGCGGGAATCTGCCCGGCGCCGGCCTGGAGCACCTGGCCCATGATCACGTACTCGACCTGGTCCCCGCCGATGCCCGCGCGGTCCAGGGCCGCCTTGATGGCGAAGCCGCCCAGGTCGGCGCCGGAGAAGGTCTTCAGCGAGCCCAGCAGGCGGCCCATGGGCGTACGGGCGCCCGCGACGATCACGGAGGTGGCGGCGGACGCCGAACGGGTCTCGGGGTTCGTCTTTTCGGTCACGGTGCGGCCCCTTCGGAGCAGGGAGTTAACGAGGGTTATCGCCAATGTACTGAGCGGTACCGTCCCGGGTCACCGGTCGGTCGGTGTGACCGTGCGCACGTTGCGTAACCACACTCCGAGACGGTGCACTGTCTTCCATGCTGACGCGCATCGACCACATCGGTATCGCCTGTTTCGACCTGGACAAGACGGTTGAGTTCTACCGTGCCACCTACGGCTTCGAGGTGTTCCACACCGAGGTGAACGAGGAGCAGGGGGTGCGCGAGGCCATGCTGCGGATCAACGGCACGGACGACGGCGGCGCCTCCTACCTCCAGCTCCTGGAACCGACCCGCGAGGACTCCACGGTGGCCAAGTGGCTGGCGAAGAACGGCGAGGGCGTGCACCACATCGCCTTCGGCACCGCGGACGTCGACGGCGAGGCCGAGGCGATCCGCGACAAGGGCGTCCGGGTGCTGTACGACGAGCCGCGCACCGGTTCGATGGGCTCCCGTATCACCTTCCTCCACCCCAAGGACTGCCACGGCGTACTCACCGAACTGGTCACCTCCGCTTCCTCACACCACTGACGACCGCTCCCCCGGCCGGTAGAGTGACCGTTCGGCCGGGGCTGCGGGCCGGCAGGGGCCCGTCCCATGTTCCGCCGATGATCTGACACCATTTCTCCGAAGGGTCAGTTCACCTTCACCACGACCAGGGGACGGATGGGACCGCGCAGTGCGGGGCTACGACCGCTACGAGGCTGACGACCACCTCTCTCAGCTCGAAGCCGAGATGAAGCGGCTGAAGGACGAGCGGGACAAGGCGGTCGACCACGCCGACGACCTCGGCTATCAGGTCGAAGTGCTGCGCGCCAAGCTGCACGAGGCGCGCCGCGCTCTAGCCGCGCGCCCGGCCGGCTACGACAACCTGTCGCACCAGGCCGAGCAGCTGCTGCGCAACGCCCAGACGCAGGCTGAGCAGTTGCGCGCGGACGCCGAGCGCGAGCTGCGCGAGGCCCGGGCCCAGACCCAGCGGATCCTCCAGGAGCACGCCGAGCGGCAGGCCCGCATGGAGGCCGAGCTGCACGCCGAGGCGGTCGCCCGCCGCCAGCGGCTGGACGAGGAGCTGGCCGAGCGCCGCGCGACCGTCGAGTCGCACGTCAACGAGAACGTCGCCTGGGCCGAGCAGCTGCGCGCCCGCAGCGAGTCGCAGGCCCGCCGGCTGATGGACGAGGCGCGGGCCGAGGCCGAGCAGACCCTGGCCGCGGCCCGCGCCGAGGTGCAGCGGCTGACCGAGCAGTCCCGGCAGCGCCTGAACTCTGAGGCGGAGGCCGCCAGGACCGAGGCCGAGCAGGTGCTGCGCCGGGCCCGTGCGGACGCCGAGCGGCTGCTGAACGCGGCCTCCACCCAGGCTCAGGAGGCCACCGAGCACGCCGAGCGGCTGCGCACCTCCACCGCCGCCGAGTCCGAGACCGCCCGCCGCGAGGCCACCGCGCTGGCCCGGCAGGCCGAGCAGCGGATGCAGGAGGCCGAGACGGCGCTGCGCGAGGCCCGTGCGGAGGCCGACCGCGTACTGGCCGAGGCGCGCGAGGCCGCCGCGAAGCGGCTGGCCGACGCCGAGTCGGAGAACGAGCAGCGCGGGCGTACCGCCAAGGCCGAGATCGCGCGCATGGTCGCCGAGGCCACCAAGGACGCCGAGGCCGCCGAGGCCGAGGCCGAGCAGGTGCGGGCCGACGCCCGCGCCGAGGCCGAGCGGCTGATCGCCGAGGCCCGCGAGAGCGCTCGCGCCAAGTCGGCCGAGGAGTCGGCCGCCCAGCTCGCCGAGGCCGCGCGCACGGCCGAGGAGGTGCTCACCAAGGCGTCCGAGGAGGCCAAGGCCACCACCCGGGCCGCCACCGAGGAGGCCGAGCGGCTGCGCGCGGAGGCCGAGGCGGAGGCCGACCGGCTGCGCGCCGAGGCGCACGACCTGGCCGAGCAGCTCAAGGGCGCGGCCAAGGACGACACCGAGGAGTACCGCGCCAGGACCGTCGAGCTCCAGGAGGACGCGCGGCGGCTGCGCGGCGAGGCCGAGCAGCTGCGCGCCGACGCGGTCGAGGAGGGCGAGCGGATCCGCGGCGAGGCCCGTCGCGAGGCCGTCCAGCAGATCGAGGAGGCCGCCAGCCGCGCCGAGGAGCTGCTCAGCCAGGCCAAGGCGGACGCCGAGGAGACCCGCGGCGCCGCGGTGGCCGAGGGCGAGCGGGTGCGCACCGAGGCGATCGAGCGGGCCACCGCCCTGCGCCGCCAGGCCGAGGAGGCCCTGGAGCGGGCCCGCGCCGAGGCCGAGGAGCTGCGGACGGCGGCCGAGCAGCAGGCCGAGCGGGCCCGCGAGGAGGCCGAGGAGACCGGGCGGCGGCTGCGTGCGGAGGCCGAGGAGGCCGTCGCCGCCCGCCGCGCCGAGGCCGACGTGGAGCTGGAACGGCTGCGTGAGGAGGCCGAGCAGCGGCTGACCGCCGCCGAGGAGGAGCTGCGCGGGGCCCACGAGGAGGCCGAGCGGCTGCGCGAGGAGGCCCGCGCCGAGACCGAGCGGCTGCGCGCGGAGTCGGCGGAGCGGCTGCGCACCCTGCGGGAGCAGGCCGAGGAGGAGGCCGAACGGCTGCGCACCGAGGCGGTCTCCGACGCCGCTCAGGCCCGCGCCGAGGGCGAGGCCCTGGCGGTGCGGCTGCGCACCGAGGCGGCGACCGAGGCCGAGCGGCTGCGCACCGAGGCGCAGGAGACGGCCGACCGGGTGCGGGCGGAGGCGGACGCGGCCGCCGAGCGCATGGGCGCCGAGGCCGCCGAGGCGCTGACCGCCGCCCAGGAGGAGGCCTCCAGGCGCCGCCGCGAGGCCGAGGAGCTGCTCACCGGCGCCCGTCAGGAGGCGGACCGGGAGCGGGCCCAGGCCCGGGAGCAGAGCGAGGAGTTGCTCGCCTCGGCCCGCAAGCGGGTCGAGGAGGCGCAGGCCGAGGCCGAGCGGCTGGTGGCCGAGGCCGAGCGGCGGGCCGCCGAACTGGTCTCCGCCGCCGAGCAGAAGGCCCAGCAGGTGCGCGACTCGGTCGCGGGGCTGCGCCAGCAGGCCGAGGAGGAGATCGCCGGTCTGCGCTCCGCGGCCGAGCACGCCGCGGCCGCCCTGCGCCGGGAGGCGAAGGAGGAGACGGACGCCGCCAAGTCGCTGGCGGAACGCACCGTTTCGGAGGCGATCGCCGAGGCGGAGCGGGTCCGGTCCACCGCCGGCGAGGAGGCCGAGCGCACCCGCGCCGAGGCCGACCGCGTACGGGACGAGGCCCGTGAGGCGGCGGCGCGGCGGCTGGGCGACGCGGCCGAGCAGGCCGACCGGCTGGTCGCCGAGGCCCGTGAGGAGGCCGTACGCATCGCGGCGTCCGCCGAGGAGCAGGCGGACACCATGGTGGGCGCCGCCCGCAAGGAGGCCGAGCGGCTGGTGGCCGGGGCCCGGACCGAGAGCACCTCGCTGGTGGAGAAGTCCCGCAGCGACTCCGACACCATGCTGGAGGAGGCCCGCCGCGACGCGAGCGCCATCCGGGAGCGGGCCGAGGAGCTGCGTTCGCGCACCGAGGCCGAGGTCGAGGAGCTGCACGAGCGGGCGCGCCGGGAGGCCGCCGAGGCGATGCGGTCCGCCGGGGAGCGTGTGGACAAGCTGGTGAAGGCGGCCGAGGAGCAGTTGGCCGAGGCAGGGGAGAAGGCCCGTCAGACCCGTTCGGAGGCCGACTCCGAGGCGAGCAGGGTCCGTATCGCCGCGGTACGCAAGGCCGAGGGGCTGCTCAAGGAGGCCGAGCAGAAGAAGGCCGCGATCGTCCGGGAGGCCGAGAAGGTGCTCGCCGAGGCGGAGGCCGAGGCCAAGCGGACCCTGGAGAAGGGCAAGCGCGAACTGGAGGTGCTGACCCGTCGCCGTGAGGACATCAACGCCGAGATCTCGCGCGTGCAGGACGTACTGGAGGCCCTGGAGTCCTTCGAGTCACCCGGAAGGGGCAAGTCCGACAAGGAAGGCAAGGGTGGGAAGGGTTCTGACGGGGGATCGAACGGAGCGGTCAAGGCCGGTGCGGGAGCTGGAGCGACGCATGGCGGCGGCAAACAGGGCAAGAACTGAGCCACTCGAACGGGCGTACATTCTGCATATCAAACCGGCATCTTCTCGAAGACACGCCGCTTTCCCCCCTAGGATTCCCTCTATCACTCTCCCGTCCGACCCCGTCTGACCGACAGGAACCCCATGAGCGACAACACCTCTCCCTTCGGCTTCGAGCTCGTGCGGCGCGGCTACGACCGCGGTCAGGTGGACGACCGCATCGCGAAGCTCGTCGCCGACCGTGACAACGCGCTGGCCCGTATCGCCTCGCTGGAGAAGCGCATCGAGGAGCTGCACCTCGAGACGCAGAACGCACAGGCGCAGATCAACGACTCCGAGCCGTCGTACGCCGGACTGGGCGCCCGTGTCGAGAAGATCCTCCGTCTCGCCGAGGAGGAGGCCAAGGACCTGCGCGAGGAGGCCCGCCGGGCCGCCGAGCAGCACCGGGAGCTGGCCGAGTCCGCCGCGCAGCAGGTGCGCAACGACGCCGAGGCGTACGCCACCGACCGCAAGGCCAAGGCGGAGGACGAGGGAGCCCGTATCGTCGAGAAGGCCAAGGGCGAGGCCGCCACGCTGCGCGCGGACGCGCAGAAGGACGCCCAGGCCAAGCGCGAGGAGGCCGACGCCCTCTTCGAGGACACCCGGGCCAAGGCCGCGCAGGCCGCCGCCGACTTCGAGACCAACCTGGCCAAGCGCCGCGAGCAGTCCGAGCGCGACCTGGCGTCCCGTCAGGCCAAGGCCGAGAAGCGGCTGGCGGAGATCGAGCACCGCGCCGAGCAGCTCCGCCTGGAGGCCGAGAAGCTGCGCACCGACGCCGAGCGCCGCGCCCGCCAGACGGTGGAGACCGCCCAGCGCCAGGCCGAGGACATCGTGGCCGACGCCAACGCCAAGGCCGACCGCATCCGCAGCGAGTCCGAGCGCGAGCTGGCCGCTCTCACCAACCGCCGCGACAGCATCAACGCCCAGCTCACCAACGTCCGCGAGATGCTGGCCACGCTCACCGGCGCGGCCGTCGCCGCGACCGGGCAGCCGAACACCGACAGCGGCGAGGAGTCGCTGGGCGTTCCCGCCCAGCAGTCGCGCTGAGGCCGGGCACGGACCGGCAGCACCGGCAGACGGTGGGACACCGCGCCCCGCACCGCCCGAGGGCGGTGCGGGGCGCCGCCGTCTTCCCGCCCCGGCCCTCCGGGGGCGCCGCGCCCCGCGCGGGCCCCACGGGCGGACGGGAACCGAACTTCCCGGTGGCCTCCCGGTCCGGACGGGGCCCGGCGCCTGCCGTGGCCGCCGGCTCGCGTCACGCTCGCGCTCGCAGCGCCGATCGGCGCGTACGCCCGCGTCTCCGCCCGCGGCGTCCGACGGGCGCCTCCGCCCGCCCCGCCGGGTCAGTACCTGGGGGCCTGGCGGGACCGCTGGAGCCGCGCGCTCCGACGGTCCCTGGCGTTCCAGCACGCCCGGTGCCAGTGCCGCCGGTCGTCCACCCGCCCGTCGCGCTGCCAGGCCACCACGTGCGGCACCCCGGGCGGGATCTCCTGGTCGCAGCCGGGGCAGCGGTAGTGCTTGGCCGCGGACTGCCCGCTGATCTGCCGGACCACCCACTCCTCGCCGCGCCACTCGTCGGTGTGCTCCATGCCGTAGCGGCCGTCCGCCTCCCCGTCGCGGCGGGCGGACCTGCCACCGCCGCGCGGGCGGTTTCGACGCGGGGACAACAGGCACCTCACGTGGTCTCGGGGGCCTCCGGGGCCCGTCGGCGGACTGCTCCGTCCAGCCTACGCAGGTCGCGGACGGCTCCGTGCCGCGCACCCGCGGCGCCTCTCCCCCGTCTTCCCCTCGCCCTCCCGCGCGGTCCGAAAAAAATCCCGGCGGGCCGTGCCCTTGGCACGTGTCAGGCGTTGTTGCCTCAAGGGGACCGTCCGGCGGTCCGTTCGGAGGGCCGCCGCACATCGCCGCGGGCCACCGCAGGCCGTCGCGCGGCGGTGCCGGGGCGGTCCCGGTACCGGGCAGGAGGCTGTGGCGATGCACATCGGGACTTTCGTGCCGGCGGGGCAGTTCCCGGGGCAGGGGCAGGGAGAGGCGCTCCACCGCGCCCTGCGCTCGGCGGAGGCCGCCGAGCGGGCCGGCCTGGACTCCGTGTGGGTGGCCGAGCACCACTTCGTCCCCTACGGGGTCTGCCCCTCGGCGATCACCCTGGCCGCGCTGCTGCTGGGGCGCACCCGGCGCATCGAGGTGGGTACGGCCGTGAGCGTGCTCCCCACCGTGCATCCGGTCGCCCTGGGCGAGCAGACCGCGCTGCTGCACCTCGTCTCCGAGGGCCGGTTCACCCTCGGCGTCGGCCGTGGCGGCCCCTGGGTGGACCTGGAGGTCTTCGGCGGCGGCGTCGAGGCGTACGAGCGAGGCTTCCCCGAGTCGCTGGACCTGCTGCTGCGCTGGCTGCGCGAGCCGCGCGTCGGCGCGGACGGCGAGCGCTACCGCTTCCGCGAGGTCCCCGTCGTACCGCGCCCGGACCAGGGCCTCGGCGGGCCGGAGGCACCGCCCGTGCTGGTCGCCTGCACCTCCCCCGCCTCCGTGCGGCTGGCCGCGGCACGCGGGCTGCCGATGCTGCTGGGAATGCACTGCGGGGACGAGCAGAAGGCGGAGATGGTCGCCCTGTGGCGGCGCGAGGCGCTGGCGGCTGGGGCGGACCCGGAGGCCGTGGCGGCGGCCGGGCACGTGTCGGCCGGGGTGGCGCAGGTGGCCGACACCCGCGACGAGGCCGTGGAGACGCTCACCAAGGCGATGCCCGGCTGGCTGCGGCAGGGCCTGGAGGCCCACACGACCGTGGACGGCCGGGCGCGTTCGATGCGCGACCCGCTCGCCTACACCGAGATGCTGTGCTCGCTGCACCCGGTCGGCCCGCCGCGGCTGTGCGCGGACCGGCTCGCGGCCACCGCCGAACGGACCGGGATCGGCCGGTTCGCGCTGCTGGCCGAGGGGTCCGGAGACCTGGCCGCCACCGAGCTGAACGTCTGGCGGCTGGGATCCGAGGTGCTGCCGCTCCTCCCCCGAGCAGCGGCAGCTCCCGCGCCGTCGGACACGGCGCCGGACGACGAGGGCGCGCAGACGGGCACGGCGTCCTGACCGGCCGCCCGCCCGCTCGCCGCCCGCCCGCTCGCCGTCCGCCCGCGGTCAGCAGTCGCGCAGTTCCGGCGACTGGTTGAGGAGCTGGCCGCGGACGGAGGTGAAGCGGGCGAGCCGCTCGTCCGCGGAGGAGTCCACCGGGAAGACCGCGACCCGGTGGCAGTTCTGGAAGGCCAGTCTCACCCCGAAGTGGCGCTCCAGGGCGCCGCGTATCGCGTCGCTGGCGAGTGCGCGCAGCAGCTGACCCCGCGCCCGCTCGTCCGGCGGCGGCGTCTGGTTGTCGGCGAACTCCCCGCCGTCCACCCGCAGCTGGGCCACCAGAGAACTGATCATGTCCCATGCGTAGGGCAGGGACGTACGGACGCAGTCGACGAAGGCCGCCTCATCGACCTCGCCTCGCTCGGCCTGCTCCAGGAGGGCCGGTGAGACGTCGAGCGACATGGGTTCTCCTCTCGCGATCCCGGGCATACCAGGACCTCAGGGACGTGATGTCGGGGCTGCGCGTAACCGGGTGATCTCGCACGGCGACCCCCAGGCTGCAACGTTATGCCCGCACGTACTGCCGCACCAGGCTTGTGGGCACACAACCAGCCACGCCCGAACGGTGATCGAACGGGGAGAAGCAGGGGCGAATCGCGTGGACCGCCCACCGTCCAGTAGCGTGACCGACCATGCGTCTCGTCATCGCCCGCTGCTCCGTGGACTACGCCGGAAGGCTCACCGCCCACCTCCCCTCGGCTCCCCGTCTCATCCTGGTGAAGGCCGACGGATCGGTCTCGGTCCATGCGGACGACAGGGCCTACAAGCCCCTCAACTGGATGTCTCCACCATGCACCCTCAAGGAGGGCGAGGAGGACGGCGTCGGCGTCTGGACGGTGGTCAACAAATCGGGGGAGAAACTCATCATCACCATGGAGGAGGTCCTGCACGACTCCTCACACGAACTCGGCGTCGACCCCGGCCTGATCAAGGACGGTGTGGAGGCACACCTTCAGGAACTCCTCGCTGACCGAATGGAGACCCTCGGCGAGGGCTGGTCGCTGATACGGCGTGAGTACCCCACCGCCATCGGGCCGGTGGACATCCTGTGCCGGGACGCGGAGGGGACCACCGTCGCGATCGAGATCAAGCGGCGCGGCGAGATCGACGGCGTCGAGCAGCTCACCCGTTATCTGGAACTGCTCAACCGCGACCCCCGTCTCGCCCCGGTACGGGGGGTGTTCGCGGCCCAGGAGATCAAGCCGCAGGCGCGCGTGCTGGCCACGGACCGCGGCATCGACTGCGTCGTCCTCGACTACGACGCGCTGCGCGGCATCGAGGACGACAAGCTGCGGCTGTTCTGACCGTTGCGAGCTGCCCGGTACGCACACCGGGGCCGGGCCGCGCGTCGAGCGCTGCCCGGCCCCGGTGTGCGCGGGCTTCCGGGCCCGGATCAGATGACCGGGCTCTCCGTGGAGTCCTGGGACGCCTGACCGCTGCTCGGCGCGGCGGTGCTCGGCGCGGGTCCGCTGGCGCTGACGCTCCCGCCGGCTCCGCCCGTGGTCGGCTCCGAAGGAGTGGATGTGGACGGGGACGGGGAGTCGGAGCCCCCGGGTTCCGTGCCGCCGGAGTCGGAGCCGCCGGAATCCGAACCACCAGAGTCCGAACCACCGGAGTCGGAGCCGCCTGAATCCGAACCACCAGAGCCCGAACCACCAGAGCCCGAGCCGCCTGAATCCGAACCACCAGAGTCCGAACCACCGGAATCCGAACCGCCTGCACCACCTGAACCGCCGCCCGATGTGGTCGACCCACCGGGCTTCTCGGTGTCCTTCTCCCCACCCCCGGAGGTCGTGCCCCTCTCCTCCTCCGTCTCCCCGGACGCGTCATCCGACTCGGAGGCGTCCGGGGAGGCCGAGCCCGTCTCGCTGCCGGACGGCTCGCCGGGGACGGCCGGCGCGCTGCTCGCTCCCGGCTTCTTCCCCCGCTCGTCGCTGGAGCTCGGCGCGGGCTCGTCGACGGTGATGCCGTCGTCCTCCCGGGAGGTGACCGCCGGGTTGACGTTGCCGGCGGGCTCCTCGCCCCCCGCGGTCATGCCGATGGTGACGACCGTGCCCACCAGCGCGGCCAGCAGCGCGCCCGCGCCCGCCGCGAAGACGTTGCGCCGGGCTCCCCGCAGGGCCAGTCCGCGCGGGCCGCGACGGCCGTCGTCCGGGCCGTCCTCGCCGTACCCGGGCCGTACGAACGGCGTCGGCCGGGTCAGCGCCTCGCTGCCGAAGGTGCCGCCGCCGGGCGTCTCGTCGAAGGCGCTGCCCACCGTCACCGGCGGAACCGCCAGGGCGGGCGGGAGCTTGTCGAGCGACGGCGTGCCGCCGGTGCTCTGCGGTCCGGGCGGCGTCTGCGCCGCGGGCGGCGGTGGAAAGGCCCCGGGCGGCTTCGCCGTGCTCTGGCGTCTGGGGAGGGCGGGCGGGGCGGAGGCGTCGGGCGCGGCGGGCGGTACGACGACGGGCAGCGGCCCGCCGAGTGCCTCGCCGCCGTCACCGGGCTCCCCGGCCGCCTTGCCCGCCTTCTCCGGGCCGCCCTCGGCCTCGATCGCGAAGCGGTCCTCGACCAGGGCCAGCGCGCGCCGCCCAGCGACCGTGCCCCGGCGGTCCGCGAGCACTCCGCGCAGCCCGATGGACGCCTCGAGTTCGGCGCGGGCCCGGTCCAGGTGGCCGGTGCACAGGGCGAGCACGCCGAGGTCGTGGTGGAAGTACGCCTCCTCGGCGACCTCGCCCGCCGTACGCGCCGCCTCCTGGCCGCCCCGCAGGATCCGCTCCCAGGGGCCCCAGTGCAGCGAGGCGGCGAGCATGGGCGCGGCGGTACGGGCCAGCAGCACGGCCGCGCTCGCGTGACCGCCTCGCTTGGCGCCCTGGACGGCGGCGAGCACCGCCTCGGCCTCCTGCGCCACCCGCTCCGGGGTGACCGAGGGGTGGCCGGTCCACCAGGCGTAGTGCTGGGCGGCGGTGCGGGCGCGGTCGTCGGCTCCTTCGGCGTATCCGGCGTCGGCCAGTTGCCCGGTCACGTCCGGGGCGAGCCGGTAGTACGTGCCGGCGGTGGTGACCAGGCCGCAGGCGAGCAGTTCGCCCAGGGAGGCGTCGGCGTCGGCGTCGTCCACCAGCGCGGGCAGATGGGCCGGGTGCGGCAGCACTCCGCCGAGCGCCACGGCGAAGCGCAGCACCTCGCGGGTGCTGTCGGAGAGCCGGGCGGCCAGGAGGGCGGCGGGGGCCGCGCCCTCGGCCAGCGTCGGCAGCGGTGCGCCGGCCCGGCCGCTCCCCTCGGCGCCGCCGGCGTCCCCGGCGTTCCCGCCGTCCGCCTCGCCGCCGTCCCCGGACTCCGCGTCGCGCTGCCGCAGCAGCGCGCCGGCCTGGACGAAACGCAGCGGCAGCCCCTCGGACTCGAACCACAGATCCCCGACCCAGGCCGCCTCGTCCTCGGTCAGCGGGCGGCGCACGATGTGCTCCATCAGCTCCCGGCAGGCGGCCCGGCTGATCCCCGAGAGGGCGACCTCCTCCAGGGGCGCGTCGGCGGAGGGCGCGGGGGCGCCGGGCTCGGCCGTGATCAGGAAGGCGCACTCGGGAGTGGCGTCGAGGAGGGAGTCGAGCGCCTCGCCGCCGAACTCGGCGTCGTCCAGCAGGACGACCGCGCCCACGCCGCGCACCGCCTCCTCCAGCTCGGCGCGGTCGGGTCGGTGCCGGGGCGCTTCGTGGACGGCGGCGAACAGCTCGTACAGCACGTCCGAGGCCGTGCGCCGGCAGCCGTTGAGCCGGATGACGCCGTCCGGGGCGAGGTCGGCGCACTCGGCGGCGACGGCGGCCAGCAGGGAGGTGCGCCCGGAGCCGGGCGCCCCGGTGAGCCGGACCGAGCGTCCGCGTCTGAGCAGTTGGAGGAGGCGCTCGCGCTCCGCCGTGCGCTCCAGCAGCGGCAGGTCGGGCAGGGAGATCCCGGTCGGGAGCGGTGCCACGGCGGCGCGCTCCCGCTCGGCGCGGGACCCCGGGGTGCGCCTGTGGGGCGCGCCGGGGTGCTCACCGGGCGGGCAGGGCTCTATCTCGCTGCCGTCGACGGGGTTGACGGTCAGCAGGTACTCGCCCGCTATGAGCGGGATCGCGCGGGTGATGCTCCCGCTGTCCTGTTCCTCGGGTCCCCGGTCGTTCGGGTCCATGGTGGGTGCCCCCAGATGCGGTGCGTACTCGAAGCTCAGCTCTCCAGGGCCGACCGTACGCTGGCCTTCGCTCGTGGTCCGGTGGCCGTCCGCAGCGCAGTGTAGGCGGCGGGTTCCAGAACCCTATTGCCTGGCCCGGGAGTGGGGGCAAGCCCGGACGGGAGCCCTGACCCAATAGTTATGGCTTGGTCAGCGTCCCGCCCTCGGTGAGCCCGCCGCCCTCGATGGCCAGGATGCGGTGCAGACGGGTGGCCACCAGCAGGCGCTGCATCTGGGGCGGCACGTCCCGCAGGACGAGGCGGCGCCCGCACCGGCCCGCCCGCCGGTGCGCGCCCATGATCACGCCGAGGCCGGTGGCGTCCCACGAGTCCAGCTCGGCGAGGTCCAGCACGAGATCGCCCTCCCCGGAGTCGACCGCGGTGTGCAGGACCGAACGGGCGTCCGCCGCGTTGCGGACGTCGAGGCGACCTCCGACGACCAGTTCAGCGTGGTCGCCCCTGATGTGCATATCCGCTCCCCCGGAAAAGAAGTGGTCCATCCGTGACTGTTGTCTGCCTATGTCTCACCACAACTGACCGCCTGTTCGGCGGCGGAGTTGCCGTCCGCCGCCGAATCGACACCGAATTCACCCGTAGGGGCGACCCGTCCGTGTGCCGTACGGGTTCGTTCAGTAGCGGTAGAAGCCCTGGCCGCTCTTGCGGCCGATGTCCCCGGCGTCCACCATGCGCCGCATCCCCTCCGGCGGGGCGAACTTCTCGTCCTGCGACTCGGTGTAGATGTTCTCCGTGGCGTGCAGCAGGATGTCGACGCCGGTGAGGTCCGCGGTGGCCAGCGGACCCATGGCGTGCCCGAAGCCCAGCTTGCAGGCGATGTCGATGTCCTCGGCGGTCGCCACGCCCGACTCGTGGAGCTTGGCGGCCTCGACGACCAGGGCGGAGATCAGCCGGGTGGTGACGAAGCCCGCGACATCCCGGTTGACGACGATACAGGTCTTGCCGACGCCCTCGGCGAACTCCCTTGCCGCCGCGAGGGTTTCGTCGCTCGTCTTGTAGCCGCGCACCAGCTCGCACAGCTGCATCATCGGCACCGGGGAGAAGAAGTGGGTGCCCACGACCCGCTCGGGGCGCTCCGTCACCGCCGCGATCTTGGTGATCGGGATGGCGGAGGTGTTGGAGGCGAGCACGGCCTCCTCCTTCACCAGGCCGTCGAGCGCGCGGAAGATCTCCCGCTTGACGTCGATCCGCTCGAAGACGGCCTCGACCACGATGTCGGCCTCGGACGCGGCGTCGAGGTCGGTGGTGGCGGTGATGCGGCCGAGCGCCGCCTCCGCGTCCTGGGCGCTCAGCTTCCCCTTGGAGACGAACTTGTCGTAGGAGGCCCGGATCCCGTCCGTGCCGCGCCTGAGCGCCTCGTCGGTGACGTCGCGCAGCACCACGTCCCAGCCCGCCTGGGCGGAGACCTGGGCGATGCCCGATCCCATGAGTCCGGCTCCGATGACGGCGAGCTTCTTGGCCACGTGTATGTCCCCTCTGCGGCTTTGCGGTGCGACTCTCAGGCGGACCCTAGCGCCCGTGAGCGCGCGGTGGGCGGGGAAGAGATGCGCGTCACGTCTCACATGGCGGACATCACACTCGCGTGGGTCATCCGGTCGCCCGCCGCGCGCAGTTGGGCGGTGCGGTGGGCTGGACGCGCGGCGGTGCCGTGACGGTGGGCACACCTGCGCTCGGCGGAGCCCGTGCGTGGCTAGGCTCGGTCCATGGTCAACCTGACACGCATCTACACGCGCACCGGCGACGACGGCACCACCGCCCTCGGCGACATGAGCCGTACCGCCAAGACCGACTCCCGCATCTCCGCCTACGCCGACGCCAACGAGGCCAACGCCGCGATCGGGGTGGCCATCGCGCTCGGCGATCTGCCCGAGGAGATCACCAAGGTCCTGGTCCGGGTGCAGAACGACCTGTTCGACGTGGGTGCGGACCTGGCCACGCCGGTGGCGGAGAACCCCGAGTACCCGCCGCTGCGGGTGCGCCAGAGCTACATCGACAAGCTGGAGGCGGACTGCGACCGCTTCCTGGCCGATCTGGAGAAGCTGCGCAGCTTCATCCTCCCGGGCGGCACCCCGGGCGCGGCCCTGCTCCACCAGGCGTGCACGGTCGTGCGCCGCGCCGAGCGTTCGACGTGGGTGGCGCTGGAGGAGCACGGCGAGGTCATGAACCGCCTGACGGCCACCTATCTCAACCGGCTGTCGGACCTGCTGTTCATCCTGGCCAGGTCCGCCAACAAGGAGGTGGGCGACATCCTCTGGGTCCCCGGCGAGAACCGCTGACGCGCGGGGCTCCGGCCGCCGTCGTGCGAGGCCCCCGTCCCCTTCCGGGAGCGGGGGCCCGGCCGTCTCCGGCGCACGCACCGGCGCCGGGCGTCAGCGCCCGGCCGTCTCCCGGTCGGCGGGCAGGGCGCCGGCGGGGTCCCGCGGTTCGCCGGAGGGCGCCTTCGGCTTCCTGGGCCAGATCGTGTAACTGGCCGCGATGACCACGCTGACGCCGATGACGAAGAGCATCTTGTGCTGCCACTGCGTCAGCGACTCGCTCCGCTCCGCGTCGCCGACGTACAGGACCGCGCCCTGGAGCAGCGCCAGGGCGATCACCGCGCCGAGCACCGAGCGGGCGCACATCTTCCACTCGTGGACGGCGCGCGCCATCCCGTACTTCGGCGGCTTCACCGGCGGCGGACCGCCCGCGAAGCGGTGGGCGAAGTGGCCGTCGGCCCACTTGACCATGTAGTGACCGTAGGCCGCGGTGAAGCCGATGTAGACGGCCGCCAGGCCGTGCTTCCAGTCGCCCTCGGCACCGTTCCTCAGGTCGATCGCGGTGACGACCAGCAGCACCACCTCCAGCAGCGGCTCGCACAGCAGCACGGCGGCGCCCAGGCGGGGCTTGCGGGCGGGGTAGCGCAGCACCAGTCCGGCCGCCAGCAGCACCCAGAAGGCCACCTCGCAGACGATGATCAGTGTGACGACCACGGCCGGCCCCCTCCTCTTGGTTCGCTGCCTCCAGCCTGGCCGCCGTCCGGGCCCGGCGCGTCGTCTGCCGCGACGATCCCGGACTGCATCCTTCGATGTATCCCGCCCGCTTCCGTACCGGCCCGGACGCGGAGGCGGCCGGCGCGGCGGTGTTGGATGGCCGGGTGAGCACCGCCCGTCTCCCCCTGCCCCTCCCGCCCCGCGGGGACCTGCTGGTCGCCGCCGCCGGCCTGGTGGGCGGGCTGGCCTCGTGGGCCCTGGGGCTGTTCAACAACCCGCACCCTCCCCTGGGAGGCGGCTGGGTGCTGCTGCCGCTGGCGGTGATGGCGCTGGCGGAGGCGCTGCGCCGTACCGCGCCGTCCGCCGCGCTGGTGCTGGGGACGGTCGCGCTGGCCGGCGATCTGGTCACCCGGTCGCTGCTGGCGACGATCGTGATGTTCTCCGACGTGGTCTACGCGGCCGTGCTCCACGGCGGGCCGAGGCTGTCGCGGGTGGTGCCGCCGGCGAGTGCCGCGCTGACCGCCGCCGTGACCGTGGGCGCCCTGGCCGCCACCCGCGAACCCCAGGCGCTGCTGGTGGGCGTCGTCTGCGGGCTGGTCACGGTCGGCCCGGCGTGGACGGGCCTCATCGTCCGCGACCACCGCAACGCCGCGGCCGCCGAACGGTTGCGCGCCCAGCAGACCGCGTTGCTGGCGGAGATGGACCGCGTCCAGGCCGTCACCGCCGAGCGCGCCCGGATGGCCCGCGAACTGCACGACGTGGTGGCGAACCACCTCTCCGCCATCGCCATCCACGCCACCGCGGCGCAGTCGCTCGACGACCGCGCCGCCACCGGGGACGCGCTGGCGGTCATCCGCGAGAACAGCGTGCACGGGCTGGCCGAGATGCGCCGTCTGATCGGTCTGCTGCGGACGGCGGGGGTTGACGAGGAGGTGTCCGCCGCGCCGACCCTGGGCGGCCTGGACGCGCTGCTGTCCCATGCCCGCAGGCACGGTGCGGCCGGAGGGCTCGGTTTCGCCCTGCGCGACGAGCGCTCCGGCGGCCCCCTGCCGGCGCCCGTGGAGCTGGCGGCCTACCGCATCGTGCAGGAGGCTCTGACGAACGCGCTCAAGCACGCCTCCCCCGGGGAGGTGGCCGTCGTGCTGGAGTCGCCGGGCCAGGAGGGCGGCGGCAGGGGTGACGGCGCGCTGACCGTCACCGTCACCAGCCCCTGCGACCGGCGCCCCGGACCGCGCGCCCCCGGTTCGGGCGCCGGGCTGGTCGGGATGCGCGAGCGCGCCGAACTGCTGGGCGGCGTCTTCGGCGCGGGCCCGGTCCGGACGGCCGGCGGCACACGGTGGGAGGTGCGGGCGGTGCTGCCCCTGGGGGATGCCGTCCACGGCATCGCGGACGGCGGGGCCGGTGAGGCCGGTGGGGCCGGTGGGGCCGGAACGAGGAGAGGGGACGGGGCATGACCATCCGGGTGCTCGTGGCCGAGGACCAGTCGGCGGTGCGCGCCGGACTCGTCCTGATCCTGCGCGGTGCGCCGGACATCGAGGTCGTCGGGGAGGCACCGGACGGCGAGGAGGCGGTGCGGCTGGCCCGTGAACTCCGGCCGGATCTGGTGCTGATGGATGTGCGGATGCCGCGTCTGGACGGGGTCTCGGCGACCGAGCGGGTGGTCGGCGAGGGGCTGGCCGATGTGCTGGTGCTGACCACCTTCGACCTCGACGCGTATGTCTTCGGCGCGCTGCGCGCGGGCGCCGCGGGCTTCCTGCTCAAGGACAGCGAGGCGGCGCAGCTGGTGGACGCGGTACGGGCGGTGGCGCGCGGTGAGGGTGTGATCGCCCCGGTCGTGACGCGGCGGCTGATCCGGGAGTTCGCCCGCTCCTCCGCCGTGCCCGGGGGTGGGCGCCGGGCCGACCCCGACGTGCTCGACGCCCTCACCCGGCGCGAGCGCGAGGTGCTGGCGTGCCTGGGCGAGGGGCTGTCCAACGCGGAGGTCGCCGTGCGGCTGTCGATGGCGGAGGCGACGGTGAAGACGCATGTCAGCCGGCTGCTGGCGAAGCTGGAGCTGCGCAGCAGGGTGCAGGCCGCGGTGCTGGCGCGGGAGTTGGGTGTGACCGGGGAATGAATTCCTCATTGGTGCATACCTGTTGACCGGTGGTCCAGACCAATCTACGCTCCAGGTCAACTGCACGCCCATGCCATGCTCATGGCACTCTCCACGAGCGGCGCAGGAGACCCCCAACGGCCCGGTCCGGCACCGGGCCCTGTGCGAGGAGCGCTCTTGAGAACGAACACCACCGCACACCGCATCAGACGGAAAGCCGTAGCGGCCGCGGCCGCGATGCTGATGCCCCTCGGCGCCCTGGTCGCCCTGGCATCCCCCGCCCAGGCCGCCGAGCAGGCGACCGCCACCTTCTCCAAGCCCTCCGACTGGGGCAGCGGCTTCGAGGGCAAGTGGACGATCAAGAACACCGGTGACACCACCATCAGCGGCTGGACGCTGAAGTGGGACTTCCCCACCGGCACCAGGGTCGGCTCCGCCTGGGACGCCTCCGTCACCAGCTCCGGCAACACCTACACCGCCAAGAACATGAGCTGGAACGGCACCCTCTCCCCCGGGGCCAGCGTCAGCTTCGGCTTCAACGGCACCGGCACCGGCTCCCCCTCCGCCTGCACACTCAACGGCCGCCCCTGCGACGGCTCGGGCGGGGGGAACCCCGAGGACGCCCCGCCCGGCGCACCCGGTACCCCCACCGCGAGCAACATCACCGACACATCGGTGAAGCTGAACTGGGGCGCCGCGAGCGACGACAAGGGCGTCAAGAACTACGACGTCCTGCGCAACGGCGCCAAGGTCGCCACCGTCACCGGCACCTCCCACACCGACTCCGGTCTGAAGGCCGGCACCTCCTACACCTACTCGGTGGTGGCGCGCGACACCGCCGACCAGACCGGACCGGCCAGCGGCTCCGTCACCGTCAGGACCACCGGCGGCGACGGCGGGGGCGGCACCCCCGGCCAGTACGTCAACCTGGGGTACTTCACCGAGTGGGGCATCTACGGCCGCAACTACCACGTGAAGGACATCGTCACCTCCGGCTCCGCCGAGAAGCTGACCCACATCAACTACTCCTTCGGCAACGTCCAGGGCGGCAAGTGCACCATCGGTGACGCCTTCGCCGCGACCGACAAGGCCTACACCGCCGAGCAGAGCGTCGACGGCAAGGCCGACACCTGGGACCAGCCGCTGCGCGGCAACTTCAACCAGCTGCTGAAACTGAAGAAGATGTACCCGCACATCAAGGTCCTGTGGTCCTTCGGCGGCTGGACCTGGTCCGGCGGCTTCCCCGACGCCATGAAGAACCCGGCCGCGTTCGCCAAGTCCTGCAACCAGCTGGTCAACGACCCGCGCTGGCAGGGTCTGTTCGACGGCATCGACCTGGACTGGGAGTACCCCAACGCCTGCGGTCTGACCTGTGACACCAGCGGCCCGGCCGTGATGCGGACCATGGCCCAGGCCTTCCGCGCCGAGTTCGGCAAGCAGCTCGTGACCGCCGCGATCACCGCCGACGCCTCCAGCGGCGGCAAGATCGACTCTGCGGACTACGGCGGCGCCGCGCAGTACCTCGACTGGTACAACGTGATGACGTACGACTACTTCGGCGCCTGGGACAAGACCGGGCCGACCGCCCCGCACTCGCCGCTGACCTCGTACGCCGGCATCCCGAACGAGGCGTTCAACACCGACGCCGCGATCAGGAAGCTCAAGGCCAAGGGCGTCCCCGCCGAGAAGCTGCTGCTGGGCATCGGCTTCTACGGCCGCGGCTGGACCGGCGTGACCCAGAAGGAGCCGGGCGGCACCGCCACCGGCGCCGCACCGGGCAAGCACGAGGCGGGCATCGAGGACTACAAGATCCTCAAGGAGCGCTGCCCTGCCAACGGAGTCATAGCCGGCACCGCCTACGCGCACTGCGGCAACGAGTGGTGGAGCTACGACACCCCGGCCACCATCACGGGGAAGATGGACTACGCCAAGCAGCAGAAGCTCGGCGGAGCCTTCTTCTGGGAGATCAGCGGGGACACCGCCAACGGCGAGCTGATCACCGCCATCCACAACGGGCTGAACAAGTGACGCCCGGGCGGTGACCCGCCCCACGCACCACCGGAAGTGACAGAACCGGGGAGACGGCCCGCACGCCGTCTCCCCGGTTCGCTGTCCGTACTCCCCCGGGGCTCCGTCCGGGGACGCCCCCAAGCACCGGGACACCGCTCAGGCGACGTCAACCTTCCCCCAGACTCCGTCCGGGGGCACCCCCAGACAACGGGGGCACCGCTCAGGCGACATTAACCCTCCCCCAGACTCCGTCCGGGGGCACCCCCAGACAACGGGGGCACCGCTCAGGCGACATTAACCCTCTGACCTGGGGGGGCTGCTTCGAGCCAGGCGAGGAAGCCGGTCAGGGCGTCCTCGCTCATCGCCAGCTCCACCCGGGTGCCGCGGTGCGAGCAGGCCAGGATCACCGAGTCCGACAGGAGCGCCAGCTCCTCGTCCCCCTCGGGCCTGCGGCGCTCCAGCACCTCGATCGCCTCCCGCTCCAGCAGGCGGCGCGGCCGCGGCGCGTAGGAGAAGACCCGGAACCACTCGACCCGGTCCCCGCTGTAGCGGGAGACGCCGTACACCCAGCCCTTGCCGCCGGCCTCGGCTCCCTCGCCGGGATCCGGCGCGCCCCACCGCAGGCTGCAGTCGAAGGTGCCGCCC
Source organism: Streptomyces sp. SS8 (assembly GCF_054072955.1). NCBI lineage: Bacteria > Bacillati > Actinomycetota > Actinomycetes > Kitasatosporales > Streptomycetaceae > Streptomyces > Streptomyces sp. SS8. The sequence goes on from NZ_JBSVCZ010000006.1 coordinate 62,877, forward strand.
GGCCGCTGGATCAGCCGCCGCCGCAGCCCGAAGGCGAAAAGTCCCAGCAGCACCAGAGCCAGCACCGCCCCGGACAGCACGAGAGCGAGGACCATCTTCACCGACCTCCTCGCCTCGTCCGTCCGTACAGCAGCCAGCAATCACCTCAGCCGCGGACCGCTCCGGAGCTATGCTCCGATGCGGTCCGCGGCTGGGGCACCTACATGCGCGCGGGTCTCAGCGCGCGCTCGCCAAGGCGGCCCGAAGCCGGATCTCGGCGCGGCGCTCGGCGGCGGCGTCCGCCTCCGACTTCGCCCGATCCAGTGCGCGCTCGGCGCGCTGGACATCGATCTCCTCGGACAGCTCCGCGATCTCCGCGAGCAGCGACAGCTTGTTGTCCGCGAAGGAGATGAAGCCGCCGTGCACCGCGGCGACGACGGTGCCGCCCCCGCTCTCGCCGGTCGTACGGATCGTCACCGGGCCCGGCTTCAGCACACCGAGCAGCGGCTGGTGGCCGGGCATGACGCCGATATCACCCGACGAGGTGCGCGCGACGACCAGGCTGGCCTCGCCCGACCAGACCTTGCGGTCCGCGGCGACCAACTCGACGTGCAGCTCAGCCACAGTGGCTCCTCGAAACTGGGGTTTTCACAGAATAACGGTGCGCGGGACAGGGGGCGGGCTTCACCCGCCCCCTGTCGTGGGGCGCGGACGTCAGGAGACGCCCAGCTCCTTGGCCTTGGCCTTGAGGTCGTCCAGGCCACCGCACATGAAGAACGCCTGCTCCGGGAAGTGGTCGTACTCGCCGTCGGCGATCGCGTTGAACGCCGCGATCGACTCGTCCAGCGGAACGTCCGATCCGTCCAGGCCGGTGAACTGCTTCGCCGCGTGGGTGTTCTGCGACAGGAAGCGCTCGATACGGCGGGCGCGGTGGACGACCAGCTTGTCCTCCTCGCCGAGCTCGTCGATGCCGAGGATGGCGATGATGTCCTGGAGGTCCTTGTACTTCTGCAGGATCCCCTTGACGCGCGAGGCGCACTCGTAGTGGTCCTTGGAGATGTACCGGGGGTCCAGGATCCGGGAGGTGGAGTCCAGCGGGTCCACCGCCGGGTAGATGCCCTTCTCCGAGATCGGACGCGACAGAACGGTGGTCGCGTCCAGGTGGGCGAAGGTCGTCGCCGGGGCCGGGTCGGTCAGGTCGTCCGCGGGCACGTAGATCGCCTGCATCGAGGTGATCGAGTGGCCGCGGGTGGAGGTGATGCGCTCCTGGAGCAGACCCATCTCGTCCGCCAGGTTCGGCTGGTAACCCACCGCGGAGGGCATGCGGCCCAGCAGGGTGGACACCTCGGAACCGGCCTGGGTGAAGCGGAAGATGTTGTCGATGAAGAACAGCACGTCCTGCTTCTGGACGTCGCGGAAGTACTCCGCCATCGTCAGACCGGCCAGGGCCACGCGCAGACGGGTGCCCGGGGGCTCGTCCATCTGGCCGAAGACCAGCGCGGTCTGCGGGAGAACGCCGGACTCGGCCATCTCCTCGATGAGGTCGTTGCCCTCACGGGTGCGCTCGCCGACGCCGGCGAACACGGAAACGCCCTCGTGCAGCTTGGCCACACGCATGATCATTTCCTGGATGAGGACGGTCTTGCCGACGCCCGCGCCGCCGAACAGACCGATCTTGCCGCCCTTGACGTACGGGGTCAGCAGGTCGACGACCTTCAGGCCGGTCTCGAACATCTCGGTCTTGGACTCGAGCTGGTCGAAGGCCGGGGCCTTGCGGTGGATCTCCCAGCGCTCGGTGACCTCGGACTCGGCCTCCGGCTCGTTCAGGATGCGGCCCAGGGTGTTGAACACCCGGCCCTTGGTGACGTCGCCGACGGGCACGGTGATGCCGCGGCCGGTGTTGGTCACCGGGGCCTGGCGGACCAGGCCGTCGGTCGGCTCCATGGAGATCGCGCGGACCAGGCCCTCGCCCAGGTGCTGGGCGACCTCGAGGGTGAGGGTCTTCTTCGCACCCTCCTCGGCCGGGTCGGCGACCTCGACGGTCAGCGCGTTGTAGATCTCCGGCATCGCGTCGACGGGGAACTCCACGTCGACGACCGGGCCGATGACCCGCGCGACGCGGCCGGTGGCCACGCCCGCCGCAGCGGTCGGCTCAACAGTGGTGGTCATAGTTGTCAGTCACTCCCCGCAGAAGCGTCGGCCAGCGCGCTGGCACCACCGACGATCTCGCTGATTTCCTGGGTGATGTCGGCCTGGCGGGCCTGGTTGGCAAGCCGCGTGAGCGACTTGATGAGGTCCTCGGCGTTGTCCGTCGCCGACTTCATCGCGCGCCGGCGGGCGGCGTGCTCGGAGGCGGCGGACTGCAGCAGCGCGTTGTAGATACGGCTCTCGACGTACCGCGGCAGCAGTGCGTCCAGAACCTCCTCCGCCGACGGCTCGAAGTCGTACAGCGGGCGGATCCGCTCCTGCTTCTCCACCTGCTGCGTGACCTCGTCGAGGCTGAGCGGCAGCATCCGCTTCTCCACCGGGTTCTGCGTCATCATCGACACGAACTCCGTGAAGACGATGTGCAGCTCGTCCACGCCGCCCTCAGCCGTGTCCCTGCGGACCGCCTCGATCAGCGGCCCGGAGACGGCCTTGGCGTCGGCGTACGACGGCCGGTCGGTGAAGCCCGTCCACGACTGGGCGACCTTCCGGTCGCGGAAGCCGTAGTAGGCCACGCCCTTGCGGCCGATGATGTAGGAGTCGACCTCCTTGCCCTCGGCCCGCAGCCGCTCGGTCAGCCGGTCGGCCGCCTTGATCGCGTTGGCGGAGTAGCCGCCCGCCAGACCGCGGTCGCTCGTGACGAGCAGGACCGCGGCGCGGGCCGGCTTCTCGGCCTCGGTGGTCAGCGGGTGCTGGGTGTCGGAACCGGTGGCGACGGCCGCGACGGCCCGGGTCAGCTCGTCGGCGTACGGAGTCGACGCGGCCACCTGGCGCTGTGCCTTGACGATGCGCGACGCGGAGATCATCTCCATCGCCTTGGTGATCTTCTTGGTCGCGCTGACGGAGCGAATCCGCCGCTTGTAGATCCTGACCTGCGCGCCCATGCTCAGCCCTCGCCCAGCAGCTTGCCGTCCGAGGTCTCGAACTGCTTCTTGAAGGAGGCGATGGCGTCCGACAGCGACTGGAGGGTGTCGTCGGACATCTTGCCGCCCTCGCGGATGCCGGTCATCAGGTCCTTGCGCTCGCGGTGCAGGTGCTCCAGCAGGTCGCTCTCGAAGCGCCGGATGTCCTCGACGGGGACGTCGTCCATACGGCCGGTGGTGCCCGCCCAGATGGAGACGACCTGGTCCTCGGTCGGGTACGGCGCGTACTGCGACTGCTTGAGCAGCTCGACCATGCGCTTACCGCGCTCCAGCGCCGCCTTGGAGGCGTCGTCCAGGTCGGAACCGAAGGCGGCGAACGCCTCCAGCTCGCGGAACTGGGCGAGGTCCACACGGAGCCGGCCGGAGACCTGCTTCATGGCCTTGTGCTGGGCCGAGCCACCGACTCGGGAGACGGAGATACCGACGTTCAGCGCCGGGCGCTGGCCCGCGTTGAACAGGTCGGACTCCAGGAAGCACTGGCCGTCGGTGATGGAGATGACGTTGGTCGGGATGAACGCCGACACGTCGTTCGCCTTGGTCTCGATGATCGGCAGACCGGTCATCGAACCGGCGCCCATCTCGTCCGAGAGCTTGGCGCAGCGCTCCAGCAGCCGGGAGTGCAGGTAGAAGACGTCGCCCGGGTAGGCCTCGCGGCCCGGCGGACGGCGCAGCAGCAGGGACACGGCGCGGTAGGCGTCGGCCTGCTTGGACAGGTCGTCGAAGATGATCAGGACGTGCTTGCCCTGGTACATCCAGTGCTGGCCGATGGCCGAGCCGGTGTAGGGCGCCAGGTACTTGAAGCCCGCCGGGTCGGACGCCGGGGCGGCGACGATGGTGGTGTACTCCAGCGCGCCGTTCTCCTCCAGCGCCGCGCGCACGGAGGCGATGGTGGAGCCCTTCTGGCCGACGGCGACGTAGATGCAGCGGACCTGCTTGCTCGGGTCGCCGGAGCGCCAGTTGTCGCGCTGGTTGATGATCGTGTCGATCGCCAGGGCCGTCTTGCCGGTCTGGCGGTCGCCGATGATCAGCTGGCGCTGGCCGCGGCCGATCGGGGTCATCGCGTCGACGGCCTTGTAGCCCGTCTCCATCGGCTCGTGCACCGACTTGCGCTGCATGACCGTGGGGGCCTGCAGCTCGAGGGCGCGGCGGCCCTCGGTCTCGATCTCGCCGAGGCCGTCGACCGGGTTGCCCAGCGGGTCGACGACACGGCCGAGGTAACCGTCGCCGACCGCGACGGAGAGGACCTCGCCGGTGCGGCGCACCGTCTGGCCCTCCTCGATGCCGCTGAACTCGCCGAGGACGACCGCGCCGATCTCGCGCTCCTCGAGGTTGAGGGCGAGGCCGAGGGTGCCGTCCTCGAACTTCAGCAGCTCGTTCGCCATGGTCGAGGGAAGACCCTCGACCTTCGCAATGCCGTCACCGGCAAGGCTGACCGTCCCGACCTCTTCGCGCGAGGCCGCGTCCGGCTTGTACGACTGGACGAAGTTCTCCAGCGCGTCCCGGATCTCATCCGGCCGGATCGTGAGCTCCGCCATCTGGGTTCCCTGCTCTCCTTGTTGGGCCCGTATGTGTCTGCTACGGCCCAACTCGGGCCGCCAGTACTGCTTCTTGAGTTGGTGTGGCCTACCGCCCGCGGTGTCCGCCGGCCGTGGGCTCAGCTCGCCATCCGCCGGGTCGCCCCTTCGAGGCGTTCCGAGACGGTGCCGTCGATGATCTCGTCGCCGACCCGCACCCGGATTCCGCCGAGGACCTCCGGGTCCACGTCCAGATTGAGGTGCATCTCCCGCCCGAAGAGCCTCGCCAGGGCCGCGCCGAGGCGCTGCTTCTGGCGGTCACTGAGCGGTACGGCCGAGGTGACCACCGCGACCGAGCGGTCGCGGCGCTCGGCGGCCAGCCTGGAGAGGGCTTCGAGCCCTCCTTCAAGACTACGGCCACGCGGCTGGCGCACGAGGCGGACGACCAGTCGCTCGGTGGCGGGCTTGGCCCGGCCGCCCAGCAGCCGCCGCAGCAGCTCGGTCTTGGCCGCCTTCAGGCTGTCGTCGGTGATCTTGCCGCCGAGAGCCGCACGCAGCTCCGGGGAGGAGGCCACCGTCCGGGCGAACCGGAACAGCTCGTCCTCCACGTCGTCCAGCGTGCCGTCACGCTCGGCCGCGGTGAGGTCGGCGACGTCGGCGAGCTGCTCGACCGCGTCCACCAGGTCGCGCGAGCGCGACCAGCGGGAGCGGACCATACCGGAGACCAGATCGACGGCCTCTCCGCCGACCTGGCCGCCCAGCAGGCGTCCGACCAGCTCGGCCTTGGCCTCGCCGGGCTGCGCCGGGTCGGTCAGGACCCGGCGCAGCGACACCTCGCGGTCGAGCAGCGCGGTGACCGCGGCCAGCTCCTCGGCGAGCCGGGCCGCGTCGACGGACGTGGAGTCCGTCAGCGCGTCCAGTCGCCCGCGGGCGGCGGCCAGTGCCTCGCGACTCGCTCCGTTCATCGGGCGGCTCCAGAGGACTCGGCGGAGACCGCCTTCTCCTCGAGTTCGTCGAGGAAGCGGTCGATCGTGCGGCTCTGCCGGGCGACGTCCTCCAGGGACTCGCCGACCAGCTTGCCGGCCAGGTCGGTGGCGAGCTTGCCAACGTCCTGGCGCAGCGACTGCGCGGCCTGCCGGCGGTCGGCCTCGATCTGGGCGTGGCCCGCGGCGATGATCTCCTCACGCTGCCGCTGGCCTTCCTCGCGCATCTCGGCGATGAGCGCGGCGCCCTGCTCCTGCGCCTCCTGGCGCAGGCGCGCGGCCTCGTGACGAGCCTCGGCGAGCTGGACTCGGTACTCCTCGAGCGTCTGCTGCGCCTCGGCCTGAGCAGCCTCGGCCTTCTCGATGCCCCCCTCGATCGCCTCGCGGCGCTCGTCCAGGGCCTTGTTGATGGCCGGGAGGAGCTTCTTGGCGAACACGAAGAAGACGATGCCGAAGGCGATCAGGCCGATGACGACCTCGGGCCAGACCGGAAGCAGCGGGGACTGCGGTTCCGAAGCTGCCAGGTTCATCATGGTGGACCTTTCGTCGATTTCAGCTGCCTGTATCAGCTGAGGATGAAGGGAACGACGAAGCCGATCAGCGCCAGGGCCTCGACGACCGCGAAACCGAGCAGCATGTTCTGGCGGATGAGGCCGGCGGCCTCGGGCTGGCGGGCGATGGCCTGCACACCGTTACCGAAGATGATGCCGATGCCGATACCGGGGCCGATCGCGGCGAGGCCGTAGCCGATGGTGCCGACGTTGCCTTCGACAGCTGCGAGGGTCTCCAGAGCAGACATTCCTTGGGTTCCTTCTCTTGGTGGGCCGGTGGGTGGTTGGTCCACCGGACGTCTGGGGTTGGGCGGGTGGTGGCTGGTCGGGACCGCGGTGCCGGTCCGGTCAGTGCGCCTCTTCCAGGGCCTGGGAGAGGTAGGTGGCGGTCAGCACGGTGAAGACGTAGGCCTGCAGCGCCTGGATGAACAGCTCGAAGACCGTCAGCACCACGGTCATCGCGAACGAGGCGGTCGCGTAGAGGGTGCCGAGGAAGGTGCCGAGCATGTACCAGGTGGCGATCGTGAAGATCAGGATCAGGATGTGGCCGGCGAACATGTTCGCGAAGAGCCGGACCGCCAGCGTGAAGGGCCGCACGAAGATGTTGGAGATGAACTCGATCGGCGTGAGCAGCACGTAGATCGGCTTGGGCAGACCGCCGGGGACACAGAGGTTGCGGATGCCGCCGACGAAACCGTTCGTCTTGAACGTCACCGTCATGTAGGTGACCCAGACCACGAACGCGAGGCCGGCCGGGTAGGCGATGACCGAGCTGACCGGGAACTGGGCGATGGGGATGATCGCCCAGAGGTTCAGCATCCACACGAAGAAGAACAGCGACACCAGCAGCGGGACGAAGGCGTCGCCCTTCTTGCCCATCACCTCCCGGGCGATGCCCCGGCGCACGAACTCGTACAGCGCCTCGGCGACCATCTGCAGCTTGCCGGGGACCACCTTGGGCTTGGAGAACGCCGCCCAGAAGAACGTGAGGATCGCGGCCGTGCCGATGAGCGCGAGGAGCATCGGCTTGTTGAACTCGAACCCGCCGACCTCGAAGATCGGGTCGAAGAGGAACGACCACACACTGGGGGCCTCGAAGCCACAGTCCTTGAACAGGTGGCAGTCAACCTCGAAGGCGAGCAACTGGTCACTACTCACCGCGAGCTCCTTCGGTCGGACGCATGGGTACGGCTACCTCGGGGGGTCGGCATGGCGCTGGGCCACGGGGCGGCACTGGACTGGGGGTGGGCGGGAGGGAGCCGGCCGGCGCGGCGGCAGGACGGCCCGTGAAGAGGCGAGGAGCGTCCGGCGCTGTCCCGCACAGCGCCTTCTCCAAGGCTCGCGGCCCTCTCGGCGTCGGACGATAGCAGCCCGGCGGGTGTGGCTTCCCACCGCCCCTGCCCGGAGCCTTCGCGCTGTTCCCGATCACGCGCGGGTTTCCGCGGCGGAGGAGCCCGTGGATCCCTTGCCGGTCCCGGCGGGCTCCACGTACGGGGTCTTGAGGCGGGTGTGCGTCCACGCCTGGGCGGCGAGCCACACCAGGAGGCAGGCCAGCACCGTGAAGCCGAACACACGGCCGTCCATGAAGGTGGCGTCCCGCAGGAGCCTCATCACCACGAACATGGCGATCACCTGGGTCGTGTAGACCAGGAATCCCGCTCCGAGGAGGAGTTCGGGCCACTGCCGTCCGACCCGGCCGAGCACATGGAGGCCCGCGCCGAAGAACGCGAGCACCACCACGGTGGCCAGGCCTGCTCCCAGGGCGCCCTCGCCTCCCGAGACGACCGCGCCGACGATCACGCCGACCAGGCCGGCACCGGCTGAGGGAATCGCGGCGCCACGAAGGATCCGGGCGTCGTTCGACTGCATAAACGCTGCTCCAGCAGGGTGGTCTACGGGGGGCGGTGCGTGACCTTCGAAAGCTGTGGTCGCCCGGCGGAACGGACTCGCTGATCGGGGGCACTGGAGGCCACCGGCCTTCTCGCCGGACTCGTGAACGGTATCACAAACTATTTGATGAGGTCTTTACCTAGTTCGTGTGCGGACTGTCACACGAGTGGGTCAGCCGGCGGTACCCCACGGGGACGAACGGCGGCGGGACTGCTATGAGCGGTGGTCGGCCGTGGGGCGGCCGTCGCGCACCAGGCGATCGTACTCGCCGAGCGCCGTCGCCCCCGCGGGCCGCCGCCCGGCCTCCGGACCGGTCCCCGCGCCCTCGTCCACGTCCGCGCCCTCGTCCACCGCCTCCGTCCCGGACCGCCGGCCCGGACCGCGCCGGGAGCGGTAGCGCGGCGGCACGAGCCGCTGCGCCCAGCCGGGCACCCTCGGGGTAAACCTCGGCAGCAGCAGGATCACCAGCCCCACCGCGCTCAGCAGCACGATCGCGAGCACGATGACCAGACTGGAGGAGCGCACCGAGAAGGCCACCGCGCCGAAGGCGATCAGCGCCGACCAGAAGTACATGATCAGCACCGCCCGGCTGTGGGAGTGGCCGATCTCCAGCAGCCGGTGGTGCAGATGGCCGCGGTCGGCGGCGAACGGCGACTGGCCCCGCCAGGTGCGCCGCACCACCGCCAGCACCAGGTCGGCGATGGGCACCGCGATGATCGTCAGCGGCAGCAGCACCGGCATGTAGACCGGCACCATCGTCTGGACCGTGGTCTTGACCGAGCCGGTGGTGTCGGTGATGACGTCCGGATCGACCTGGCCGGTGATGGAGACCGCCCCGGCGGCCAGCACCAGGCCGATGAGCATCGATCCGGAGTCGCCCATGAAGATCCGCGCGGGGTGCATGTTGTGCGGCAGGAAGCCCAGGCACATGCCCATCAGGACGGCGGCGAAGAGCGTCGCGGGGGCCGCGGCCTCGATGCCGTAGCCGTACCAGATCCGGTAGGCGTACATGAAGAACGCCGCGGCCGCGATGCCGACCATGCCCGAGGCCAGGCCGTCCAGGCCGTCGACGAAGTTGACCGCGTTGATGGTGACGACGACCACCGCCACCGTCAGCAGCGTGCCCTGCAGCGGGGTCAGCGCGACGTTGCCCACGCCCGGCACCGGCAGCCACAGGATCGTCAGGCCCTGCCAGACCATCACGCCCGCGGCGATCATCTGGCCGCCTAGCTTGATCAGCGCGTCCACGCCCCACTTGTCGTCCAGGACGCCCAGCAGCCAGATCAGGCCCGCGCCGGCCAGCAGCGCACGGGGCTCGTCGGAGAGCCGGAAGACGTCGCCGACGTTGGTGAGCTGGGAGGCCACCAGCAGGCCCGCGCACAGCCCGCCGAACATGGCGATGCCGCCGAGCCGGGGCGTCGGTTCACGGTGCACGTCACGGGCACGGATCTCGGGCATCGCGCCCGCCGCGATCGCGAACTTCCTCACCGGACCGGTGAGGAGGTAGGTGACCGCGGCCGTGACGCACAGCGTCAGCAGGTATTCACGCACGGATTCCCCATGACTCTCGCGGGCTCCCCGGGCCCACGCCCGGGACACCACACCTTAGACAACGGCCCGGCACCGGCGGTCGCGAGCCCGGCACCGCCCGGTACGGTCTCACGTCCGCGCCGGGACCCCCGTCAGGGCCGTGACCACCGGATCCAGCGCCGCGTTGATCTCCTCGCCGACACTGCGGAAGTAGGTGATGGGGGCGCCGTAGGGATCGTAGACCTCGTCGGCCTCCGCACTGGGCGCCAGCAGCCAGCCGCGCAGTGCCGCGGCGGCCCGCACCAGGGCCCGGGCGCGCCCGACCACCCCGCCGTCGGCGTCCGGGCCGGGCAGGGTGGCGGGGTCGATCGCCCGCACCAGGCGGGTGAACTCCTTGAGGGTGAAGGTGCGCAGCCCCGCGGAGTGCCCCATGGAGATCACCTGCGCCCGGTGGTCGCGGGTGGCGGTCAGCACCAGGTCGGCCCTGATGACGTGCTCGTCCAGCAGTTCGCGGCCGAGGAAGCCGGACGGGTCCGCGCCGTACTCCAGCAGGACCTCCGCCGCGTGCTCCTCCATCGGCGCGCCCTCGTGCCCCCATGTCCCCGCGCTCTCCACCACCAGTCCGCCGGCCCGCTCGTCGCCGAGTCTGGCCACCAGGGCATGCCTGGTCAGCCGCTCGGTGATGGGCGAACGGCAGACGTTTCCGGTGGAGACGTGGAGGATGCGGAAGACCGGTATGCCATGCTCCTCGGACGCCCCGGCGGGCGGGGTCAACTGGCGGCCTCGAGGCCGGGTACGACCTTGCGCAGCTCCTCCGCGCTGATCGCGCCCGCACGCAGCAGCCTGGGCACCGGGCCGGTGACGTCGACGATCGAGGAGGGCACGGAGTCGGGGGTGGGGCCGCCGTCGAGGTAGACGGCGACGGAGTCGCCCAGCATCTCCTGCGCGGCGTCGCAGGTCTGCGGGGCGGGGTGGCCGGTGAGGTTGGCCGACGACACCGCCATCGGACCGGTCTCGGTCAGCAGCTCGATCGCCACCGGGTGCAGCGGCATGCGGACGGCGACCGTGCCGCCGGTCTCGCCCAGGTCCCAGGTGAGCGACGGCTGGTGGCGGGCGACGAGGGTGAGCGCGCCGGGCCAGAAGGCGTCCACCAGCTCCCACGCCTGCTCGGAGAAGTCGGTGACCAGGCCGTGCAGGGTGTTGGGGGAGCCGATCAGGACGGGCGAGGGCATGCCGCGCCCGCGTCCCTTGGCCTCCAGCAGGTCACCGACGGCCTCCGGGGTGAAGGCGTCGGCGCCGATGCCGTAGACCGTGTCCGTGGGGAGCACGACGAGTTCGCCTCGGCGGACCGCCGAGGCGGCCTCGCGCAGGCCGGTCGCGCGGTCGGTCGCGTCGGAGCAGTCGTAACGCCGTGCCATTTACGGCACCTCCCTGCGGGCTGTGGCAAAACGGGGCCGGTTGTTGAGGTCGGGGTGGTCCGCGGCGTCCGCCCAGCCGCGGTCCTCGGTGAAGATCCAGGGGACCTGGCCGCCCTGGGTGTCGGCGTGCTCGACGACGACCAGGCCGCCGGGGCGCAGCAGGCGGTGCGCGGTGCGTTCGATGCCGCGGATGACGTCCAGTCCGTCCTCGCCGGAGAACAACGCCATCTGCGGGTCGTGGTCACGTGCCTCGGGGGCGACGTACTCCCATTCGGTGAGCGGGATGTAGGGCGGGTTGGAGATGACGAGGTCGACCTGGCCGTCCAGCTCGGGCAGGGCGGTCGTGGCGTCGCCGTGGTGCAGGGTGACGCGGGAGCCCTCGGTGTTCTTCCGGGCCCACTCCAGCGCCCCCTCGTCCAGCTCCACGGCGTGCACGCGCGAGCGCGGCACCTCCTGGGCGAGTGCGAGCGCGATGGCCCCGGAGCCGGTGCACAGGTCGACGATCAAAGGCTCGGCGACGTCCATGGCGCGCACGGCGTCTATCGCCCAGCCGACCACGGACTCGGTCTCGGGGCGCGGCACGAACACCCCCGGGCCCACCTGGAGTTCCAGGTAGCGGAAGAAGGCCCGGCCGGTGATGTGCTGGAGCGGCTCGCGGGCCTCGCGGCGGGCGACGGCCTCCCAGTAGCGGGCGTCGAAGTCGGCGTCGGCGACGCGGTGCAGTTCCCCCCGCCTGACGCCGTGCACGTACGCCGCCAGCTCCTCCGCGTCGAAGCGCGGGGAGGGCACTCCGGCGTCGGCGAGCCGCTGGGTGGCCTGGGCCACCTCGGCGAGCAGTACGTTCACGTTCCTCGTCCTCCACCCGTCCCTGCGCGCCCCGCCCCGGGGCGCCGCACGGTTACTGAGCCGCGGCCAGCTTGGCCGCGGAGTCGGCGTCCACGCACGCCTGGACCACCGCGTCCAGGTCGCCGTCCAGCACCTGGTCCAGGTTGTACGCCTTGAAGCCCACCCGGTGGTCCGAGATCCGGTTCTCCGGGAAGTTGTAGGTGCGCACCCGCTCCGACCGGTCCACCGTACGCACCTGGCTGCGGCGCGCGTCGGAGGCCTCCCTCTCCGCCTCCTCCTGGGCCGCCGCCAGCAGGCGGGCGCGCAGGATGCGCAGCGCCTGCTCCTTGTTCTGCAGCTGGCTCTTCTCGTTCTGGCAGGAGACGACGATGCCGGTGGGCACGTGGGTAATGCGGACGGCGGAGTCGGTGGTGTTCACGGACTGGCCGCCGGGGCCGGAGGAGCGGTAGACGTCGATGCGCAGGTCGTTCGGATTGATCTCGACGTCGACGTCCTCGGCCTCGGGAAGGACGAGGACTCCGGCGGCGGAGGTGTGGATGCGGCCCTGGGACTCGGTGGCGGGCACCCGCTGGACGCGGTGGACGCCGCCCTCGTACTTCAGCCGGGCCCACACGCCCTGGCCGGGCTCGGTGCCGTTCTTGGTCTTCACCGCGACCTGGACGTCCTTGTAGCCGCCGAGGTCGGACTCGTTGGCCTCGATGATCTCGGTCTTCCAGCCCTGCCGCTCGGCGTAGCGCAGGTACATGCGCAGCAGGTCGCCGGCGAACAGCGCGGACTCCTCACCGCCCTCGCCCGCCTTGATCTCCAGGATGACGTCCTTGTCGTCGCTGGGGTCGCGCGGGACGAGCAGCAGCCGCAGCCGTTCGGTGAGCTCCTCGCGCCGGGTCTCCAGCTCCTTGACCTCGGCGGCGAAGTCGGGGTCGTCGGCGGCCAGCTCGCGGGCGGTGGCGATGTCGTCGCCGGTGCGCTTCCAGTCGTGGTACGCGCCCACGACCGGGGTCAGCTCGGCGTAGCGCTTGCCCAGCCTGCGGGCGTTGGCCTGGTCCGCGTGGACGGCGGGGTCGGCGAGCCGCTTCTCGAGGTCGGCGTGCTCGCCGATCAGTTCCTCGACCGCCTCGAACATCGTTGAGTCCTTCGTGTGGGGAGAGGGCTGCCGGGACGGCAAAACGCCGGTCCGGCCCTCCCTGGGGGGACGGCCGAGGACCGGCGTTCGGGGTCGCTACTTCTTGTTCCTCGACCCGGCGTTCTTGCCGAAGCGGGCCTCGAAGCGGGCCACACGGCCACCGGTGTCGAGGATCTTCTGCTTGCCCGTGTAGAACGGGTGGCACGCGGAGCACACGTCGGCGCGGATGGTGCCGTCGGTGACGGTGCTACGGGTGGTGAAGGAGTTTCCGCAGGTGCAGCTGACCTGGGTCTCCACGTACTCCGGGTGGATGTCGCGCTTCAAGGTCTCTCCTAGGTATCGGGAGGGTTCCGGGTCGCACCGGCTCCTCGCGCCCGACGGTCGGGCGACGGGGATGGCTGCCTGCGCGTGAACCGGGACCGACGCACCAGTCTGCCACTACTGGCCGCACCTCCCAAAACCAGGTGGCGGAGGATGCTATTCCCCGGTCCGCCCGGCTCCCTCCGCCTCCACCGCGTCCTCGGCCTCCGTGGCCTCCCGGGCCGCGGACCCCTCGGTGGCGGAGTCGGGGATCGGCCGGTCCGCCTTGAGCGCGTCCCAGATCCGCTCCGTCTGCACCCCGATCGGCACCAACCGGTTGGGGTCGGCGGAGGAGTAGCGCACCGGCAGGGTGACCATCTCGATGTCCCGCGAGTCGATTCCCTTCACGGCCCCGGCCAGGCCGGCCAGGTCCGGGACCGACGCCAGGGCCGCGTCGGTGGTGAGGTGGGCGGTGACGGTGTCGAGGAGGTCGTAGGTCTTCTTGGGGTCGGAGAACACCCCGATCTCCCCCACCCGGTCGGCGAGGGCGCCGACGAAGGCGTGCTGGAGCTTTATGCGGCCCAGGTCGCTGCCGTTGCCCACGCCCTTGCGGGTGCGGACCAGGGCCAGGGCCCGCTCCCCGTCCAGGGTGTGGCGTCCCGGCTCCAGCTCCAGCCGGCTGTCCTCGTCCTCGATCGGTTCGGCGACGGTGACCTCCACCCCGCCCAGTTCGTCGACCACCTTCTCGAAGCCGGTGAAGTCGAGCTCGATGTAGTGGTCCATGCGGATGCCGGTCATCGACTCGACCGTCTTGACGGTGCAGGCCGGGCCGCCGATCTCGTACGCCTGGTTGAACATCGCGCGCCGGGCGGCGGGCGCCGTGCCGCCGCCGGTCTTCTCGCACTCGGGCCGCTCGACGAGGGTGTCGCGGGGGATGGAGACGATGGAGGCCCGGTCGTGCGCCTTGTTGATGTGGACGATCATCGCGGTGTCGGAGCGGGCGGTGCCGTCGTCGCGGCCGTAGCGGGAGTTGTCCCCGGCGCGGGTGTCGGAGCCGAGCAGGAGGATGTCCAGCGTGCCGTCGGGGACGTCGGCGGGCCGGTCGGGGCCCAGGACGGAGTCGATGTCGACACCGGCGATGTTGCCGTCGATCCTGAGGTAGACGAGCCCGAGTCCGGCCCCGGCCAGCACGAGGGCGCCGACCGTGGCCCACGCGGCCGCGTACAGCCCCCTGCGCCGCCGCGGGCGCGGGCCGCGGCGTTCCCGTCCGCCGCTTCCCCCGCCGCCTGTGGTGGTGTCCTCGTCCGCCATGTCGTTCCTCGTCTGCCGTATCTCTCCCCTGTCGTGTGGGGGCTGTCGCGGGGCCGTCCGGCGCCTGCCGGGGCCGCCTGGCCGGGGCGGGCCGGGTCGGGCCGGGCCGGGCGGACAGCGGGGACCTCCTTCTCCACTTGCGACGGCGTACCCCCATCGGGCCTGATCACTCCGCGCCTCCCTCCGGGGCGGGCCGCGGAGGCGGGCAGGAGCGGGTACGGCGGCGACGGAACGGTGACACACTGCGAGGGCCGCCCCACCGTGTGCGGTGGGGCGGCCCTCGCCGTGCCGTGCTGCGCCGAGCGCCGGTCAGTCGCCGTTGCCGGGCGCCGGCGTCGTCTTCTGGATCTGCATCAGGAACTCGGCGTTCGACTTCGTCTGCTTCATCTTGTCCAGCAGCAGCTCGATGGCCTGCTGCTGGTCCAGCGCGTGCAGGACGCGCCGCAGCTTCCAGACGATGCCCAGCTCCTCGGCACCCATCAGGATCTCCTCCTTGCGGGTGCCGGACGCGTCGACGTCCACCGCCGGGAAGATCCGCTTGTCGGCGAGCTTCCGGTCGAGCTTGAGCTCCATGTTGCCGGTGCCCTTGAACTCCTCGAAGATGACCTCGTCCATCCGCGAGCCGGTCTCGACCAGCGCGGCGGCCAGGATCGTCAGGGAGCCGCCGTCCTCGATGTTCCGCGCGGCGCCGAAGAACTTCTTCGGCGGGTAGAGCGCGGTGGAGTCGACACCACCGGACAGGATGCGGCCCGACGCGGGGGCGGCCAGGTTGTACGCGCGGCCCAGGCGGGTGATGTTGTCCAGCAGCACCACCACGTCGTGGCCGAGCTCCACCAGCCGCTTGGCCCGCTCGATGGCCAGCTCGGCGATGGTGGTGTGGTCCTCCGCGGGGCGGTCGAAGGTCGAGGAGATGACCTCGCCCTTGACCGACCGCTGCATGTCGGTGACCTCCTCCGGCCGCTCGTCCACGAGCACGACCATCAGGTGGCACTCGGGGTTGTTGCGGGTGATGGAGTTGGCGATCGACTGCAGGACCGTGGTCTTGCCCGCCTTCGGCGGGGCCACGATCAGACCGCGCTGCCCCTTGCCGATGGGCGAGACCAGATCGATGATCCGCGAGGTGAGGTGGTTCGGCTCGGTCTCCAGCCGCAGCCGCTCCTGCGGGTACAGCGGGGTGAGCTTGCCGAACTCGGGCCGGCCCTTGCCGCTCTCGGGCGACATGCCGTTCACCGAGTCCAGGCGGACCAGCGCGTTGAACTTCTCGCGCCGCTCGCCCTCGCGCGGCTGGCGCACCGCGCCGGTGACGTGGTCGCCCTTGCGCAGGCCGTTCTTGCGGACCTGGGCCAGGGAGACGTACACGTCGTTCGGGCCGGGCAGGTAGCCGGAGGTGCGCACGAACGCGTAGTTGTCGAGGATGTCCAGGATTCCGGCGACCGGGATCAGGACGTCGTCCTCGGAGACCTGCGGCTCGGCGGCGAAGTCGTCGCGGCCCCGGCGGCCCCGGCGGTCGCGGTAGCGGCCCCGGCGGCCGCGGCGGCCGCCCTCGAAGTCGTCGTCGCGGTCACCGCGGTTGTCGCGGTCACCGCGGTCGCGGCCCTGGCGGTTGCCGCCGTCCTGCCGGTTGCCGCCGTCCTGGCCCTGCTGCTGGCCGCCGTCCTTGCCGCGGCGGTCGCGCTGGCGGCCCTTGCCCTGGCGGTCGCCGCCCTTGTCCTGGCGGTCGCCCTTGTCCTGCTGCTTTTCCTGCTTGTCCTGCCTGCCGCCGTCGCCCCGGCCCTCGGCGGGCCTGTCCTCGGCGGTCTCGGCGGCGGCCGGGGCCTCGGCGCTCCTGCCCTCGGCCCCCTTGCCGCGGCGGCGGCGCTCGCCGGCGGGCTCGTCGCTGACGGGCTGGCCGGGGATGTCGATCTGCTGCTGAGCGGCCTCGTCGGCGGCGCCCTCGGCGCTCTCGCCCGTACGCGCCTTGGAGGTCGCGCGGCGGCGCGGCTTGCTCTCGGCGGGGGTGGCCGGTGCCTCGGCGGCGGCGGGGGCGGGGCCCGAGCCGTTCTCGGCCTGCCTGGCCCGGATCGTCTCGATCAGCTGGCTCTTGCGCATCCGCGCCGTGCCCTTGATACCGAGACCGGAGGCGACTTGCTGCAGCTCGGCGAGAACCATGCCCTCGAGGCCCGTGCCGGAGCGGCGACGCCTGGGGGCGGTACCGGATGCGGGCGCGGCAGGGGCGTCCGTGGCGGGCGCGGCGGCTTCGGCGGCGTCCACGCCCATCAGATCGGTGGTATCGCTCACGAAGGGTCCTTCCCTGGAGCGGGCGTCGGCCTGTCTGGCTCGGCGACCGGTTGTGCTGTCCGGCGGCGGTCTTCGTCTCGACCGGGCCGGGGCGGTGGTTCCGCCCGGATGTACGGCGGAGGAATCAGTACATAGTCAATACGTGGTGTGGCGTGAGGGGATGACGTGCGTCAATCACGCCGTTCCGGAGCGAGCTCGGCACTGCTCGGCAGGCTGCTCAGGCAGTTCTGGAGGCTCCCGGAAGAAGGAGTGGCCCCGTATGGGACTGTACCCATGGGATCACGGAGAGCACCGCACCGCCCTCGGGTCGTCCCAGGAGGCTGCGAGTGCAGACTTGAGGTTAACACTACCGGACCCAACAAACATTCCCCCTCCCCAAGGCCCGCATTCGTGTCACCGGCCCGTGCCGGCCAGCGGCAGCACACCGGCTCCCGCCGTGTCGAGGGACAGCCGGTTGGCCGCCCATCCGTCGCCCGCCAGACGCGCGACCCTGTCGGCCGTGGCGTCCCGCGCCAGCGCCAGAACCGTGGGCCCGGCACCGGAGATGACGGCCGGCACCCCGTCGGCGCGCAGCCGGTGCACCAGTTCCACGCTCTCCTCCATCGCGGGGGCGCGGTACTCCTGGTGGAGCCGGTCCTCGGTGGCCGGCAGCAGGAGTTCGGGGCGGCGGGTCAGCGCCTCGACGAGCAGTGCGGCGCGGCCGGCGTTGGCGGCGGCGTCCACATGGGGGACGGTACGGGGGAGCAGTCCGCGGGCGGTCTCGGTGAGCACCGGCCGGTCGGGGACGAAGACCACCGGGACGACGGCGGGGTCCGGGTCCATCCTGATCGCCCGCGCCGCGCCCCCGTCCGTCCAGGCGAGGGTGAAACCGCCGAGCAGGCAGGCGGCCACGTTGTCGGGGTGTCCCTCTATCTCGGTGGCCAGCTCCAGCAGGGCGGTGTCGTCGAGTTTCTCGGCGCCGCCGGTGGTCACCGCGCGGGCGGCGATGATGCCCGCGCAGATGGCCGCGGAGGAGGAGCCCAGGCCGCGGCCGTGCGGGATGCGGTTGGCGCAGACGACCTCCAGGCCGCGCGGCTGGCCGCCCAGCAGGTCGAAGGCCGTGCGCAGGGAGCGTACGAGCAGGTGGCTCTCGTCGCGGGGCAGGGTGTCGGCGCCCTCGCCGGCGATGTCGATGTGCAGTCCGGAGTCGGCGACGCGGACCACGACGTCGTCGTACAGGCCGAGGGCCAGACCGAGGGCGTCGAAGCCGGGACCGAGGTTTGCGCTGGTGGCGGGGGTGCGCACCCGGACGGCGGCGGCGCGGAACGCGGGACCGGCCATCGCTCGTTGACTCTCCTTGGTGTGACTGTCCTGCGGGGACTGTGGTGCTCGGATGCTCGGTCGGATGTGCGGGCGGACGCCGGTCCGGCGCGGGACGCGGACGCGCGGCGGGACGCCTTCGGGAACCGCGGCTGAAGCCGGACCGGTCCACTGACCTCTGGCACATGCCGTATGACAGGTCGGGACGTGACTCCCACCCTATCGAAGGACGGTTCGGTGGCGGTACAGGGCGTACGGGAGGCGCACGATGCGTGTCGCGCGCTGCCGGTGCGCCCCCGTGCCGGGTGCGGCCCCTGGCGGGCGCGCACCCGGCGCGGAGGGCGTCACGGGCCCGGCGCCCTCACACCAGGCCGAGGCGCTCGGCCGCGGCGTCCGCGTCGACGGGTACGACGGTCGGCTGGGGAGCGCCCTGCACGGCCCAGTCCGGGTCCTTCAGGCCGTTGCCGGTGACGGTGCAGACGATCCGCTGGCCGGGGTCGACCTTCCCCTGCTCGGCCGCCTTGAGCAGACCGGCGACCGAGGCGGCCGAGGCCGGCTCGACGAAGACGCCCTCCTGCGCGGCCAGCAGCCGGTAGGCGGCCAGGATCTGACGGTCGGTCACCTCGTCGATGAGCCCGCCGGACTCGTCGCGGGCCGCCTCCGCGTGCTCCCAGGAGGCCGGGTTGCCGATGCGGATGGCGGTGGCGATGGTGCGCGGGTCCTTGACCGGCTCGCCCCGCACGATGGGCGCCGAGCCGGAGGCCTGGAAGCCCCACATCCGCGGTGTGCGCGAGGCGTGGACCCCGCCGTCGGGACCGGGCGCGGCGTACTCCCGGTAGCCCCTCCAGTAGGCGGTGATGTTGCCCGCGTTGCCGACCGGCAGGACGTGGATGTCGGGGGCGTCGCCGAGCATGTCGACGACCTCGAACGCCGCGGTCTTCTGGCCCTCGATCCGCACCGGGTTGACCGAGTTGACCAGCGACACCGGGTAGTTGTCGGACAGGCCGCGCGCCAGGGTGAGGCAGTCGTCGAAGTTCCCGTCGACCTGGAGGATGCTGGCGCCGTGCACCAGCGCCTGGCCCATCTTGCCCATCGCGATCTTGCCCTGCGGCACCAGCACCGCGCAGACCATCCCCGCGCGCACCGCGTAGGCGGCGGCCGAGGCGGAGGTGTTGCCGGTGGAGGCGCAGATGACGGCCTTCGCGCCCTCCTCCCTGGCGCGGCTGATGGCCATCGTCATCCCGCGGTCCTTGAAGGATCCGGTGGGGTTGGCGCCCTCGACCTTGAGGTGGACCTCGCAGCCGGTGCGCTCGGAGAGCACCTGCGCGGGCACGAGCGGGGTGCCGCCCTCGCGCAGGGTGACGACGGGGGTGGACTCGGTGACCGGAAGCCGGTCGCGGTACTCCTCGATGATGCCCCGCCACTGGTGGGTGCCGGACATTCGAGGAGTGCTGGTGCTGCCAGGACTGGCGGTGGTGACGGTCATCTTCCTCATTCCCCTTCGACCCGCATGGTGCTCGCGACACCCCGTACGGTGTCCAGTCTGCGCAGCGCCTCGACGGTCGCCGACAGGGCCGCGTCCGAGGCCCGGTGGGTGACGACGACCAGCGACGCGCCGTCGCCGGGACCGTCGATGCCCTGCTGGCGCACGGTGTCGATGGAGACCCCGTGCTCGGCGAAGACGGTGGCGCACTGGGCGAGGACGCCCGGTTTGTCGGCTACGTCCAGGCTGATGTGGTAGCGGGTGACCACCTCGCCCATCGGGCTCACCGGGAGCTGGGCGTAGGCCGACTCCCCCGGCCCGCGGGCGCCGGCGAGCTTGTTGCGGCAGACGGCGACCAGGTCGCCCAGCACCGCCGAGGCGGTGGGCGCGCCGCCCGCGCCGGGCCCGTAGAACATCAGCCGGCCGGCGGCCTCCGCCTCGACGAAGACCGCGTTGTACGCCTCGCGGACGGAGGCGAGCGGGTGGGTCAGCGGGATCATCGCCGGGTGGACGCGGGCGGTGACCGAGCGCCCGTCGGCGGCGCGCTCGCAGATGGCCAGCAGCTTGACCGTGCAGCCCATGCGCCGTGCGGAGGCGATGTCGGCGGCGGTGACCTCGGTCAGCCCCTCGCGGTGCACGTCGTCCAGGCGGACGCGGGTGTGGAAGGCGATGCCGGCCAGGATCGCGGCCTTGGCGGCGGCGTCGAAGCCCTCGACGTCGGCGGTCGGGTCGGCCTCGGCGTACCCCAGGGCGGTGGCCTCGTCCAGCGCCTCGGAGTACCCGGCGCCGGTGGAGTCCATCCGGTCGAGGATGAAGTTGGTGGTGCCGTTGACGATGCCCAGGACCCGGTTGACCTTGTCGCCGGCCAGGGACTCGCGCAGCGGGCGCACCAGCGGGATCGCGGCCGCGGCGGCGGCCTCGTAGTAGAGGTCCACCCCGTGCTTCTCGGCCGCCTCGTGGAGGGCCGGACCGTCCTCGGCCAGCAGCGCCTTGTTGGCGGTGACCACGCTGGCGCCGTGCTCGAAGGCGGTGGTGATCAGGGTGCGGGCCGGCTCGATGCCGCCGATGACCTCGACGACCACGTCGATGTCGTCCCGGGCCGCCAGGGCGGCGGCGTCGGTGGTGACCAGCTCGGGCGCTATGCCCTCGCGGACCCTCCCGGGACGGCGGACGGCGACCCCGGCCAGTTCGACCGGGGCCCCGATCCGGGCGGCGAGGTCCTCCGCGTGCGTCGTCATGATGCGTGCCACCTCTGAGCCGACGACCCCACAGCCCAGCAGCGCCACCTTCAGCGGACGCGTACGCATCATCAGACCTCGCTTCTCCACAGTCCTGTGGACTCAAGTCTCACGCACGGATGACGGGATCCCCCGTTCCATCCAGCATGCGAGACGTCATCCTCCGTTTTTGAGACGGCCCGGTGAGGGGGCCGCCGTCCGGGCGGCGTCCGGCGGTGTACGGACGCCGCCAGGGCCGGGCTCAGCCGACGTCCAGGCCGAGCAGGTCCTCCTCCGTCTCGCGCCGCACGATCACCCGGGCCTCGCCCCCCGAGACCGCCACCACCGGCGGCCGCAGGGAGTGGTTGTAGTTGCTCGCCATGGACCGGCAGTACGCGCCGGTGGCCGGGACGGCGAGCAGGTCGCCGGGGGCCAGGTCGGCGGGGAGGAAGGCGTCGCGCACCACGATGTCGCCGCTCTCGCAGTGCTTGCCGACCACGCGCGAGAGCATCGGCGCGGCCTCGGAGGTGCGGGAGGCCAGCGCCACGGAGTACTCGGCGTCGTACAGCGCGGTGCGGATGTTGTCGGACATGCCGCCGTCCACGCTGACGTAGGTGCGCAGGCCCGGCAGCTCCTTGACGGTGCCGACCTCGTAGAGGGTGAAGGTCGTCGGACCGGCGATGGCCCGGCCCGGCTCGACCGACAGCCGCGGCGCGGCCAGCCCGGCGGCCCGGCACTCGTGGGCGACGATCTCGTGCAGCGCCCTGGCGATCTCGTGGGGCTCGCGCGGGTCGTCCTCGGGGGTGTAGGCGATGCCCAGACCGCCGCCGAGGTCGATCTCGGGCAGCTCCACACCGTGCTCGTCGCGGACCTCGGTCAGCAGCTGCACCACACGGCGCGCGGCGACCTCGAAGCCGGCCATGTCGAAGATCTGCGAGCCGATGTGGGAGTGGATGCCCACCAGCTCCAGGCTGTCCAGCTTCAGCACCCGCCGCACCGCCTCGGCGGCCTGCCCGTCGGCGAGCGCGAGCCCGAACTTCTGGTCCTCGTGGGCGGTGGCGATGAACTCGTGGGTGTGCGCCTCCACGCCCACCGTCACCCGGATCTGCACCCGCTGGCGCCTGCCGAGCCGCTCGGCGATGTGCGCGACGCGGGCGATCTCCTGGAAGGAGTCCAGCACGATCCGGCCGACCCCGGCCTCCACGGCCCGCTCGATCTCGGCGGTGGACTTGTTGTTGCCGTGCAGCGCGATGCGCTCGGCGGGCATCCCGCCGGCCAGCGCGGTGGCCAGCTCACCGCCGGAGCAGACGTCGAGGTTGAGGCCCTCCTCGGTCAGCCAGCGCACCACCGCGCGGCACAGGAAGGCCTTCCCGGCGTAGAACACGTCGGCCTCGTCGCCGAAGGCCTCGCGCCAGGCGCGGCAGCGGGCCCGGAAGTCGTCCTCGTCCAGGACGTAGGCGGGGGTGCCGAACTCCTCGGCCAGCGCGACGACGTCCAGCCCCCCGACGGTGGTCACCCCCCGCTCGTCGCGTGCGACGGTACGGGCCCACACGCGCGGGTCGAGGGCGTTGAGGTCGGCGGGCGGCGGGGTGTAGTGCCCCTCGGGCAGGACGTCGGCGTGGCGGGGCCCGGCGGGGTGTGCGGAACGGCTCATGGTCGCTTCGTGCTCTCCATCACAGATGTACGGGTGCGGTGACGCCCAGCCGGGACAGGCCGCCGGCCAGCACCGTCCCGGCGGCCTGGGCCAGGGCCAGCCGGGCGCGGTGGGCGGCCAGGGGTTTGTGCTCCCCGGCCGGCAGCACGGACGCGTGTATGCCGAGGAGGCCGTCGGCGACCGTCTCCAGACGGCGGGCGAGCCGGCCGGTATCGGCCAGCGCGGCGATCCGCTCGTACTCGGCCAGCGCCCCCAGCAGCTCCGCCTCGCGCGGGGTGTCGTAGGCGTACCCGCCCGCCCCGGCCTCGGGCGCGAAGCCCAGGGCGCGGGCGCCGCGCAGCAGTGCCCGGGAGCGGGCGTGGGCGTACTGGACGAGGAAGAGGGGGTTGGACTCGCGCTGCTCCAGCAGCTTCGGGCCGGGCTCCACGCCGGTGGCGGCGGCCCACCCGCGGACGTCGCGCGCGGGGTCGGTGCGCTCCGCGAGCGCGTACTCCCCCTCCCGCGCCGCCAGGGCCCCCACCAGCTCCGCCCGGGCCCCGCCCGCCACGGTGATGTTGAGGAACCCCGGCCCGGCGACCGCCACCTCGGCGATGCCGGCCTCGCACGCCAGCCTCTCCCGCAGGACCTCGGCCACGCTCCGGGCGGGCCGTCCGGTGACGGCGGCCAGCCGCAGCGCGGCGTTGGTGGCGTAGTCACCGCAGCCCGGCCGCGGCGGACGCCCCACGGTGATCCGCTCCGGCAGCCCGTCCAGCGCCTCCAGCGCGCCCGGGGACAGCTCGCCCAGCGCGCCGTCGCCGGCAGCGCGGCGCACGGTGCGCAGCACGGTGCGCGAGAGCTGGGCGGGAGTCACGCGTCAAGGGTATGGGAGAGGGGGTGGGGAGGCGCGAACGCGTTTCAAGGGATGACACGCACCTCACACCGGCCGGCCCCGGCCGGTGCGCCCCACGGGCCCTCCCGCTCACCGGGGCCCGCCGTACTCACCCCGGCCGCCCCACGACGGGCTCCGTCCCGCACGCACCGCCGCTGCCGCGCCCGCCGGCGACCAGCCGCCGCACCGTCCGCACCAGCTCCACCGGCTCGAACGGCTTGGCCACGAACGCGTCCACCGCCGCCGCCCGCGCCCGCTCGCCGCCCAGTTCCGACCGCGTACAGGCGCTGACGATCGCCAGGGGGATGCCCCGCGTCCGCTCGCCGGCGCGCAGCCTCTCGGCGGTCCGCAGGCCGTCGAGCCGGGGCATGGCAACGTCGAGCGTGATCACGTCGGGCCGCACCCGCTCCACGATCTCCAGACACTCGGCACCGTCGGCCGCGGTCACGACCTCGAAGCCTTCGAGCTCGAGGTTGACCCTGATCAGCTGCCGGATGACCTCGCTGTCGTCCACCACGAGGATCCGGCCGGACATGCCAGGCACATCCCAGAGAGTAGGCCCACACCTCCGCCTGCGTCCGGCTTTCCCCCTTTTCCGCCCGCCCGGCACCCGCAAACCCTGTCCTGTCCACCCCCGGGAAGCTGGTAGTGTTCTACCTGTCGCAGCGATCAACCGACCGCCGCCGACAGGCCCCCGTAGCTCAGGGGATAGAGCAACGGCCTCCGGAGCCGTGTGCGCAGGTTCGAATCCTGCCGGGGGTACCTCGCAGAAGGTACCGACAGACCCCGCCACCAGCCCAGACGCTGGAAGCGGGGTCTTCGTACGTGCGCAGGCGGATGCTGCCGGAGGCAGCCCCATGACAGTGATCACGCTGTAATAGCGTGATGATCTTGGAGGGCTCCGGCGCAGGTCAGCCCAGGCTTTGCGGCGGCTCCATCCACTCGCCGGAGCCAGCGATCTCGCACCGACGGCGGGGGAGCCGACCTCTATCGCCCATGATGGCTGCGAGCCCTCTGCTGATGCCCACCTGAACACCCGGCCCACCCTGCAGATGTCGCCATCCCTTTGGCCGCCCCGATGGCGCGACCTCCGGGATAGGCGGCTCCTTCAGTCAGGGTCCTTCCAGGTGAGAGACCGCCCACGCGCATGCCGGGAAAGCAACGCCGAAGACAGCGATCCCTGTGCCCAAAACACCGAGAACCCCTGCGCCTTTCTCAGAGGCAAACCAAGCTGTAAGCACAGCTACCAGCGCAGATGCCACAAACACCAGGCAGATCGCCAACAGTCGGGTGACCCGCACATACTCCACCGCAGCACTCCATCAAGATTCGCTAACCAACAATCTTGGAGGAGCCCCGCGACGATAGAGCAACCTGTGTGTTCAGTTGTAGGCGTTGCTGGCGGGACACAACATGACACCCAGTGTCGTCGCGCACTCTGGCGGTGAGGGCGTTCAGTGCCTGCGATCATACAAGACGAGAGCCCCGACCCCGGGGCTCTCGTCGGTTGCTCAGCAGATCCGCCTAGCTCGCCGAGTCAGCGTTCTTACTCTTCGCCCAATCCCCTCATGATCCGCTCGTTCATCTCCTCCTCCTGGCCGTCGATGCACTTGGCGTAAATCTTGAGCAGCACCTCCACCGAGTGCCCCGCCCGTACAGCCACCTCCGGAGCCGGAACGCCGGAGTTGAGCCACTGGGACACGCAGGCGTGCCGAAGGTCGTAGGGCTTGGCCGCCAGGACGGATGCGGCCTGTTCGGGTACGAGGCCCAGCTTGCGAGCCTGGCGCCACACCCGGTAGTACGACGAGGACGCCACCACGTTGCCCCGCTCGCTGGAGAAGATCCGGCCGTCCTCCGCCGCGCCGAACTCCTCCAGGTGCTCCCGCAGCATCCGAACCAGCGGCGGAGGGATGGGCACGATGCGCACCTCGCCGGGACTGCGCTGCTTGAGCCCGCGCCGGTCGTGGGCCTCTCCCGAGTCCGTCCACGCCTTGCCGGCCGAGGGCCGGGTCTCCTCCACGGTGATCCGGCCCCATCCCTCGGCGGGCAGCTCGCAGTCGGAGCGGCGGAGTCCCAGAGCCTCCCCCGGCCGCAGGGCCGCGTAGTACATGCACCCGAAGAAGGCCCGGAGCCGTCGGCCGCTGGCCCGGTCCCAGCCACCGACGTAGGTCACCGCCGTCAGCAGCTCGCGTGCCTGCCGAGGGTTGACCACGACCCGACGGTCCACTTCCTGCACGGGTTGCTGTCCGCGCTTCCTGCGCACCTTCCCCAGAGGGTTGGAGGCCAGCGCTTCCAGCTCCACGGCATATTCGAGCACGTTGTAGGTCACCGCCCGCCTGCGCTTGTACGTCTGGTTCGCGGCCGGTGCGCCGTCCAGCTTGCGCGTCAGGGCATCCACAAGCGTGTGGACACGATCGGTCTCCGTCAGTTCGGCCACCGGCAGAGACGCCTTCTCGATCCAGCGAGCAGCCGCGGCCACTTCCTCCGGTCTGTCCCGCGAGCGACGCGGTGGTGGCAGCAGGTACGAGCGCAGAGCCCGGCGCAGCACTTCGGGTTCCGGCCGCCCCCGCACCTGCTTGACCAGGGAGGGAACGGCGACGGCCAGGGAGTCGGTCATGCTGTCCCTCTGCTTGGCGGAAGCGCTGGCCCAGCGGCCATCGATGTACTTGACGGCCAGTTCCAGCAGGGTCAGCGCCGTCTTGCTCCCGCGCAGCGAGTCGGGCAGCCCCGTCACGGTGTCGAAGGGCTCCCCCTTGTCGACCGCCCGGAGGAGCCTCGCACGGAACCGGTCGGCCAGTGCCTTGGTCTTGTGCGACTCGCTGAATGGAGACCCGTCGACGGTCCAGCGGACGACATAGGTCGGTTTCTTCGTCGTCCGGTTGACGCTGAGCTTCCAGACGGAGACCTTGTACGACTTCACCGCGCCTCCTCCCCCAACTCCTCCAACCAGGCGTTCAGCGCCTCGCGCGGAATGCGCAGCTCGCCGTTCGGGAGGCGGATGCAGCGCGGCGCGTTCCGCAGCTCACGCCAGCGGTAGAAGGTGCGCCGGGAGATCCCGCCCAGCTCCTCCAGAACCTGCGGAACCGTGAGCAGTTCCGTACTGTCACGCGCCATGGACGCCACCGCCCTCCCGGACCGAGTCGGCCACGAGAGCTTCCTCCGGGGCGTAGCCGCGCCCGGCGTACCGCCACTGGCCGACCGTGACCGTGGACCGGTCACCGAGGCCCAGAACCGCCCGCTGTTCCTCCGCTCGGTGCTCGGCCCGCGCCTGCCGCAGGGCGGTGAGCGTGGTCGAGTAGCGTCGCGACTTGGTCGAGAAGTGGCCCCGATAGCCGAGCATGTGGGCCCAGCGCCGCAGCCGCAGCGGTTCGAACGGCTCCAGGCCGCCGAGCCACCAGCACGTGCCGATCATCCGGAGCGTGTGGTCCCGTACCGGCAGCTCCGCCAGGTCCCTCCCGTGGTGAATCCGGCGGTCGACGGCGCCCGCGGCCTCCGCGCCCTTGGTGGCGTACTTGGCGATGTACGCTGCCACGGCCTCCGAGGTCAGCCGGTCCTCCGCGCCGAACGCGGTGATCGGCCGCACGTCGACCTGGGCACCGAAGCGGAGCACGCGCCGCCCGACGACCTCCGCGCCGAGGGCCGGGAGCCGGACCAGGCCGACGGCGGTGCGGACCGCGTCCGCCAGGAGTGCCATCGTGGCCCAGCCGGGCGGAGTCGTCTGCGGCCCGTCGGGTCCGTCGAGGCGGATCACGGCGTGGAAGTGGACCAGGCCGCGCCGCTGGTACTCGGCGACCTTGGCGTACGACAGCCGCACCACCTCGGCGAACTCGCTACGCGATAGGCCGGCCCTGCGCGCCAGCTCGCGGCGCAGCTCCAGGGCGAAGCGGTGCCAGAGCTGCCCGGCCTGCGCCTGCCAGAGCACGGCGCCCGCGTAGTCGTAGCATCTCGGGCACAGCGGCTCGCCGAGGCGCGGATCGTCCTCCGCATGCCGTACGTGGCACCCGAGGGCCGTCCCGTGCGGGCACCGCTCCCCCGTCCCGCGGGGACGGCAGGCACGTACCCGCCCGCCGCTCTCGCGTCGCGTGTGGACCGGGCCGAAGCCGGGAGCGGTGAGGGTGGCGAACACCCGGGGGTGCCCGTCGACCTCCGCCCCAACGCCCTTGCCGCCGACCAGACCGGCGCGCAGGAGTTGGTAGGTGTCCGCCCGGTAGAGGCGGGCGCAGGTCGGGCAGACGGCGGTACGGCGGTTGCCGCACGCAGTCAGCAGCCGTCCGCCCCGCTCGGCCGAGCCGTACGTGTGCAGCACCTCCCCGGTGGCGGCGTCGACCAGAGCACCGGTGCCGACGAGGTGGATCGGGTTGGTGCAGCCGCCGAGGCGGACAATGTGGCGGCGCCAGGCGTCGAAGTCCGGCTGTGCGGCCCGTTCGACGAGCGCGGCGACCGCACCAGGCAGCTCGCCCGCGGTGAGACTCTGCGTCATCGCGAACCTCCGAACGCCTGCCGCATCACGGCCGCGATGGCCTCCGGCCTGGTCTTCGCGGTGAAGCGGAGAGCAGGCTCCGTCAGCCAGAGCGCGGCGGCATGGGCCGGGCAGAGCCGCTGCTCCCGGCCGTCCGGCCCGGCCATGACGACCTGCTCACGGCCGACGCAGGTGGGCCGCTCCTCCTCGCGGAGTTCGCACTCCGGAGACTTCGGGGATTTGCGCGATCGAGGCGCATTGGACAAGGTGAGGGTGCTCCTTTCACTGCTTGTGTGGCGGATGGAGTAGGGCCCTGACGGGGTCGGGTTTGGCGACTTCGCGCCCCGTCGGGAGCCCGTTACGAGGGCGCTCACCGGCGCTCCTCTGGTCTTGTGGACAGGCACGGGTGTCCCCTCCTTTCGCGGGTGGGCGGGTTCAGAACTGGAGTTGGCCGAGGAAGCCGCCGACTCCGTCGAGGGCCGCCTGAACGAGCGGTTCGGCGGCCGTCTTGGCGAGCAGGAAGCCGAAGATCGTGCAGAGCAGGAACTCGGCCCAGCGCAGGTAGCGGATGCGCAGCAGGAACCAGATCAGCAGGCCCAGCAGCAGCACGGCCGACATGGAGACGAGCACGGCGTTCCCCTCTCAGGCGTCCCGGTCGAGTCGTTCGATGTGCAAGGCCGTCCCGTCCGCCGGTTCGCCGACGGCATCGGCCAGCCCCGGCAGGTACGGGGTGAGGTGCGCGTACGTGGCCGCGATCTCCTCGGCGCGCTCCTCCGGGACCAGGTGGGAGCGGGCACGCTCCCAGCCGTCCGCCGAGGCGAGGACAGCCGTACCGGCCTGGTCGGGTGGAATGGTCTGGGCGGCTTCCAGGGCGTCCGGGTTGAGGTCGCCGAGGGCCATCTCCGCAGTGCCGGAGTCGGTCACCCGGTGGCAGACCCGTCCGCCGAGCTGGGCTCGGAGGGCGGTGACGCCGGGGCCGAGGTCGGAGCCGACCCGCTGACCGGCGACGACGAGGTACACACCGAGGGCCGCGCCGAGCTGGGCCAGCCGGACCAGTCCCGTGGCCGCCGCCTGCGCCTCGTCCTTCTCGCTGCGGTTGGCGACGAGGAAGAGCTCCGCGATCTCGTCCACGATCACGACGACCGGGACGGGCCGCTCCTCGTCCGGCAGGCCCCAGATGTTGCGGACGCGGGCCGCCCGGCAGACCTCCATACGGGCCGAGGTCAGGTCCATGAGCGCGGCGAGGAGCTTGACCGCCTGCGTCCGGTCCGTCGCCAGGGCGGACAGGCGCCGCTCGTAGAGGGACAGCTCCATGCCGCCCTTGCAGTCGATCCCGACCAGGGCCACCGGTTGCGGGGCGAAGCCCGCGACGAGGGCATTGATCAGCGTGGACTTGCCGGAGCGCGTCGCCCCGACGATCAGCCAGTGCGGGATCTTGCGCAGGTCCACCGCCCACGGCGCCCCGCTCTCCAGGACGCCGACCACCACGCGGAGCAGAGGACCGGTACCCCGCTGCCGGGGTGCGCGCGGCTGCCGGAGCGGGTCCAGGACCGTCGCGGTGACTCGGACGACGCCCGGTTCCGCCGTGGTGACGCGCACCGCGTGGACCCGCCAGTCATGGGCCATGGCCGGAGCGGCTTTCACGAAGTCCTCCGGGGTCTGGCCGGGGAGCAGCCGGACGGGGAACCAGAAGCCGTGAGCCGTCGGCCGCATCCCGCCCCGCCGGGGCACCCGCGGATGAGGAGGCGGAGCACCGTGGGCGAGCAGTCCGGAGACGACCGTCAGCGCGGCCTTACGGCTCACGGCCAGGCCGCAACCGGCCATCAGCGGCCGCCAGGTGCGCGCGACCCGCAGGCATGCAACCGGGAAGCCGAGGAGCAGCCACCAGGCCGCCGGGGAGCAGCGGCGCAGGGCCGGGCCTGCGAGGAGCAGACCCGACACCAGCACTGCGGCCACCACGAGGAACCAGCTCAGCCAGGTCTGCCCGGCGGAGGGTGTGGAAGCCAGGGTGATCACTGCCCAGCCCCCTTGCCCGCCGAGCCGGAGGAGGCGGGCGGAGCAGCGAGGGGCTTGATCTCGGTGGCGCGGAAGGCGATGCCGTGCCGCCCCTCGTTCTCCCACGGGGTGGCGACCAGGTCTCGGACCTGAACCGGCATGCCGTTCTGCACGCCGACCGGCTCACCGGGGACGTTCACCGTCACCACGTCGGCCGACGTACCGGCCATCAGGCAGAGGCCAACTTGGTAGACGGTCTTGCCGGTCTCCCTGTCCACGCGGAGCTGTCCGGTCTCCCGGTTCGCCACGCGCGGGGTCGGGGGGACGGCGCAGATGATCCCGGTGAACTTCGCCGTATCGATCGGTAGGGCTACCACTGCTTGAACTCCTCATCTCTCGACACCCGAAGGGCTGTCCTTCGGGATGACTTCCACCCGTAGTACGGGTGCGGAGTCCAGAGTGAGACCCGTAGTACGGGTTGTCAAGCCGGTTGGTTGTGAGAGACGCTGTCCCCGTCTCCGCACGGGGACGATTCGTCTCCGCATCGGAACGCGGAGGAGCTAGCACCGCCGAGGAGGCCACCGATGCCGGTCGAGAAGCCGAAGCCCCGGTACAAACAGATCGCCGACCACCTGCGGGAAGGCATCCTCAGCGGCACCTACCCGGCCGGCCAGCCCCTGCCGTCGGAGGAATCGCTCGCCAAGCAGTACGGAGTCACGCGCCCGACGGTCCGCCAGGGCATCGCGGAGCTAAGGGCCGCGGGCCTGGTCGAGGTCATGATGGGCCGGGGGATGTTCGTCCGCTCCCCCCACAGCCGCCCCAGCCTCACGCGCCCGCGCGGCGTACGCCGCGAGCCGGACGGCCGCTACGTCGAGGCCGACGGCCTCCGCTGGGACGACGCCGAGGAACCCGTAGCCACCCGCACAGACGCCCCACTCGCCCTGGCCGATCTCCTCCGCATCCCGCCGGGCGAACCGATGTACACCTACGGCGCGTTGCAGACCGCCGACCGGGGACGTCTCCGCCAACTCCGCCGCATCTACGTGCCATTCTCCGTCCTGCTGGGCACGAAGTTCGAAGAACAGGCCCCGCCCCCGGCGCCGCACCTCTACACGGCACTGGCCGAGCTCGGCCACGAGCTGCACTTCACCGAATACGTCCGCACCCGCATGCCGCTCCCGGACCAGGCCCAGGCCCTCCGCCTGCCGGACGGCGTCCCGATGTTCCAGATCCTCCGCGTCACGCTCAACACGGACGACAAGCCGCTCGCCCTGGAAGAGTTTCACGTCCCAGGCGACGACCTCGAACTCGCCTACCCCCTCTGAGCCAGAACCTGGCTCAAACTTTCTCTACATCATCAAGGCGGCTCGCTGCCGCTCACCGCGCGCGGCCCGGCTCCCCGCCGGGCCGCCGCTCCAGTCTTCGCCCCGCTCCGCCCCGGCGCCCGCCGGCCGCGCGCCAGCGGCATGCCACATGGTTGCTGAGCAAGCGGCGTTGTGGCTGGGGGTCGGCTCCGACGGCTTTACGCACCTCCCCGGTCCGGGACCCGCGTCGAGCAAGCCCAGGGGGCCAGTCGGACACATTGCGGGCAGGTCCAAAGCCTGCCCGAGTTGCCAACCAGCGTACGGCCCCCTGGTCATGCCCGACCCCAGCCCGGGCAGGACACCGCCCAAACCCATCTCCACCGACCTCGCGTGCAGGCGTGCACTACAACTAGTCGCCTTACGACGACCGATTCCGGAGACATCGTCCGGTCTCGGACGTACACTATGGACCTCTTGCCGCCTAGTTCGCCTTAAAGAGGGATTGGACAGTGTCCGGAGCGCAAACCCTGATCACAACTGTCTATGAGCAGTGGAAGGGACAAAACACCGCCCACATGTCGGATTCCGACGCGTGGGAAATTTTCCTTGCCTGGCTCCTTTTGCGCGATAAAGACGTGACCCTTGACACCATCAGCGATGGAGTCGTTGACGGGTCGAATGACGGTGGCGTTGACGCTATCTACACCCTCCTAGAGGGAAGCATCCTTCCGATTGACCACCAAGTAGTCGAAGAGCCACAAGCAGCCCGAGAACTTCCCGAAGGTCTTGAACTAGCACTATACGTTATTCAATCTAAGTTCAGCCAAAGCTTTACCCAAAACTCCGTTTCAGCACTCCAATCTGTACTGCCGTCCGCTCTTGATCTAGGAACCCAGCTTGACGAGCTGTCTGACGAGCTTAATGAGCAAGTCATCGAAAAGCTGACCGTGTTTCGCTCTGCATATAAGAATCTTCTCGTCAGGCGACCGAAGGTCTTCGTGAAGGTGGTACTTGGGAGTCGAGGCCTCACAGAACAAGCCAATATCAACGTAACCAGCAGAGCCGAGCGACTCAGAGAGGAGATCCTCCTCAAGCTCCCGTCCGCAGATGTCAGCGTTGACCTACTTGGAGCCGACGAGCTATGGAGGATGTACGACACCCGCAAGGCTGAAACCTTGACTCTTGAATGCGATGAAGTTTTGACAAGCGGCGAGTCATACGTCGCCTTGGCTCGACTGTCAAGCTTCGTTAGGCTAATTACCGACGACAATCTTACGCTACGAAGGCATATCTTTGAGGCGAACGTCCGAGATTACCAAGGGCAAGTCGCCGTTAACAAAGAAATCCTGAACTCACTCAACGAGAGCGCCAGCCCTGACTTCTGGTGGCTGAACAACGGTGTGACCATCGTATGCGACGAAGCGCACAGCGTGGGAAAAACTTTTGCACTAAAGAACATTCAAATCGTTAACGGCCTTCAGACCTCGCATACCATTTTCAACTGGTACAAGGAGCGGGCCGAAAAAGGGGAAAGCCCGCCTGCCGATGACCGTAAGATTCTTGTGCGCGTCATCAAAGCAAGCGACGACGCCGTACGCGATAAAATTATCCGGGCTACAAACCGGCAAACACCCGTTCCAGATGCTTCGCTCCGAGCGACGGACGAGATTCAGCGCAGAATTGAAGCCTATTTTGGAGCGAAGGGCCTTTTCTATGATCGTCGCAAAGGTTATTATCGAAACCTTGGAAAAGATCCTGGCAAAATCGTAAGCATCCCGTATCTTGGTCAGGCAATGTATGCCATTGCCTACGGTCGACCGGAAGTGGCTCGCGGTAAGCCAAATTCCCTACTGGCCGAGGATGCTCGTTACCGACAGGCTTTCGACCCTAAGGCCAGCCCTCAACTCTTCTATTGGGCTGCGCGAGTATTGCGCCAAGTCGATGAATATCTACAGTCAGGGAAATCTCAAACCAAGTATCCAGAGCGGCGGTACTTGGCCCCCTTCGTCGCCTTCACGCTGGTCATGAAGACAATCGGAAAGGATCCGTCGCACTGGCGAGATATTGCCCGACTCGCCGAGCAAGACAGGGAGTTCACCGAAGAAGAACTCGAAGCGTCAGGGGCTAAGGTCAAGGAAGAACTCGATAATTACACTGCTCAGTCGAAGAGTTCGGCCTCAGATGCCACCAAACGGCAGCCCTTCACGAGACACCTTATTGCGAGCATGAAATTTACTCACGATCCCACCTTCAGAAGTCGCGGGACGGGTAAACGCAATTGAAGGGCAGCAACAGTGAAGGACGGTGGGATATAGCGAAGCACGCTCGCTCCCGTTGGTCGGCGCGCCCACGCTTGCAGCTGACCGCCGTTGGCTGAGGTTCATGCCACAACCGCGCCAGGAGCAAGGGTCAGCAATGGTCAACACTGATGTTTCGCAGTCGAGTGGCCGCTCGCTTCCTCTCCCAACGCAGCCACATCTCAGTCAGCCTCTCCGCTAAAGAGGTGTTCAACACGCTGTGTAGCATCCATCGGAATAGGTAAAGCCCCGCACTCCACGCCCTGTGACGAAGAAATCAAGCGTATGGAGTGCGGGGCCGGTGCCCGACACCTTCGAAAAGATTCGAGGCTTGAAAGTCAGACTGCTGTGGTGTCCGGGCCATCCAGAGGAACGGAGGTGAGTTGGGTGGCCATCTCCACCGTGAGGCCGACGATCAGCATGGACGCCAGCAGCTCCGCTGCTTCGGGGCGGATGGTGCCGAGGCAGACCACGCCGTCACCCTCCTCGTTCACGTCCGCCTTGAGGCCGGGGAAGTCGGAGTCCAGGCCCAATTCGCGCAGCGCGGTGGCGAGGGCGTCCGCGCCTCGCTTGCCGTCCGCCCAGCCGCGGACGTACGGCACTCCCGGCATCAGGTTCTCCGCGCGCTTCTTGCACACGCCTCGCGGGTCCGTCACGTCGCTCACTCCTCTGACTGGGTTCCGTCGCTGTGTCGGCCGCGCGGGTTGCCGGCCGGCTCGGCGCCATGTCCTCCAGCGCCGTGCGGGCACTTCATGGCGAGCCGCAGCAGTTCGGCCAGTCGTTCCGCCGTCTGCGGGGAGACACGGCCCAGTTCGATCAGCCCTTGTCCGAACGCGTTGAGGTCCGCTCGCAGATAGGGGAAGTCCTTGTGCAGCCCTGCCGCGATCAGCACGTCTCGCAGCGCCGCGACCGCGTCCCGGGCCGCGTACCACTCACGGCTGTCGATCGGCGACCAGCTCGCCGCGTCGTTCGGTTCTCCGCCGTCACCGTGCACGAGCCGTCTCCTGACCCGCGCCGTCCGCGTGCGTGTGCTCCTCGCCGTACCGGTCCGCCCGTGCGAGCAGTTCCGAGGCCGCGATGAACATGGCTGCCAGTGCCGCCAGCCGGGCCGGGCTGATGCCCGGCGGTCGCATGGGAGCGCGCAGCCAGGTGTAGCGGTCGCCGCTGAGCGGCATGGGGCCGGGGACGACGATGACCGAGCCGTCGTCCAGGTAGCGGTAGTCGGGAGGGCTCGGGGACTCCCCCGTCACCATCCGCGTGAAGCGGCTCCGGGAGTTCGGCGGCAGGAAGAAGCCCACCCGCTTCGCCGCCCAGTCGGCCGAGACCGGCCCGAGCGGCATCCCGCGCCGGTCGAGCTGGTCGAAGGTCTCCAGGCCGATCCGCTGGTCGAGTACCACCACGTCGAAGAGGCGACCGGCAGGCAGCGCGTACGGTCGGCGGGGATCGTCCAGCCACGCCGCACGGCATGCCCCCGGATCGTCGGCGGCAGCGGACAGCCACTGAACGCCCCGCCGCGTCATCATCTGCACCTGATACCACCTCGGTTGACCGATGCGGCGACCCCTCGGCCGCCGTGTGATCAGACTCGGTCCCGGGGCCTTGAGCTGGGGAGATGACGAGAGGTGACGAGGGATGACGCACATGGGGCGACCACGTCACCCCTCGTCATCCCCCAGTCGGGAGGCACCCCCCGCTTTTCGGTTCCGTGTAACTTGTCGGATGCGTAGAGTCATGGCGAGTGGAGGCCACGAAGGCTGTTTGTGCAGGGGGCGATGGTGGTGGCAACGACCCAGTCGATAGGGGGTCTTCTGCGCGGTGCCCGCAAGGACCGCGGGTGGGGTCAGTTGCGGCTTGTACGTGAGATGCGCCAGGCCGCCGCCCGCCAGGGCCAGACGCTCCCGGCCGACTCCAGTGTGAAACGCAGGATCGCCAGTTGGGAGAACGACCACAGCGTTCCGGACGAGTTCTACGGGCCGCTGTTGTGCGAAGCCTTTGGCAAGACCGGTGCCGAACTCGGGCTGAACCACCTCACCGGCCACGACGCCCGGCTTCTGGAGACCAGGTATCCACCGGCTCCCGAGAGCGCGATCGACTCACTCGCCCAGTTGTGGCGTGCCGATCTCAA
The DNA here is from genome assembly GCF_054072955.1 of Streptomyces sp. SS8. Taxonomy (NCBI): domain Bacteria; kingdom Bacillati; phylum Actinomycetota; class Actinomycetes; order Kitasatosporales; family Streptomycetaceae; genus Streptomyces; species Streptomyces sp. SS8. Next base: position 98,428 of record NZ_JBSVCZ010000006.1, read on the forward strand.
CGAGTACGAGCCGCTGCTCCATGCCGCGCCGTCCGAGCCCGCGTGGAGCGAGGCGTCCCTCCGCTGGCTTGTGGCCCCGGAGCCTTCACCGCCGGCGGTCGAGGAGCGGAGCGGCGTCCGTGTAGGGCTCGCCGATGTGGCCGCCATCAAGACGACGAGCGAGATGTTCGCGCAGTTGGACGATCGCTTCGGAGGAGACCACGCCCGGCATGCCCTGATCCAGTACCTCAGCCGAGACGTGGCGCCACTGCTCACCGGCCAGTACAAGGCGTCCGTCGGCCGCGCGCTGTTCTCCACCGTCGCGGAGGCCACGCTTCTGGCCGCGTGGATGTCCTACGACGCCTGCCATCACGGCCTCGCCCAGCGGTACTTCCTCCAGGCCCTCCGTCTCGCCCAGGACGGCGACGACCGGCGACTCGCCGGAAGCATCCTGTCCGCGATGAGCCACCAGGCGACGTTCCTCGGCCACTACGCCCAGGCCGCCACGCTCGCCCGCGCGGCCCGTATGGGCATCTCCGGTGTGGCTACCCCGACGCTCATGGCCCAGTTCCACGCCATGGAGGCCCGCGCCCTGGCCCGCACCGGCGACACACGATCGTGCGAGCAGGCCCTCACCGAGGCGACCCGGGCCCTGGAAAGCCGCAACAGCGGCGACGAACCGGAGTGGATCACCTACTTCGACGAGGCCGAACTCGCGGCGGAAGCCGCCCACTGCTTCCGCGACGTCGACCACGCACGCCGAGCCGTCGCCCACGCCGAGAACGCCATGAGCGGCACGCACATCCGCAGCGACTTCTTCGCCACCATGGTGCTCGCCGACGCCCACCTACGGGCCGGCGACCCGGAGGAGGCGTGCCGGGTGGCACTGGACGCCCTCGACCTCGGCGAACAGCTCAAGTCCGCCCGCTGCGTCAGCTACCTCGCCGAGTTCCGGCAGCGCCTGGCGGGCATCGGCCCCACGGCCATCGTCCGCGACTTCCACGAGCAGGCGGCGGATCACCGGCTGTGGGAAGCAGCCGACAGGCTTCCCGCCACGTAGCCCCTGGCCCGAGCGCGATGGACTGGGATGATCCACTCATGGTTTACCCCGCTACGGAGGATCTGTCCTCTGCCGAACGCGCCTTCATGATCAACGCTTCCGAGATCGACATCCTGCCCGGAGTGTGGGGGGATCTGCCCGAGCCTCTGGCCAGCGGCCCGGCTTCCGAACTCGTCCCCATCCTCCTGTCTCTTGTGGACAAGGTATGGATCAACGTCTCGCGCGTCATCCCCTGGACGGCTCCCGACGGAACCGCCGGCTTCCAACCCGGCCCTCCGCTGCCACGCGTAAGCCTCCCCGGCCTCCTCGCAGACGACTCGAATTGGGAGTACACCGCGGACTTCGAGTTCATGGGGGCGCTCACCCTGACCCTCACCGAAGAAGGCGATCGGATCCAAAGGTGATCCGATCCGGCAGCGCCGGAGGTCTGAGCACGGCTCAGAACGGCTGCCAGTCCTTCCGGCTGCCATCCGTGCGCAGGGCGCGGACGCGGCGGGGGAACTCCTCAGCCGACCTGGGGTCGGTGGTCACCCGGTGGCCAAGCCAGAGCGTCATCATCAGCTCGCGCAGGTCGGCGAGGACGGGATAGCCCGGCCAGTTCATGAGGTCGAAGCCGTAGTGGTGGACGAACGACTCGTACTCGGCGCGCGTGTGCCAGCCGAAGCGGTCGTAGTAGAGCGCGGTCAGGACGAGGTCCCACTCCCGGGGAGCGAGCGCGAAGCCGTCGAGGTCGATGAGGATGGCCCGGCCGTCGCGGTCGCGGAGCGCGTTCCCGACGTTCGCGTCGCCGTGGATCATGCCGAAGGGGAGGACGAAGTCCAGCCGGTCGTACTCCTTGAGCAGCCGACCGGCCCGCTCCTCCAGGAAGGTCCGGTCTTCCTCGGAGACGCCGTCCAGGCCGTCGAAGGACGCCCACAGCTTGGCGGCCGGATCGAAGTACGGCAGCCGCAGCGACTCCGGTTCCTCCAGCCAGTGCAGCCGACGGAGCAGGTCCGCCAGTTCGTCCAGGCCCGCGTACTCGGTACGGTCCTGCGCGTTCACCCAGTACGTGACGACCCGCCCGCCGATCACCGCAGGCTGTTCCACGCCAGGGACGACGCGGGTGGCCGGGAAGTCCTGCTCCTCCAGCCAGCGCGCGACCCGTACGGCCCGTTCCATCTCCTCCAGGCTGCCCCGGTCGCGCGCGATGCGGACAATGACCGGGGAGGCCGCCAGGCGGTACACGGCATTGGAGCCGAGCCGCAGCAGCTCCGCGCCGGAAGGCTCCAGCCCAGCCGCCTCACATGCTTGAAGGAGGACGGCCCCCGCGCTCTCGGCCGTGAACTCCTCTGCCCAGCCCTGAGACTCGTCATCACCCCGGATCATGCGAACGACGCTACCGGCCGCCCTACGGCCGTGACAGGCGGTCCGCGTAGTAATGACGTAATGATCTTGAGTTCGGCCGGCTCGCGACCTCACTCCCCCGCAGGTCAGCGCCCATGTACCGGTTCGCCCGCCACTGGCCTCCGGAGCCGTGTGCGCAGGTTCGAATCCTGCCGGGGGTACCTCGCAGAAGGTACCGACAGACCCCGCCACCAGCCACGACGCTGGGTGCGGGGTCTTCACATGTGCACCTGGACCTACGGTCCCAGGACATCACCCGCCCCTTCAGCCCCACGGGACGAAGCCGGCCGACCGGTCCAGATGGAACGGGGAGCCGGGGCGCTCCGGCGTCCAGCCGCGCGCGAGGGCGGTGCGGACGGCATGCGCGACCTCACCGGGCAGCGCTGGGCCGGCGGGCACGCCGACCCAGTTGCCGGTGTGCGGCCGGTCGGTGGTGACGACGAGCACGGTGCCCGGCCGGCCTCCTCGACGGCGTAGGTGCAGGGAGACCAGCACATGCCCTGGCCGTATGTAGGCCTCCCGCGCAGACGCCAGCGGTAGGCCGTGCCGTCGACCACGATGCGCCGTGATCCTTTCCGCCTCAACGCCATGCTCTTCTCCTCGAATTGATGCCGCGCCCCTGTGCGGAACGATCACGCTTGCTACCGCTTGCACTGTCGGCAGGGCTTGAGCCCCTGCGCCTGTGCGTCTTCCTCGGAGATCTCCACCTTCCCGACGAAGGTCTCCGGTTTGCCGTTCAGCGCGGGACAGTCGGGGTCGGTGTGGTAGGCATACCGGTATTCTCCCTTGCGGACATGGACGTTCCCCATGAGTGCTTCCCTCCGGTTGCTGTTCCTGAGACCACTCTCACCGCTCGCGGAGTAGCCCATTCGGCGGAACCCACCACTCTCTGAACGAGTGTGACCGGTTGGGGGAGCGATCTCCTCGGAGTGACTGCCGGTTCTTCCGGCTGTCGCCTGCGCACAGGGCGCGAACGCGGCAAGGGGCCTCGTCGACCGATGAGCCCGGGGCCCGTAGTCGCCAGATGGGCGAGCCGGAGAGGTGTGGGCCATGCGCGATCGGTTGCGTGAGGCGTGTCCGGTGGCGAACCGGGATGTAGGTGCTGTTGAGCCGGGTACCGGCGGTTCGGCGGAGTCTGCACGCACGCGAAAGAGGACCGGAACGATGAATAAGCGGAGCTATAATAAGTGCACTTATACATGCAAATGCGCACCGTGGACAGGTCCGTCGAGGTGTTCGACCGCGACTTAGGGTGGTTGAACTGACCCGCTTCGCCACCCTGCCCAACCCACGCGCCGCCCTGGGCGTGGTCTCCGGCCGGCGTCGCCGGGGAAAGACTTTCCTCCCGGACGCCGTCACGCGGGCGAGCGGCGGCTTCATGTTCACCGCCACCGAGACCACCGAAGCCGACGCCTTGCGCTGGCCGGCGAACTGCGCCGCCTCGCCGAGGAAGACCCCACCGTCCAGCTGATCGACCCATTCCGCCTCTACCGCGGCGACCGATCCGACCGGAGTATCAGATACCGTCGCGTGCCTCGGTGATCAGCCGCTGCATCTCCAGCACCACATCGCGCAGACGTCCCGGCCTCACGCCCTCACGCGCCAGCCACTCGTCCAGGCGGGGTCGCAGGTGGCGGACCATCGCCGGGCCGTGGCACCGCAGTGCCGAGCGGCAGATCGAGATCTCCTCCTGGATCTCCCGGCGGAGGTCGTCGGACCAGCCCTGTTCGATGTCCGCCGGGCCCAGCGGGGCCTTGAGAGTGGCCACTGCCCCGTCGAGCGACACGAGCAGGTCCATGCTTCCTCCGGAGGGTGTGGGCAGAGGGGTCCCGGCGCGGCGGGACGGTCCCAGGGGCGGGCGGGGCGTACCCGTGCGCGTCGATCGGCACCGGGCAAGGATGCCATCCGCCTCGGACAGGTACGTGGTCGCGCGGGGCCGTTCAACCCGGTTCGGCGGTGGGAAGGTTCCCGCTGGAATCGGCCCGGCGGGGCCGCGGCCTCGATGGGATGTGCCATGTTGCATGTGCGCTTCGACAGCGGGGAGTTGGCCCGGTTGCGAGTGGCGCGGCGGACCGATCCGCTGTGGGAGGCCGTACTGAGCCTGCACCTGCTGCAGAACCGGCAGGCCGCGCTCGTCTTCGACCCCTGGCGGCAGGAGGTGCGCGCCGCGCTGGAGCGGCACCGGATGGTCCCGCTGGTCCGGGAGCTGATGCGGCTGTGCCCGCCGGCCCCGTACTTCCCCGACTTCCTCACCCCCGGCTGCGGCGAGGACGATCTGGACACGGCGCTGGAGCGGGTGCTGGCCACACCCCGGCGGCGGCTGGCCGAGGAGCTGGCGCGGGTGTACGTACGCGGTCCGGTGCCGCGGAGCGTGCGGTGGGTGGCCGAGGGCGGGGCGGAGGCGCTGCGCTGGCTGGGCGAGGCCCTGCGCCGCTACCACGACGTGGCGGTGGCCCCGTATCTGGCGGCCGTCCGGGCGCAGGCCGCGGCCGACCGCGGCCGCCGGGGCGAGGCCGCCCTGACCGGGGGCGCGGAGGCGCTGCTGGCGAGCTACGCCGCGCCCGAGGGGTGGGAGTACGGCGGGCACGCGCTGCGCGCCCCGTATCCGGTGGAGCGTGAACTGCCCCTGAAAGGAAGGGCGTTGACGTTGATGCCCGGCTTCTTCTGCGTCCGCACCCCACTGGTGCCGGCGGACGACTCGCTGCCGCCGGTCCTGGTTCACCCGCTCTCCCCCGCGCCCGGCTGGCTGACCCGGCTGCGGCGGGACGAGGCGGCGCCGCCGGTGGCGCAGCTGATCGGCGGTACGCGCTCGCGGGTGCTGGAGTTGCTGGAGGAGCCGGTGACGACCACCGGCCTGGCGGCGCGTACGGGCCTGGCGCCGTCGACGGTGAGCCACCATGTGGCGGTGCTGCGGGACGCGGGGCTGGTGGCCTCCCGGCGGGACGGGATGCGGGTGCTGCACCGCCGCACCCCGCTGGGCACGGCCCTGCTGGACGGCCGCCTCCTGTGAAGGGGACGCTCGGCGGCGGTCGCCGCGGAAGGCCGTAAGTCCTTGGCGCGCAAGGCATTCCAGCTGGTTCGAAAGGCTCCCGCCGCCCGTTGTGAGCCGGCGCCGGTCCGGCTAGGTTCCCACCGTCCCGCAGCCGGCGGCCGGCGCGTTCCGCGGGCTGCGCCCCCACCCTCACACCACGAGGAGCCACCGCATGTCTTCGCGATCCCTCACGCCCCCCGCCTCGCGGCGCCGGCCGCTCAGGCGGCTCCTGGCCTCGCTGGCCGGAATGCTGGCCGTACTGGCCGGAACGCTCACCGCGGCTCCGGCCGCCGCGGCGGCGGAGGCCGGCACCCTGGCCGCCCCCAACTTCAAGGCCCCCTACGCCTGCGGCCAGAGATGGACCTACAGCCACCACTCCGCGGAGGTGCGCCGCGCGCTGGACTTCGTCCGCGCCGACGGCGGCTCCACCGCGGGCGCCCCCGTCCTGGCCTCGGCGGCGGGCACGGCCACCCGGCACTACCAGGCGGGCGGCGCGGGCAACTACGTCGTCATCGACCACGGCGGCGGCTGGAAGACGTACTACTTCCACCTGGCGTCCTTCTCCGTGGCGAGCGGCGCCTGGGTCGGGCAGGGGCAGCAGATCGGCACCACCGGCAGCACCGGCAACTCCTCCGGCGCCCACATTCACTACGAGCAGCTCTACAACGGCGTCGGGCAGAACATCCGCATCAACGGCTCGGCCCTGGCCTATCCCGGCGGCTACCACCAGTACTACCTCACCAGCGACAACGGCTGCGGCGGCGGGAGCAGCTTCACGACCTGGGGCTCGGGCGTACGCGTGCGCGCCGACGCCTACCTCTCCTCGGCCGTGGTGACCACCCTGGCCGGTCCCACCCGGGTCACGGTCGTCTGCCAGAAGCAGGGCGACACCGTCAACGCCGAGGGTTACACCAACAACTGGTGGAGCAAGCTCCGCGACCAGGGCGGCTTCATCTCCAACATCTACATCGACCACCCCGACGCCAAGCTGCCGGGCGTGCCGAACTGCTGACGCGCGGCGCGGCGGAACGTGACCGGCACGAGGGGGCCCGGCCGTGCGGCCGGGCCCCCTCGGCTCCCCTCGCCTCGGCCGATCGGGTTGGATGAGCGGGTTGGACGAGGGAGCGCCGCCGAACCGTCGGCGGGCGGCCTTACACGGAAGAGGGGCAGTCAGCACATGGGATTCACGCCGGGCCGCCGCATCACCCACTGCCCGTACTGCGGGACGCGCTACGCGGACGGCGCCGGGTGGCCCAGGGACTGCGCGGGCTGCGGCGAGACGAGCTGGGCCAACCCCCTGCCCGTGGCGGTCGCGCTCCAGCCCGTCACCACCGCCGGGGGCGGTCGGGGGCTGGTGGTGGTGCGGCGGGACATCGAGCCCTTCCGCGGCGAACTGGCGCTGCCCGGCGGTTACATGGAGCTGGGCGAGAGCTGGCGGCAGGCCGCGGTGCGCGAGCTGTGGGAGGAGACCGGGCTCGAGGCCGCGGCGCGGGACGTGACCCTGGTCGACGTCCACAACGGGGGTACCAGCCTCCTGGTGTTCGGTCTGCTGCCCGAGCGGGACGCCGCCTCCCTCCCTCCGTCGGCGCCCACGGCCGAGGCGACGGAGTGGATGGTGCTGGAGGAGCCGGCCGAACTGGCCTTCCCGGCGCACACCGAGGTGATGCGCGCGTATCTGGCGGGGGAGGCCGCCGGGCCGGCCGTGTAGGGGCGGCGGACCGCCGGGGCCGGGGCACGCGCCGGCGCCGGGCACCGGCGTCACAGGGTCGTTTCGCGGTGGTTTCTCCCATGTTCCGGGGAACTTTCGAAGCCGTGTCGCGAGAAGACGTTTACGAGCGCTTCACGCGGCGATACCTTGAAGCAATGGGAGCGCTCCCAGGGGTAGTCGCCGGATGATCCCCACGCCCTTCAGGCCGACCGCCGCCGACGGGAGCGCCTCCGTGCATGGCCGCAGACCCGACGGCGGGTCGCCGCCGGCCCGGCCCGTTCTCCGCGGGCGGGCGCCGGCGGCCGCCCGCCGGCGCGGAAGACTCCGAAGGAGACCCCCCACCATGGCTGTTCAGCACACCGCCCGGCGCACGGCGTCGGCCCGCTCCCCCCGCTCCTTAGCCCTCCTCGGGGCCGCCCTGTTCGGCCTCGTCATGGCCTCCGCGCCCACCCCGGCGACGGCGCACGGCGCGACCATGATGCCGGGCTCGCGCACCTACCTGTGCTACCAGGACCTGGTCAGGAGCGGGCACCAGACGCCCGCCAACCCGGCCTGCGCGGCCGCGGTCCGGGAGGACGGGACCACCGGGCTGTACAACTGGTTCGCCGTGCTCGACTCCAACGGCGGCGGACGCACCACGGGCTACATCCCGGACGGCAAGCTGTGCAGCGGCGGCGACCGCGGGCCGTTCGACTTCTCCTCGTACAACGCCGCCCGCAGCGACTGGCCGAAGACGCACCTCACCTCCGGCGCCAGCGTCCGGATCAAGCACAGCAACTGGGCGCACCACCCGGGACGCTTCGACGTCTACATCACCAAGCAGGGCTGGTCCCCGAACAAGGCCCTGGCCTGGGGTGACCTGGAGAAGATCAACACCGTGACCAACCCGCCGCAGTCGGGCAGCGTCGGGTCCGAGAGCGGCCACTACTACTGGGACGTCCGGCTGCCGCAGCGTTCCGGCCAGCACCTCATGTACATCCACTGGACCCGTTCCGACAGCCAGGAGAACTTCTACTCCTGCTCCGACGTCGTCTTCGACGGCGGCAACGGCAACGTGACGTGGTGACCGGGAGGCGCTCCGCACCGGGGACGCGCTGACCGCACAGGGTCCCGCCGGGCTTCTCCGGCGGGACCCTTCCGCGTCCGTCCGCGCCTGCCCGCATCCGTCCACGCGTGTGCCCCGCCGGGGGAAACCGGCGGGGCACACGCATGGACGGGCCCCGCGGATTCGGCCGGTCCGGCGACCCGCGCCTCCGGACGGGCACCGGCCTCCCCCTCGCGGCGCGGCGGGTGCGTCCGGGTGACGGGGCGGGCCGCTGACCTGCGGGGAAGCACTGGCGTCTTCACCCGTGCGGGGCATCGGGACGAAAAGCGCCTCCGGGCGGCCACAAGGGCTCTGAGCTGGGACTTAGCCGATTCGGTCACCGACTGTGATGAATTGCGTGCTCATATGTGCCGATTTAACGTGAATTGCGCGTGGTAGTGATCGGCTCATCACGGGCCGTGACGCAGTCCATGTGTCCTTTCCCCGGGCCCGGTCCCCGCACCGGACCCTCCCCTCCCAGGAGGTTTCTCCACAATGGTCAAGTCGAAGCTCAGCAAGCTCGCCCTGGTCGCCGCCGGTGGCGCCGTCGCACTCGCCACCGCCGCCGGGCCGGCCTTCGCCGAGCCTCCCGCCCCCTCCGCCGACCTCGGCCGGCAGAGCGTCGAGGCCCCGCGCGCCGGTGCCGAGACGCGCAACCCGGAGATGGCGCCGGAGTCGATGGACGACAGGCACCACCACACCTACAAGGGCCGGGTCATCGCCCGCTCCGGCCTGAACGTCCGCAGCCACCCCAACACCCGCAGCCGGGTTCTGGCGACCCTGCCCTACGGCAAGATCATCCACATCGAGTGCAAGGTCAACAGCCAGAACATCGACGGCAACCCGCGCTGGTACAAGCTGGACCGCAAGCACCACCACCACGACGGCTGGGTCTCCGCCCGCTACGTGGAGAACATCGGCCCGGCCCCGAAGTTCTGCCACCGCTGACGGCCGCGGCCGAACCTTCGCACGCCCGTCCCCGTCGCCCACCCGGCGGCGGGGGCGGGCGCCGCCGTGCGCGGGCCGTCCGAAGGGCGGAAAACCCCGCACCGCCGGCGCGCCCGCCGCTAGCGTGCGGTCCATGACGACCGACTCCGCGCACCACCTCGCCCAGGTCAACATCGCCCGCCTCAGGGCTCCACTGGACTCTCCCCTGCTGCGGGACTTCACCGAGGCCCTCGACCCGGTCAACGCCACCGCCGACGGCGCCGACGGCTTCGTGTGGCGGCTGCAGAGCGATTCGGGCAACGCGACGGACGTGCCCGTGCTCGGGGACGACTGGCTGATCATCAACATGTCGGTTTGGCGGGACCTCCCCTCACTCAAGGCGTTCATGTACGCCGGCCGCCACCGGGAGCTGCTCAAGCGGCGCCACGAGTGGTTCGAGCGGGTCGGCGAGGCGATGGCCGCCCTGTGGTGGGTGGCGGACGGGCACCGGCCCACCGTGGCGGAGGCCGAGGAGCGCCTGCTGCACCTGCGGGAGCACGGGCCGACGCCGTACGCGTTCGACCTGCGCACGACCTTCGGTCCGCACGGCCGGGAGGACTGACTCCCGGCCGTGCCGGACGCTTCCGCGCGTCCGGCCGGTCGTGCGCGGGGGATTGACGGGCTTGCTGACGAGCGGTCTCATAAGAGGCGAGCCAGGTGTGACCGTCAGTAACCCGACAGTGAGGTGGCCGTGCGATGACGACCGCGACCGATGCCGGAGGGCTCCGGGACGCCCTCGGGCTGCTCAAGGACCGCGAACAGGTGGCCGAGCGCCTGCTCGAGTCGTCGGCCAGGCACTCCTTCGATCCCGACCGCGAGCTGGACTGGGACGCGCCCTTCGAGGAGGGCAAGTGGTTCTGGCCGCCGGAGCTGGTCTCCCTCTACGGCACCCCGCTGTGGAAGCGGATGTCCGAGGAGCAGCGGATGGACCTCGCCCGCCGCGAGGCCGCCTCGCTCGCCTCGCTCGGCGTCTGGTTCGAGATCATCCTCATCCAGCTGCTGGTGCGGCACATCTACGACAAGCCCATGGACAGCTCGCACGTGCGCTACGCCCTCACCGAGATCGAGGACGAGTGCCGGCACTCCAAGATGTTCACCCGCTTCATCTCCCGGGCGGGGGTGCGGCCGTACCCGGTCCCGCGGTTCCACCACAACCTGGCCCGGGTCCTCAAGACCGTTTCCACCACGCCCGGTTCGTTCACCGCGACCCTGCTGGGCGAGGAGGTCCTGGACTGGATGCAGCGGCTGACGTTCCCCGACGAGCGCGTCCAGCCGCTGGTGCGCGGCATCACCCGCATCCACGTCGTCGAGGAGGCCCGGCACGTGCGCTACGCACGCGAGGAGCTGCGCCGCCAGATGGTGAGCTGCCCGCGCTGGGAGGCGGAGCTGACCCGGATCAGCTCGGGGCAGGCGGCCCGGGTGATGTCCATATCCTTCGTCAACCCGCAGGTCTACACCGACGTCGGGCTCGACCGCCGCGAGGCCCTCGCCCAGGTGAGGGCGAGCGGCCACCGCCGCGAGGTGATGCAGACGGGCGCCGGGCGGCTGACGGAGTTCCTGGACGAGATCGGGGTGCTGCGCGGGGCCGGCCGCAGGCTGTGGCGGAGCTCCGGGCTGCTGGCATAGGACGGTGCCCGGGCAAGGCGGTACGGGGCGGCGCGGCGCGGGGGCGGCGGTACGGACGGACGGGACGGGGGTGCCCGGCGGCGGTTACGCTGCCCGCATGACCGCCCCGGCATACCGCAGGCTCACCGTGGAGGAGCGGCGCGACCAGCTCATCGGCGCCGCGCTGGTCCTCTTCGCGCACCGCGCCCCCGAGGACGTCTCGCTCGACGACGTCGCCGCGGCGGCCGGCGTCTCGCGCCCCCTGGTCTACCGCTACTTCCCCGGCGGCAAGCAGCAGTTGTACGAGGCCGCCCTCGGCAGCGCGGCCGAGGAGCTGCGCCGGTGCTTCGCCGAGCCGCAGAGCGGCCCGCTCAGCCGCAGGCTGTCACGGGCGCTGGACCGCTACCTCGCCTTCGTCGACGGGCACGACGCGGGGTTCGCCGCCCTGCTGAGGGGCGGCAGCGTCGCCGAGACGTCCCGGACGGACGCGATCGTGGACGGGGTGCGGCGAGCCGCGGCCGAGCAGATCCTGCTGCACCTGAGGGTGGAACCGGGTCTGGAGCCGGGCCCGCGGCTGCGGATGGCGGTCCGCACCTGGATCGCCGCGGTGGAGGCCGCCTCGCTGATCTGGCTCGACGAGGGCAAGCAGCCGCCGCTGCCCGAGCTGCGCGACTGGCTGGTGGACCACTTCCTCGCCCTGCTCGCCGCCACCGCCGCCGGCGATGCGCGGGCGGCGCGGATCGCCCGCGCCGCGCTGGCGCTGGAGCGGCCGGACGGGCCGGCGGGGCGGCTGGTCCGGCAGGTGGCCCCGGTGGTCGGCGACGCCCTCCACCTGCTGTGACACTGGAGCGGTGAGAAGCGAGGAGACGGCGTTCACCGGCGGGCCGATGGACGGGCGGGTGCTGCCCGTCCTGCTCGGCCCCACCGGTCGCCCGCCGAAGTACTACGAGATCCCCGTCCCCGATCCGGCGGGCGGCCGGCCCGTCGTCCACGTCTACCGCCTGGAGGCGGTGACCGGCGGCGGGAGGTGGTCGGTGCTGCCGCGCGGCTGGCGGTACGTGTACCAGCCGGAGGGCAGGCAGCGGCGCGCTCCGAGGTGGCCGTGGAGCCGGCCGGGCACAGGGGCCGGGGGAACCGGGGACCGCTGAGTACGGAGCGCGGAGCGGCGGCTCAACTCGCTCTGGAACTTCGGGAGTTGTAAGAGAACCTTAAATGAGAGCGCTCTCAGGCAAAAGTCTTGACCTTTGAACGGGCTCTCAGCACAGTGGCCTCGTCCGGCCTTCCCCGCCCCTTCGGGCCGCGGCCGGACGCACGGCTCTACATGTCGTGCCCATGCCAATACCACGTCCGTCAGGAGATCCCCACCGTGGTGTCACGCAGAAGGTTCCTCGGTCTGTCCGCCGCGGCCGTCTCGGCCCCCGTCATCGGATACGCCGCCACGTCCTCGGGCTTCGCCGCCGGCCCGCCCGCCGGTGCGGCCGCCGCCGTACCGACCGTGCGGTTCGCCAACGAGACCGGCCGGTCCACCGCGTTCGCCTACGTCCACGCCGACGTGCCCGGCGGCGGGCAGGGCTTCCTCAACCCCTCCACCGGCCGCCTGGACCCGATCCCCAACCCTGCCGAGCGAATGCACGACCTGAGCGGCTTCCTTCAATCACACCGGATCCCGTTCGACCGGGACATCCCCCTCAACGACCACCTCACCGGCGGCCGGGCGTACGTCTCGCTCGGGCAGAGCGTCTCCTTCTTCGCCAACCCCAACGCGGGCGGCGCCGCCGGCGCCCTCGTCCAGCCGTCGGCCGCCAACCCCTCCGACCCCTCGTACCGCACCGCCTGGGACTACTGTGAGTTCACCTACAACCCGAGCGGGATCTGGGGGAACATCACCTGCGTGGACGGCGTCGCCCTGCCCATCTCCCTGACCCTCACCCCCGGCAGCGGACAGGTGCAGCACGTCGGCGGCATGCCCGCCGGCGGGACGGCGGCGCTGGCCGAGCGGCTGCGCCGGGCCGGCGGCGACTGGGGGAGGTGCGCGCTGTACGACGGCGACCGCCTGGTGCGGGTCTCCAGCCCCGCCAAGCTCCCGGACCTGGGCACGGAGGTGTTCGCCGGGCACTACCGGTCCTACGTCGACCAGGTGTGGCACGCCTACCGTGCCGACGGCGGCCGGGACCTGCGGATCTCCCTGGGCGACGTCTGGCCGGGCAGGACCGTCACCGGCCGGACCCACGGCGACCGGTTGGTCTTCGAGGGCATCACGGATGGCTCCCCCGCCTCCTTCGCCAGGCCGGGGTCGGCCGGCACCACCGCCGAGGCCGACATCTTCGGCTGCGACGGCACCCTCCACGGGATCAACGCCACCCAGCAGGGACGCATCGCCGCCGTGCTGGGCGCCGCGCTGTGCCGCACCACGCTGCTGAGCAATCCCTCCCAGCCCGACGCGGTCTCCGCCGGGTTCTACACCCACGGTCCCCGGCACGAGTACGCGCGGGCCGTGCACGAGCTGGCGGCCGACGGCCGCGGTTACGCCTTCCCCTACGACGACGTCACGCCCACCGAGGAGAGCGATCTGGCGGGTGCGGTGATGTACACCGAGCGGCCCGGCGACTGGGCGCTGGCCATCACCGTCAAGCGGCCGGTCTGAGGCACCGGCCGGGCCACCGTGCTCCACGGATCCTTACGGCGTTTGCCGCAGCCGGGGCGCCGCTGCGGAGGCCGGCCCCGGCCGCGCGTGCCACGATCGCCGCAGGGCCTTCGCGGGAGCCCGCGAAGGCGGTGGCGGTGCGGAGCGCGGAGGTGAGCCGGTGGCGAGGGTGCGGGCCCGTCTGGTGCGGGCGGCTGTGGCGGTGGTGACGGGTGCCGCGATCGCCGCGGGTCCGGGGCCGTCCGCCGCGGCGGCCCCCTCCCCTCCCCCGGCCCCGGACGGGTACGGGGCCGGGGGGACCGGGGAGGCAGGCGGAGCGTTCGGGGACGCCCCGGCGGCCGGTGACGTGCCCGTCAGCGAACTGCTGACCCGGATGCGGGACCTGTACCGGCGGGCCGAGAGCGCCGGCCGGGAACACCGCGCCGTCGAGCGGGAGACGGCCGAGCGGCGCGGGAAGGTCGACCGGCTCCAGCGCGAACTGGCCGGCGTCCGCGTACGGCTGGCCGAGGCCCGCGACGAGGCCGGACGGCTGGCCCGGCAGCACTACCGGGGCTCCTCCGGGGTGCTTCCGCCCTCCCTGCGGCTGCTGTTCGGCCGTGACGAGCGGGAGGTGCGCACGGCGCTGGAGCACGGGCGGGCGGTGGAGCGGGTGCTGGGCGACCGGGCCGCCGACGCGGCCCGGTTGTCGGCCGAGGAGCGGCGGCTGGACCGGCTCGCGACCCGGGCGCGCGACGCCCTGGACCGGCAGCTCACTCTCGCCGCCGACAGCGGGCGGCGGCGGGAGGTGGCCGGGCGGCGGCTGGCGGAGGTGGAACGGGCGCTCGCCTCGCTCGACGACGGCGAACTGGCCGCGCTGCGCCACGCGGAGGCGGCGCGGCACGGCCGGTGAGGTGTGCACCGGCCGTGCCGCGTACGGCCGGCGGGGGCGCGCGGCCGGCGGTGGGCGCGGCTCAGTCCGAGGCCAGGCTCGCCAGGTACGCCTGTGCCTTCTCCGGGTCGAAGAACCAGTTCTCCAGGTCGGACGGGTCGCTGAAGGCGTTGGCGAAGCGGTCCGCCAGCTCCTGGTGCTCCATGCCCGCGCCGATCAGCTGCAGCACGTGCTCCGGCGGCGGTGCCAGCAGGCCGTTCGACCACTTGGTGACGTGCCGGGCCGTGTCCTCCCAGAAGCGCTCGAACGTGGCCTGCATCCACTCCTCGTCGAACGGCCTGTCCCCGCGCTCCAGGATGGAGGCCAGATAGGAGGCGGCGCACTTGGAGGCGGTGTTGGAACCCTGGCCGGTGATCGGGTCGTTGGCCACCACCACGTCCGCCACGCCCAGCACCGCGCCGCCCGAGGGAAGGCGGCCGACCGGCTTGCGGACGGTCGGCGCGTAGCGGCCGGCGAGCGTGCCGCCGGCGTCGGTCAGCTCGACCTTGCGGGCCCGGTCGTACTCCCACGGGGTGAAGCGCTTCATCAGCTCCAGCGTGAGGTCCAGGTGCTCGGCGGGGTCCTTGACGCCCTGGAAGACGTCCAGCGGGCCGCCGGGGATCCCCTCCCAGAACATGATGTCGCAGGCGCCGGAGACGGTGTAGCCGGGGATCATGAACAGCTCGCCGACGCCCGGCACCAGATTGAAGCGCACCGCCAGCATGTCGGGGTGCTCCGGGCGCCGCTCCAGTCCGTGCACGTAGGACACCGCCAGCGCGCGCTGCGGTTTGTCGTACGGCGAGCGCGAGGCGTCCCGCTCGAACATCGTCACCAGCTCGCCCTTGCCGGCCGCGACGAGCACCAGGTCGTAGGTGCGGGCGAAGAAGTCCAGGTCGGAGACGGCCGCGCCGTGGATGACGAGCTGGCCGCCGCGCTGGGCGAAGGTCTCCAGCCAGCCGGCCATCTTCACGCGCTGGTCGATCGACTGGGCGTGGCCGTCCAGGTGGCCCACCCAGTCGATGACACGGGATCCCTCGGGGCCGACGACCGAGACGCCCAGGCCCTCGGTGCGCGGGCTCTGGTCCTCCCAGAAGTTGATCTCCAGGTCGCGCTCGTGCTGGAGGGCCTGGTCGAACATGCACTGGGTGGACATGACCCGGCCGCCGCGGATCTCGTCCGCCGTGCGGTTCGACATCACGGTGACCTCGTAGCCGTGCGACTGGAGGCCGAGCGCGAGCTGAAGACCGGACTGGCCGGCTCCGACGATGAGTATCTTCCGCATGGCGGTTCTCCCCTGGGGTGCCTGGGTGATGGGGTGCCTGGGTGTGGGGGTTCGTGGAGCGCCGGCGCGTGGAGCGCCGGCGCGGGACCGGGGGCCGCCGGTCAGGCGGGGGTGAGGTTGAGCGCGTGGCCGACGAGCGCCGTCAGCGAGTCGACGACCGTGTCCCGCTTGCGCGCGTCCATGATGACGACGGGCACGCGGTCGGGGACGGACAGCGCCTCGCGCACGTCCTCGGCCTCGTAGTACTCCGTGCCCTCGAAGTGGTTGACGGCGACGACGTAGGGCAGGGCGCAGCTCTCGAAGTAGTCGAGCGCCGGGAAGCAGTCCTCCAGCCGCCGGGTGTCGGCCATCACCACCGCGCCGATCGCGCCGCGCGCCAGGTCGTCCCACATGAACCAGAAGCGCCGCTGCCCGGGGGTGCCGAACAGGTACAGCACCAGGTCGGCGTCGAGGGTGACGCGGCCGAAGTCCATGGCGACCGTGGTCGTGGTCTTCTCGGGAGTGGCGGTGAGGTCGTCGGTGTCCTCGCTGGCCTGGGTCATCACCGCCTCGGTGGTCAGCGGTTCGATCTCGGAGACCGAGCCGACGAAGGTCGTCTTGCCCACGCCGAAGCCTCCCGCCACCACGATCTTGACGGAGATCGGGGCGCGTCCGCGCTCCTCCTGCCAGGGCTGGAGCTTCTCGGCGCTCTGTGCCGGGTCGTTCACGGCGTCCACCACGGGTCTTTCTCGGGGTCTGCTTCGGATCTGCGTCGGGTCTGCTTCGGGTCTGCGTCGGTGTCTGTGCCCGGCCTCACGCGCCGGACGGGGTACGGGAGGGCCCGTCAGAGCCTGCGGAGTCCGACCAGCACCCTCTCCAGCAGTGCGCGGTCGGGCCGGTCGTTGTCGTAGCCGGTGCCGTAGACCCGGATGCGCCCCTGGTCGGCGAGGTCGCTGAGCAGCACGCGCACCACGCCCAGCGGCATCCGCAGGCGGGCGGCGATCTCGGCGACCGAGCGCATCCGGCGGCACAGCTCGACGATGGCCCGCATCTCGGGCATCACGCGGTCGCGCAGGCCCCCCGAGGTCAGCTCCAGGCGTGCCTCGGGGGCCTCGATGGCGGCGACGAGGGTCTCCACCAGCAGGACGTGCCCGAAGCGGGTACGGCCGCCGGTCAGGGAGTAGGGGCGCACGCGCGCGGGTTTGCGTAGGGGCAGCGGGCTGTGGGAGGTCACTGGTCCAGCTCCATCGACGTGCGCAGTTCGGTGCGGAGTTCGGGGGTGAGGACGTGTCCGGCCCGGCCGACGAAGAGGGCCATGTGGTAGGCGACGACGCTCATGTCGCAGTCGGGGGCGGCGTGGACGCCGAGCAGCGAACCGTCGCTGATCGACATCACGAACAGGCTGCCCTCGTCCATCGCGACCATGGTCTGCTTGACGGTCCCGGCGTCCATCAGCTTGGAGGCGCCCCGGGTGAGGGAGCCGAGGCC
Organism: Streptomyces sp. SS8; assembly: GCF_054072955.1. NCBI lineage: Bacteria > Bacillati > Actinomycetota > Actinomycetes > Kitasatosporales > Streptomycetaceae > Streptomyces > Streptomyces sp. SS8. Next base: position 115,565 of record NZ_JBSVCZ010000006.1, read on the forward strand.
GGAGACGATGGTGGCCAGGTCCGCGCCGGAGCCCCTGGGACCGCGCTCCGGCCGTCCTCCCGGCTCCCGGCGCGGGGCGGCGCCGTCCGTACGCTCCCCGGCGCCGTCCTCCTCGCGGTCCGGTCCGCCGCCGGGACCGGCGGCCCCGGTGGTCCCGGCGGTTCTGCCCGGTTCGGAGGAGAGCAGGAGCAGGCCGTCGGAGGACACCACGGCGACGGAGCGTACGCCGGGGACCTCGTCGACCAGGTTGGACAGCAGCCAGCGCAGGTTGCGTGCCTGCCTGCTGGGCGTGTGTGCGGTGGTGGGCGCGTTCACTTGCGTGCCTCCTCGACAGTGCCACCCGTGTCCGTCGCCTCCGCGCGGTCGTCCGCCGGGCCCTCGCTGCGGCCGGCTGCGACCTGCTCGGCTGCGATCTGCGCCTCCGCGTCGCGCTGGCCGTCCCTGGCGCCCTGCTGGAAGCCGCCGAGCCGTCTGCGCAGCTCCTCGGCCTTCAGTCCGCCCGTACGGGGCCGGGGTACGTCGACTCCGGTCTCCACGGTCCGCGGTGTGCGCTTGGGGAGCCCCTTGGCGGTGACGGTCCGCGGGGCGGGCGAGGTCCCGTCCTCCACGGCGGAGGCGGGGGCGGGTTCGGGGGCCGTTTCCGGAACCGTTTCCGGAGCCGCCGCCGGCGCCTCGTCCCGGGTCCGGCTGTGCTCGCGGGAGTCCTCGGGCTCGGCGTGGTGCGGGCCCGCGGCCCGGACCAGGGCGTCGCGCGCGGGGTCGGCCGCGGCCTCGCCGGCCTCCGCGGGGGCGGCGGCGCGGGCGGCCGGGGGAGGCACGGTGTCCTCGGTGATCCGGGGGATCGGCGCGGTCTCGGTGACATCGGCGGCGGCGCCCTCGCCACCCGCTCCGGTGTCCGGCGCGTCCGTGTCCGCCGCCACCGCCGGGCGTGCCCGGTCCGGGCTGGACGGCAGTGCGTTGCCGTTGGCCTCGGCCACCGTGCCCGGCAGGGGCTGCGCCGTGCCCGCGGTGGCGGTCCTGGCCCCCGCGAGGGCCCCTGGCACCGGGCGGTCGGGCAGCAGGGCGCGCGGCAGGACGGCGACCGCGGCGATGCCGCCCTGCTGCTGCTCGCGCAGCTGCACCCGTACGCCGTGCCGCGCGGCGAGCCGGGCCACCACGTACAGACCCATGCCCAGCACGTCACCGTCCTCGGGGGCGGCGAAGGCTCCGTCGGCGAGCTTGGCGTTCAGCTCGGCGAGCCGCTCGGGGGAGGAGCCGATGCCCTCGTCCTGGACGGAGAGCATGATCTCGCCGTTCTCCAGCATCCAGCCCGACAGCCGTACCTCGGCCTCCGGCGGCGAGAAGGCGGTGGCGTTGTCCACCAGTTCGGCGATCAGGTGGCTGATGTCGTCGGCGGCGGATCCGGAGACCTGGGCGTGCGGCGGCAGCGTGGCGATCTCCACCCGCTCGTAGCGCTCGATCTCGCTGATCGCGGCGCGCAGCACGTCCAGCAGCGGCACCGGCTCCAGATGGCCGGTGGTGTGCTCGGAGCCCGCCAGGAGGAGCAGGTTCTCGCTGTGGCGGCGCATCCGGGTGGCGAGGTGGTCGAGCTTGAACAGGGCGGCGAGCCGCTCCGGTTCCTTCTCCTCGTGCTCCATGGACTCGATCAGGGCCAGCTGCCGCTCCACCAGTCCCAGGGTCCGCAGTCCGAGGTGGACGAACGTGCCGTTGGAGGCGCCCTGGCGGCGCTCGGGCTCCTCGCCCCCGGCGGACTCGGCGGCCCCGCCGGCGGCCCTGGCGGACCCGTGCTCGCGCAGCAGCTTCTCGTGCTCGGCGGTCAGGGCGGTCAACCGCTCGCGCGCGGCCTCGAGTTCGGCGGCGAGCGGGGCGGTGCCGGTCTCGCGCGCGGGATCGGCGGGCCGTGTGGAGCCGGCCTCCCCGGAGCCGGCCGCGGCCTCGGCCCGGACGGCGCGCTCGTGCAGCTCGGCGGCGGTGGCCCGCAGGCGGTTGACGGCGCGTACGACGTCGGCGAACTCGTCGTTGCGGCCGGTGTACACCACCGGCTCCTCGCCCACCGGGTCGGCGGCCACCCGCTCGCCGCCGCGCCGCAGGACGGCCAGCGGCCGGGCCATCGAACGGGCGGTCTGCACGCTGATGCCGACGGCGAGCAGCAGACAGATCCCCAGCAGGGCGGCGCGCAGCTCCAGTGCCGTGACGTCGTCGTCGCGCAGCCCCTCCAGCCTCTTCACCTCGGTGGCCGCCAGCGAGGACTCCATGCTGCGCATGCGGTCCACCCGGGCGGTCAGCGCGGACACCACGCGGTCGGGGTCCAGGGAGCGGTCCTGGTGGTCCAGCCGCGGCTGGTCGGTGAGGCGGGCCAGGTAGCGCTCGGCCAGCGTCACGTCGGTGCCGGTGACGGTCCTGGCATACGCGTCGCGGTCGCCGGCCAGCGCGGTCTGGTCGAAGTCGGCGAGAGCGGCCTGCTCGCGCAGGTGCGCCTGCTGGGCGGCGGCGGTCAGACGCGGCTGCTCGCCCTCGCCCGCGAGCGCGGCCATCAGCAGACCCCGGGCGGCGGAGGCCTGTTCGACGGCGCGCCCGAGGTCGGGGAGCGCGTCGGCCGTCGCGTTCTCGGCGCGTGCGGGCAGGGCGCGGGTGGTGGCCGCGGTGATGCCGCCGAGGGACTGGATGAGCTGGGTGTACGCCTCGTACGTCTCGACGGCGCCGCCCGCACCGGCCACGGCCCGCTGACGGGTGTCGGGGAAGGCGTCGAGCAGCCTGCGTATGTCGGCGGGGGCGTCGGCGCTCAGCTCCCGGATGGCGCGGTCCACCCGGGCGCGCTCCCGCTCGGAGAGCCCCTCGCCGTCCTTGGTGGTGCGGCCCGCGGCGATGTGGCGGACGACGGCGTCGCGCTCGTCGGCCAGGGCGTGGGAGAGCGAGACCGCGCGGCGGCCCAGGTCGGCGCGGTCGACCAGCCGCTGGGCGTCGGTCAGATCGCGCGAGGCCGTGGCCACCGAGGGCGCGCCCGCGGCGAGTACGGCGGCGGCGCACAGCACGACGGAGGCGAGGAGTCTGTTGCGCACCCGCGCCCTGCGCCCGGTGGGGGGCGGTGCGGAGGCTGTGCCGTCCTGGCGGTCCTGCCGGCTGCTCCGGTGTCGCTTCTTCCCCACCCGTGCTCGCAATCTCGTTCCGCCGTCCCGGACCAGTCCGGGACGCGACAGTCCAATGTGTGCGGCAGGGGACCGTATCCCGTCCGATCACGGCTGCCCGCGGCGGCCGACGTTTCCATCGCCGCGGCGGACACGGAGGCGGTCCCCCTGCCGGGCCACTCGAAGGAGTGAACATCACGGGGGAGTTGCCGAACAACTCCGATGCCGCGAACGGTTCGGCCACACACCGGTCAGGGGTTGGAAATCCGCCCGGCCTTTTGGCAATATTCGCGCCCGCCGTTTCGCGGAAACTCCGATTCCGGCAGAACTCCGGCGAAGAACCCGCAGGTCGTGACAGTGGTTCAGACCTGTTTTCGGCCCATCGTCCATCCCTGTCGGCGGCACCCGGCCCGCGCCCCCTTCCGGCCCCCTCCGGCACACTGGCGCGCATGCGGATCGAGATGGCGAGCGAGCCCGGCAGCCCCCAGGTCCCCAACGAGGACTACGCGTCGGTAGCCCTACCTGCGGCGGGAAGGGGCGGGGCGCTGGTGGTGCTGGACGGCGTGACCCCGCCCCCGGAGGACACCGGGTGCGCGCACGACGTGCCGTGGTACGTGGCCCGGCTGGGCGGGACACTGCTCGAACTGTCCGGTTCGCGACGGGATATGACGCTCAGGGAGTGCCTGGCCTCCGCCATCGGCCGGACCGCCTCCGCCCACGGGTCGGGGTGTGACCTTTCTCACTCCCGAACTCCGCAGGCAACGGTGGTGCTGGCCCGCTGGGACGACTCGGCCGTCGAGCATCTGGTGCTCTCCGACTCGGCGCTGCTGGTGGAGGGCGCGGACGGGGCGGTGACGCCCGTTCTCGACCCCCGGCTGGACGGGCTGCGGCCCGCCGCGCGGGCGCTGCCCCCGGCCGAGCGGGCCGCGTATCTGGAGTCCCTGCGCAACGCCGAGGGCGGTTTCTTCACCGCGGCGGCCGATCCGTCGGTGGCCGGACGCGCGGTGGTGGGTTCGGCACCCCGCGAACGGGTTCGCGCGCTGGCCGCGTTGAGCGACGGCGTCACGCGCTGGACGGACACCTTCCGCCTGGGCGACTGGACCGAGCTGATGGCGGTGCTCCGCAAGGAGGGGCCCCGGTCGCTGATCGGGCGGGTGCGCACCGCCGAGTCGGCCGACCGCGCCGGCACGGCCTTCCCGCGCGGCAAGACGCACGACGACGCCACGGCCGTGCTGGTGGAGTTCTAGCCGGCTCCCCGGCGTCACCGTCCCCACCGGCCGGTGACGCCCGGAAGCCGTTTCACCGGCGGGCGGACGAACCCGCCCGCTCAGACCGCGACCGGCAGGTCCGCCCCGGCGGGGGCCAGGGCCAGTTCCAGCACCCGGCGGATGTCCGAGACCGGGTGGACCTCCAGCTTGCGCAGCACCTCCTCGGGCACGTCGTCCAGGTCCGGCTCGTTCCGCTCGGGGATGACCACCGTGGTGATCCCGGCGCGGTGGGCGGCCAGCAGCTTCTGCTTCACCCCGCCGACCGGCAGGACGCGGCCGGTCAGCGACACCTCACCGGTCATCGCCACCTCCGGGCGGACCCGGCGGCCCGACAGCAGCGAGGCCAGCGCGGTCGTCATGGTGACGCCCGCGCTCGGCCCGTCCTTGGGCACCGCGCCCGCCGGGACGTGGAGGTGGACGCCGCGGTCCTTCAGACCGCCCACTGGCAACTCCAGTTCCGCGCCTCGCGAGCGCAGGTAGGACAGGGCGATGTGCGCGGACTCCTTCATCACCTCGCCCAGCTGCCCGGTCAGCGTCAGACCGGAGCCGCCCGTCTCCGGGTCGGCCAGCGACGCCTCGACGTAGAGGACGTCCCCGCCCGCGCCGGTGACGGCCAGTCCGGTGGCCACTCCGGGGACGGCGGTGCGCCGCCCGGCCGGGTCCTGGGCGGACTCCGGGATGTGGTGGGGGCGGCCGATCAGGGCGCGCAGGTCGTCCGCGCCGACGGTGAACGGCAGTTCGCGCTCCCCCAGTTCGTGCTGGGCCGCGATCTTGCGCAGCAGCCGCGCCACGGACCGCTCCAGGTCGCGCACCCCCGCCTCGCGGGTGTACTCGCCGGCCAGCCTGCGCAGCGCGTCCTCCTCCAGCGCCACCTCGCCGTCCTCCAGCCCGGCGCGCTCGCGCTGGCGGGGCACCAGGTGGTCGCGGGCGATGACGACCTTCTCGTCCTCGGTGTAGCCGTCCAGCCGCACCAGCTCCATGCGGTCCAGCAGGGGCTGGGGGATGGACTCCAGGACGTTTGCGGTGGCCAGGAACACCACGTCGGACAGGTCGAGTTCGACCTCCAGGTAGTGGTCGCGGAAGGTGTGGTTCTGCGCGGGGTCCAGCACCTCCAGCAGGGCGGCGGCCGGGTCGCCGCGGAAGTCGCTGCCGACCTTGTCGATCTCGTCGAGCAGCACGACCGGGTTCATCGAGCCGGCCTCCTTGACGGCCCGCACGATCCGGCCCGGCATCGCGCCGACGTAGGTGCGGCGGTGGCCGCGGATCTCGGCCTCGTCGCGCACCCCGCCGAGCGCGACGCGGACGAACTTCCGCCCCATCGCCCGGGCCACGGACTCTCCCAGGGAGGTCTTGCCGACTCCGGGCGGCCCGACCAGGGCCAGCACCGCGCCGCCCCGGCGTCCCCCCACCACGCCCATGCCCCGTTCGGCCCGGCGCTTGCGGACGGCCAGGTACTCGGTGATGCGCTCCTTGACGTCCTCCAGGCCGGCGTGGTCGGCGTCCAGGACGGCGCGGGCGCCGGCGATGTCGTAGGCGTCCTCGGTCCGCTCGTTCCACGGCATCTCCAGGACGGTGTCCAGCCAGGTGCGGATCCAGCCGCTCTCGGGACTCTGCTCGGGGACGCGCTCCAGGCGGTCGGCCTCCTTCAGGGCGGCCTCGCGGACCTTCGGCGGCAGGTCGGCGGCCTCCACCCGGGCGCGGTGGTCGTCACCCTCGCCCTCCGCCTGTCCGCTCAGCCCGGCCAGCTCCTTGCGGACGGCCTCCAGCTGGCGGCGGAGCAGGAACTCGCGCTGCTGTCTGTCCACGCCCTCCTGGACGTCCTTGGCGATGGCCTCGGCGACGTCCTGCTCGGCTAGGTGGTCGCGCAGCCAGGTGACGGCCAGCCTCAGCCGCTCCACCGGGTCGGTGGTCTCCAGCAGCCTGACCCGCTGCCCGGAGCCGAGGAAGGGGCTGTAGCCGGAGTTGTCGGCGAGCTGCCCGGGGTCGTCGATCTGCTGGACGCGGTCCACGACCTGCCAGGCGCCGCGCCTGCGCAGCCAGCTGGTGGCCAGCGCCTTGTACTCCCTGACGAGTTCGGCGACGGCGCCGGGCAGCGGATCGGGGACGCTCTCCTCGATCTCGGTGCCCTCCACCCACAGGGCGGCGCCCGGCCCGGTGGTGCCCGCGCCGATCCGCACCCGGCTCACACCCCGGAGCAGGGCACCGGGGTCGCCGTCGGCCAGCCGGCCGACCTGCTCCACGCGGCCGAGCACCCCGATGCCCGCGTAGGAGCCGTCGATGCGCGGCACGAGCAGCACCCGGGGCTTCTCCCCCTTGCCGTCCTTGCCGCCGGGGCCGCCGGGGCCGCCGGAACCGGGCGCGCCGTCCTCGGCGGCGGACTGGGCGGCCTCCACCGCGGCCCGCACCTCGGCGTCGGACAGGTCCAGCGGCACCACCATCCCGGGCAGCACCACCTCGTCGTCGAGCGGCAGCACGGGCAGGGTGAGCGTTGCGGGCGACAGAGCCATGATCTCTCCCTCGGCAGACAAGTTGAGCTGAGGTGACTCAACACCTGTTCAATGCCCGGGAGGCGCGCCGTGTTCCCCGTCACGTGTTCGCTGCGAGCGATCACCGCGCCCACCGGCCCCTCCGCCGCGCTCCGCCCGCCACCGGCAGGATGGTCGGCATGACGGCCGACACGCAGAACCCGCACCCCCCGTACCTCCCGTACGAGGCGGCGGCCGGCCGCGGGGCCGGCGCCCCCCTCGTCCTGGACCGCCGCGACGGCCCCCACGGCGAGGTGGTGCTGCGGCGGCACGGCGAGCTGCTGCAGATCATCGCCAACGGCTGCTTCCTGATGGACACCTCCGACGGCCGCTCCGAGCGCCTGCTGGTGCGGACCGCGCTCGAGGAGCTGGACGCCGGCGGCGGCCGGCCCTCCCCGGCCGTGCTGATCGGCGGGCTGGGCGTCGGCTTCTCGCTGGCCGAGGCGGCGGCCGAGCCGCGCTGGGGGCGGATCACGGTGGTCGAGCGGGAGGAGGCGGTGATCGACTGGCACCGCGACGGCCCGCTCGGCGAGATCTCCCGCGGCGCGCTGGCCGATCCCCGGGTGCGGATCGTCCGCGACGACCTCCTGGCGCACCTGACCGGCGGCGGCCCCGGGAGCGGCCCCGACGGCGGTGAACCGTACGACGCGCTGTGCCTGGACGTCGACAACGGTCCCGACTGGACGGTCACCGAGGACAACGGCTCGCTCTACACGCCCGCCGGGCTCGCCGCCTGCGCGCGGCGGCTCGCCCCGGGCGGGGTGCTGGCCGTGTGGTCCGCGCAGCCGTCCCGGGCGTTCGGCGAAGCGCTCCGGAATGCCGGGTTCACGCGGGTGCGCACCGAAGAGGTGCCCGTCGCCCGAGGCGTCCCGGACGTGGTGCACCTCGCCACCCGACCGGCGTAGCGCAGCGCACACGCGCCCTTTACGCTCTAGCGAGAAACCGAGCGGTAGGGCGAGACGTATGGACCACAGGAACACCACGCAGTCCCACGGCGGCACCGCCGCCGCGGCGGCCACCCCGGGCGCCCAGCGCCGGATCCTGGTCGTGGAGGACGACCCGACCATCACCGAGGCGGTCGCCGCCCGGCTGCGCGCCGAGGGCTTCCAGGTCCGCACCGCCGGGGACGGCCCGGCGGCGGTGGAGGCGGCCGAGGCGTGGCAGCCCGACCTGCTGGTGCTGGACGTGATGCTGCCGGGCTTCGACGGCCTGGAGGTCTGCCGCCGGGTGCAGGCGCAGCGGCCGGTCCCGGTGCTGATGCTCACCGCCCGGGACGACGAGACCGACATGCTGGTCGGCCTGGGCGTCGGTGCGGACGACTACATGACCAAGCCCTTCTCCATGCGGGAGCTGGTCGCGCGCGCCCACGTCCTGCTGCGCCGCGTGGAACGGGCCACGATCGCCGCGTCCTCCCCCCGCTCGGGCACGCTGCGGCTGGGCGAGCTGGAGATCGACAACGCCCAGCGCCGGGTGCGGGTGTCCGGCCGGGACGTCCACCTCACCCCGACCGAGTTCGACCTGCTGGTCTGCCTGGCCAACTCCCCCCGCGCGGTGCTCTCGCGCGAACAGCTCCTGGCCGAGGTGTGGGACTGGGCGGACGCCTCGGGCACGCGCACGGTCGACAGCCACATCAAGGCGCTGCGCCGGAAGATCGGCGCGGAGCGGATACGCACCGTCCACGGCGTCGGCTACGCGCTGGAGGCTCCCGCCCCGGCCCCCGACTGGACATGAGCGCGGCGGGCGCGGGCCGCCGCCGGCGCTCCCTGTGGAACCGGTTCTGGGAGGGCGTGCGCCCCGTGGACCCGTTCCGCTCCGTGAAGGCCGCGCTGGGCGCGCTGGTGATCGTCACGGTGGCCATCACCACCTTGCTGACCATCGTCGCGGTCCACTCGGCCATCGAGCTGCGGGTGATCGCCCTGCTCGCGGTGATCGCCTCGCTGGTGGTCACCCAGTTCGTGGCGCACGGGCTGGCCGCGCCGCTGGACGAGATGACGGACGCCGCCCGCTGGATGGCGCGCGGCGACTACAGCCGGCGGGTCCGTGTCGACCGCCGCGACGAGCTGGGCGAGCTGGCCGGCACCTTCAACAGCATGGCCGCCGACCTGGAGGCCGCCGACCGGCACCGCAAGGAGCTGGTGGCCAACGTCTCGCACGAGCTGCGCACCCCGATCGCGGCGCTGCGCGCGGTGCTGGAGAACGTGGTGGACGGGGTATCCGAGGCCGATCCGGCGACGATGGACATCGCGCTGCGGCAGACCGAGCGCCTGGGCCGCCTGGTGGAGCACCTGCTGGATCTGTCCAGGCTCGACAACGGCGTGGTGCCGCTGCACTCGCGCCGCTTCGAGGTGTGGCCCTATCTGGCGGGCGTGCTCAAGGAGGCCAACATGACCAAGGGTCAGGGGCACTCCCGCACCGATGTCCACCTCCATCTGGAGGTGACCCCCTCGGACATGGTCGCGTACGCCGACACCGAGCGGCTGCACCAGGTGGTCGCCAACCTGATCGACAACGCCGTCAAGCACAGTCCGCCCCACGGCCGGGTGACGGTGCGGGCACGTCCGGGCCGGGCGCCGCTGAGCCTGGAGCTGGAGGTGCTGGACGAGGGCCCGGGCATCCCGGAGGCGGACCGCGCCAGGGTCTTCGAGCGCTTCGGCCGCTCCGCGCCGGCCGAGGGCAAGGACGGCGGCACGGGGCTGGGGCTGGCCATCGCGCGCTGGGCGGTGGATCTGCACGGAGGACGGATCGGGGTGGCCGAATCCCCGCGCGGCTGCCGGATCCTCGTCACCCTTCCCGGCGATACGTCCAAACTGGAGTTGACGTAGGCTCGAAGCAGCCGCGAGGTGAGGGAGCGAGGCAGGGGCCACTCCCTGGGGCGCGCCTTCCCTGAAGCAGTCGAACCATGTTCGTTTCCCGCCAAAGAAAGCGCCGAAACGCGCCTGTGGATGTGACTTAGGCGACGCAAACACCATGCCGACTGCACCGAACGGCGCAGGGAGCGTAGCCTTTATTTCTGCTGTCCACCCACACAGGTAAGCGGAAGAGGGCGGTTGCCGCCGTGTCGCCACAGGCCCCCAAGACTTCGAGTTCTCCCAGGACCGACCAGGACGGGCAGGGCAAGAGTCCTGCCGCCGGTTTCGGTGCCAACGAGTGGCTCGTCGACGAGATCTACCAGCAGTACCTCCAGGACCCGAACTCAGTGGACCGGGCCTGGTGGGACTTCTTCGCCGACTACAAGCCGGGACAGGCCGCCGGAGGTGCCGCGGCCCCCAGCGCGTCGAAGCCCGCGGGTGAGCCCCAGGCGTCCCAGGCCCCCCGGCCCCAGCAGACGGCGCCCGCCGCGAAGGCCCCCGCGTCCGAGCCCGCCGCGAAGCCCGCTCCCGCCGGGAGCGAGCCGGCGGCGAAGCCCGCCGCCAAGGCCGCGCCTCCCAGGAGCGAGCCCGCCGAGGCCGAGACCGCCGAGGGCGGGGACGGCCGGGCGGCCGGACCGGAGTACGTGCCGCTGCGCGGCCCGTCCGCCGCGGTAGCCCGGAACATGAACGCCTCGCTGGAGCTGCCCACCGCCACGTCGGTGCGCGCGATCCCGGTGAAGCTGCTCATCGACAACCGCATCGTCATCAACAACCACCTCAAGCGCGCCCGCGGCGGCAAGGTGTCCTTCACGCACCTCATCGGCTACGCCATGGTGCAGGCGCTCAAGGCGATGCCGTCGATGAACCACTCCTACACCGAGAAGGACGGCAAGCCGACGCTGGTCAAGCCCGACCACGTCAACCTCGGCCTGGCCATCGACCTGGTCAAGCCCAACGGCGACCGCCAGCTCGTGGTGGCCGCCATCAAGAAGGCCGAGACGCTGACCTTCTTCGAGTTCTGGCAGGCCTACGAGGACATCGTGCGCCGCGCCCGGAACAACAAGCTGACGATGGAGGACTTCTCCGGCGTCACCGCGTCGCTGACCAACCCCGGCGGCATCGGCACCGTCCACTCGGTGCCGCGCCTGATGCCCGGCCAGGGCCTGATCATCGGCGTCGGCGCGATGGAGTACCCGGCGGAGTTCCAGGGCACCTCGCAGGACACCCTGAACAAGCTGGGCGTCTCCAAGGTCATGACGCTGACCAGCACCTACGACCATCGTGTGATCCAGGGTGCCGCCTCCGGCGAGTTCCTGCGGATCATGCACCAGCTGCTGCTCGGCGAGAACGACTTCTACGACGAGATCTTCAAGGCGCTGCGCATCCCCTACGAGCCGGTGCGCTGGCTGCGCGACATCGACGTCTCCCACGACGACGACGTCACCAAGGCCGCCCGCGTCTTCGACCTGATCCACTCCTACCGGGTCCGCGGCCACGTCATGGCCGACACCGACCCGCTGGAGTACGAGCAGCGCAAGCACCCCGACCTGGACATCACCGAGCACGGGCTCACCCTGTGGGACCTGGAGCGGGAGTTCGCGGTCGGCGGCTTCGCCGGCAAGTCCCTGATGAAGCTGCGCGACATCCTGGGCGTGCTGCGCGACTCGTACTGCCGCACCACCGGCATCGAGTACATGCACATCCAGGACCCCAAGCAGCGCAAGTGGATCCAGGACCGCGTCGAGCGCCCGCACTCCTCCCTGGAGCGCGACGAGCAGCTGCGCATCCTGCGCAGGCTGAACGCCGCCGAGGCGTTCGAGGTCTTCCTGCAGACCAAGTACGTGGGCCAGAAGCGCTTCTCGCTGGAGGGCGGCGAGTCCGTCATCCCGATGCTGGACGCCGTGCTCGACGCCGCCGCCGAGGCGCGTCTGGACGAGGTCGTCGTCGGCATGGCCCACCGCGGCCGCCTCAACGTGCTGGCCAACATCGTGGGCAAGTCCTACGCCCAGATCTTCCGCGAGTTCGAGGGCAACCTCGACCCGAAGTCGATGCACGGCTCCGGCGACGTGAAGTACCACCTGGGCGCCGAGGGCACCTTCACCGGCCTGGACGGCGAGGAGATCAAGGTCTCCCTCACCGCCAACCCCTCCCACCTGGAGGCCGTGGACCCGGTCGTGGAGGGCGTGGCCCGCGCCAAGCAGGACATCATCGGCAAGGGCGGCACGGACTTCACCGTCCTGCCCGTACAGCTGCACGGCGACGCGGCCTTCGCGGGCCAGGGCGTGGTGGCCGAGACGCTGAACATGTCGCAGCTGCGCGGCTACCGCACCGGCGGCACCGTGCACGTGGTCATCAACAACCAGGTCGGCTTCACCGCCCCGCCGGAGTCGGCGCGCTCCTCGATGTACGCCACGGACGTGGCGCGGATGATCGAGGCGCCGGTCTTCCACGTCAACGGCGACGACCCGGAGGCCTGCGTGCGCGTGGCGCGGCTGGCCTTCGAGTTCCGCCAGGCGTTCAACAAGGACGTGGTGATCGACCTCATCTGCTACCGCCGCCGCGGTCACAACGAGGCCGACAACCCGCACTTCACCCAGCCGCTGATGTACAACCTGATCGACAAGAAGCGCTCGGTGCGCAAGCTCTACACCGAGTCGCTGATCGGCCGGGGCGACATCACGCTGGAGGAGGCCGAGCAGGCGCTCCAGGACTTCCAGGGGCAGCTGGAGAAGGTCTTCACCGAGGTCCGCGACGCCACCAGCCAGCCGGCCCCGGCGGAGGTTCCGGTCCCGCAGGCGGAGTTCCCGGTCTCGGTGGACACCGGCGTCAGCTCGGAGGTCCTCAAGCGGATCGCCGAGTCCCAGGTCAACATCCCCGAGCGGATCACCGTCCACCCCAGGCTGCTGCCGCAGCTCCAGCGCCGCGCGGCGATGGTGGAGGAGGACAGGATCGACTGGGCGATGGGCGAGACGCTCGCCGTCGGCTCGCTGCTGATGGAGGGCACCCCCGTCCGGCTGGCCGGCCAGGACTCCCGCCGCGGCACCTTCGGCCAGCGCCACGCGGTGCTGGTGGACCGGGAGACCGGCGAGGACTACACCCCGCTGCTGTATCTGTCCGAGGACCAGGCCCGCTTCAACGTCTACGACTCGCTGCTGAGCGAGTACGCGGCGATGGGCTTCGAGTACGGCTACTCCCTGGCCCGCCCCGAGGCGCTGGTGATGTGGGAGGCGCAGTTCGGCGACTTCGTCAACGGCGCGCAGACGGTCGTGGACGAGTTCATCTCCTCGGCCGAGCAGAAGTGGGGCCAGACCTCCGGCGTCACGCTGCTGCTGCCGCACGGCTACGAGGGCCAGGGCCCGGACCACTCCTCGGCCCGGATCGAGCGCTTCCTCCAGCTGTGCGCGCAGAACAGCATGACGGTCGCGGCGCCGACCCTGCCGTCGAACTACTTCCACCTGCTGCGCTGGCAGGTGCACAACCCGCACCACAAGCCGCTGATCGTCTTCACCCCGAAGTCGATGCTCCGGCTCAAGGCGGCGACCTCGAAGGCGGCGGAGTTCACCTCCGGCGGCTTCCGCCCGGTGATCGGCGACGCCTCGGTGGACCCGGCCCAGGTGCGCAAGGTCGTCTTCTGCTCCGGCAAGGTCTACTACGACCTCGCCGCCGAGCGGAGCAAGCGGGGCGTGACCGACACCGCGATCATCCGGCTGGAGCGGCTGTACCCGCTGCCCAGCAAGGAGATCCAGGCCGAGATGGCCCGCTACTCCGGAGCCTCGACGATCGTGTGGGCGCAGGAGGAGCCGGCGAACCAGGGCGCGTGGCCGTTCATCGCGCTCAACCTGGTGGACCACCTCGACCTGTTCATCGGCTCGGGGAAGGCCCCGAACGCGGACCGGCTGCGCCGGGTCTCGCGTCCGTCGTCCTCGTCCCCGGCGGTGGGTTCCGCCAAGCGCCACCAGGCCGAGCAGCAGCAGCTGGTCAACGAGGTCTTCGACCTCTGAGCCGGCGAGGCCGGCGAAAGGGCCTGCGGGCGGCCCGCCGCCGCCCGCAGGCCCCGTGGGGCCCGTACCGTCACCTCGACGGTACGGGCCCCACGCCCGTGATACCCACGCACCCCATCAGGCCCCGACAGGAGACGGCCATGTACTTCACCGACCGCGGTATCGAGGAGCTGGCGCAGCGGCGCGGCGAGGAGGAGGTCACCTTCGAGTGGCTCTCCGAGCAGCTGCGGACCTTCGTCGACCTCAACCCGGACTTCGAGGTGCCCGTGGAGCGGCTGGCGACCTGGCTGGCGCGTCTGGACGACGAGGACGAGTGACGGCGGGCGGCCCGCGCCCCCGCCGTGCGGCCGTGCGCTTCCCTTGACTTCCCGCGACCGCGATATATCGTGTCTCCACAGGGACGCGATATGTCGTCGTACGCCGATGCAGGGGAGGCCGCCGTGCCAGGCCGGTCCGAGTGGTCCGTGGACGCGCCGTGCGCGCTCGTCTTCGAGGAGGACGTTCACACCCTGCGGGTGCGCGTGGTGGGCGGCGCGGTGAACGTCGTCGGCACCGACGCCCCGCCCGCCAGGCTGGAGGTCGGGGCCGTCACCGGGCCCCCGCCGACCGTCCGGCTGGAGGACGGCACGCTCACGGTCGCCTATGACGACCTGCCCTGGAAGGGCTTCCTCACCCTCCTCGACCGCGAGACATGGCCGCACAGCGCCGACGTCTCGCTCGCCGTGCCCGCCGGTGTCCGGGTCGAGGTCGGCGTGGTCGGGGCCGACGCGGTGGTCACCGGTATCGAGGGGCGCACCGAGGTGCGCGGGGTCACCGGCGGCATCACCCTGGTGGGCCTGCGCGGCGACGTACGCGCCGACACCGTCTCCGGCGATGTGCAGGCACAGGGCGTGACGGGGGGCCTGCGCTTCAACTCCGTCTCCGGTGATCTGACGGTCATCGACGGCGGCGGCTCGCCGGTGCGGGCCGACTCCGTCAGCGGCGACATGGCGGTCGACCTGGCCCCGGCGCGGGAGCGGCGGCGCACCGACGTCCGGCTGAGTTCCGTGTCGGGCGGGATAGCCCTGCGGCTGCCGGAGCCGGCCGACGCCGCCGTGGAGGCGGGCACCGCCGCGGGCGCCGTCTCCTGCGCCTTCGAGGAGCTGCGGATCTCGGGGCAGTGGGGTGCCAGGCGTGTCACCGGCACCCTCGGTACGGGCGACGGACTGCTGCGGGCCACCACCGTCTCCGGCTCGATCGCCCTGCTGCGCCGCCCGGAGCCGGAAGCCGGCGAGGAGGCCGGCGCCCCCTTCGCGACCGGCGGCACACCCTCGCCGGCCGAGTCCTCCCCCCGTAAGGACGTGTGACATGCCCCCCGTCTTCGCCCATGGCCGACTGCGCCTGTACCTGCTGAAGCTGCTCGACGAGGCACCCCGCCACGGCTACGAGGTGATCCGGCTGCTGGAGGAGCGCTTCCAGGGGCTGTACGCGCCCTCGGCCGGCACCGTCTATCCGCGGCTGGCCAAGCTGGAGGCCGAGGGGCTGGTCAGCCACACCACCGAGGGCGGCCGCAAGGTCTACTCCCTCACCGACGCCGGCCGCGCCGAACTCTCCGGCAGGCAGGGCGAGCTGACCGAGCTGGAGCTGGAGATCCACCGGTCGCTGGCGGCGCTGGCCGCCGACATCCGCGAGGACGTCAGCGGCGCGGCCGGCGACCTGCGCCGCGAGATGCGCGAGGCGGCCGAGCGGACCCGCGGCGCCGGGCGGGTCCCGGGCGCCGAGGGAGGCGAGGGCTCCGGGGGCGGCGGCACGTCCGCGCCCGGCTGGGAGAAGGCCTGGGAGAGCATCCGGGAGGGCTCCTGGGGCGACGAGGACGCGCTGCGGGCCGCGCGCGAGGAGATGCGCCGGGCCGGTGAGCAGTGGAAGGAGCAGGCCCGCCGCGCCCGCCAGGAGGCCCAGCAGGCCCGGCTCCAGGCGCGCAGGGCCCGGCAGGCGCGGGACGCCGCCCGCCAGGAGGCCGAGCGGATCGCCCGCCAGGTCCAGGAGCAGGTCCAGTCGCACGTCCAGCAGGGCGACTGGCAGGGCGCGGTGCGCGCGGGCATGTCGGAACTGGGCAGGCATCTGGGCGGGCTGGGCGGCCTGAGCGGTCTGGGGGACCTGGGCGGCGCGGCCGGCACGGGCGGCCGGGCCGCGCCCCGGCCGAAGCGGGCGGAACCGGACGAACGGGCGGGCGCGGCGCGGGCGGCGGCCCCGGAGTGGGCCGAGGAGCCCGCCACGCCGTCCGGCGACCCCCGGCGCGATCTGGAGCGGCTGCTGGACCGGTTCCGCGACGACGTGCGGGACGCGGCCCGCGACCACGGCGTGGACGAGGAGCGGCTGCGCGAGGCCCGCCGCCATCTGTCGACGGCGGCGGCCCACATCGTCTCCCTGCTGCGCTCGCCCGGCCCGAACGGCACGGACAGCCCCGGCGGCACGGGCGGTCCCGGGGCCTGAGAAGCACGGCGGCCCGCCTCCCCGGAGGCGGTGGCGGGTCGCCACGCCGCCGGGCCGTCAGACCGTCAGACCGTCAAACCGTCAGGACGATCTTGCCGAAGAGGTCGCCCGCCGCCATCTTCTCGAAGCCCTCACGGGCCCGGTCCAGCGGCAGCGTGGAGTCGATCACCGGGCGCACGCCCTTGGCCGCGCAGAAGTTCAGCAGCCCGGCCAGCTCCTCCTTGGACCCCATCGTGGAGCCGACGACCTTCAGCTCCAGGAAGAAGATCCGGTTCAGCTCGGTGGCCGGCGGGTTCGGGCCGCTGGTGGCGCCCGAGATGACCAGCCTGCCGCCGGGCTTGAGGGACTTCACCGAGTGGGACCAGGTGGCGGCCCCGACCGTCTCGATCACCGCGTCCATCCGGTGCGGCAGCCGCGCACCGCTCTCGAACGCCGCCTCGGCGCCCAACTCCTCGGCCCGCCTGCGCTTGGCCTCGTCCCGGCTGGTGGCGAAGACCCGCAGGCCCGCCGCCGCGCCCAGCACGATGGCGGCCGTGGCGACGCCGCCGCCCGCGCCCTGCACCAGGACGGAGTCCCCGGGGCGCACCTCGGCGTTGGTGAAGAGCATCCGGTAGGCGGTCAGCCACGCCGTCGGCAGGCAGGCGGCCTCCTCGAAGGAGAGCTCCTTCGGCTTGGGCAGGACGTTCCACTGCGGTACGGCGACCCGTTCGGCGAAGGTGCCCTGGTACTTCTCGGTCAGGATCGAGGGCCGCTCGCGCGGCCCGACCCCGTGCCCGGTCGCGCCGATGACGGAGTAGAGCACGACCTCGTTGCCGTCGGCGTCCACCCCGGCCGCGTCGCAGCCGAGGATCATCGGCAGCGACTCCTCGCCGAGGCCGACGCCGCGCAGGGACCACAGGTCGTGGTGGTTGAGGGAGGCCGCCTTGACGTCGACGGTCGTCCAGCCGAGCGGAACGTCCGGCTCCGGACGCTCGCCCAGCTCCAGTCCGGTCAGCGGCTTGTCTCGGTCGATGCGCGCGGCATAGGCAGCAAACATGATCCAAACCCTAGGCCGAGCCGGGCCGCCGCGGAACAGGACAGCCGTGTGAGACTCGCCGCGGGCTCGCGCGGAGGCCGGCGGCGGGGACGGCCGGCCGGCGCCGGAAAAGGCGGGAGGGCGGTGCGGGCCCCGGTCCGGGCTCCGCACCGCCCTCGCGACGGTGTCCGCCTCTCAGAGAACCTTCGACAGGAACGCCTTGGTCCGCTCGTGCTGCGGATCGGTCAGCACATCGCGCGGATGGCCCGACTCCACGACCACGCCGTCGTCCATGAAGACCAGCGAGTCGCCGACCTCCCGGGCGAAGCCCATCTCGTGGGTGACGACGACCATCGTCATGCCGTCCTCGGCCAGCCCCCGCATGACGTCCAGCACCTCGCCGACCAGCTCCGGGTCGAGCGCCGAGGTGGGCTCGTCGAAGAGCATCAGCTTGGGCTCCATCGCCAGTGCGCGGGCGATGGCCACGCGCTGCTGCTGGCCGCCGGAGAGCTGGGAGGGGTAGTTGTCCGTCCGGTTGCCCAGGCCGACCCTCTCCAGCAGCTTCAGGGCCCGCTCCCGGGCCGCCGCCCTGGACTCGCCCTTGACCTGGACGGGCGCCTCCATGACGTTCTCCACCGCGGTCATGTGCGGGAAGAGGTTGAAGCGCTGGAAGACCATGCCGATGTCGCGGCGCTGGGCCGCGACCTCGCGCTCCTTGAGCTCGTAGAGCTTGTCGCCCTTCTGCCGGTAGCCGACCAGGTGGCCGTCGACCGACAGCCGCCCGGCGCTGATCTTCTCCAGGTGGTTGATGCAGCGCAGGAAGGTGGACTTGCCGGAGCCGGACGGGCCGACCAGGCAGAACACCTCGCCCGCGGCGACCTCCAGGTCGATGCCCTTGAGGATGTGTGCGTGGCCGAAGGACTTGTGGACGCCCTCCGCCTTCACCATCGGGACAGCTGGGGTGGTCATACCGTCTTCCCTCCCACCCGGCTCGGCGTGCGGAACGAGGTGAGGCTCTTGCTGATCCGCTGCCACGGCGTGGGCGGCAGGTTGCGGGACGATCCGCGCTGGAAGTGGCGCTCCAGGTAGAACTGGCCGACGCTGAAGATCGTGGTGAGGATCAGGTACCAGATGGTCGCCACCAGCAGCAGCTCCATCACCTCCAGGTTGCGCGAGGAGATCCTGGTGGCGGAGAACAGCAGCTCGCTGTACTGGATGGCATAGGCCAGCGACGAGGTCTTGAGCATGTTGATGAACTCGTTGCCCGTCGGCGGGATGATGACCCGCATGGCCTGCGGCAGCACGATGCGTCGCATGGTGCGCGAGCCGGTCATGCCGAGCGCGTGGGCCGCCTCGGTCTGGCCCTCGTCCACCGACTGGATGCCCGCGCGGCTGATCTCGGCCATGTAGGCGGCCTCGTTCAGGCCCAGGCCCAGCAGTGCGGCGAGGAACGGCGTCATCACGTCGTTCATCTCGTCGCGGTAGAAGCCCAGGTCCAGGATGGGGAAGATCAGCGCCAGATTGTACCAGATCAGCAGCTGCACCAGGACGGGGGTGCCGCGGAAGACCCAGATGTAGCCCCAGGCGACGGACGACATCACCGGGTTCTTCGACAGCCGCATCACCGCCAGGACGGTGCCGAGCACCACACCCATGAGCATGGCGAGCAGGGTGATCCACAGGGTGTTGACCGCACCGGTGAGGATCGTCTCGTGGTTGAGGTAGCGCCCCACCGTCGGCCAGGTGATGTCGGCGCCCACGAAGGCCGCCACCACCAGGCCGAACAGGACGAGCACGATCGCGGCGCTTATCCAGCGGCCGTAGTGGCGCACCGGGATGGCCTTGACGGCCTCGGGCGGCACCGGGGAGTTCTTGGTCACCGGCACCGCACCGCCCGCCCCGGCTCCACCGCCCTCGGTGTTGGAGGCCGGCACCGGCGCGGATGGTGCCTTGTCTTCAGGTTCGGACACGGAGAGTTACCTTTGCTGTGGAACTACGGAGGTTCGCTGTGGCTCACTTGCCGCCGTTGACGGTGGCCTCCTCGACTCCGGCGTCGGTGACCTCCCACTTCTCCAGGACCTTCTGGTACTCGCCGTTGTCGATGATGGCGTCGAGGGCCGCCTTGACGGCGTCGCGCAGCTCGGTGTTCTCCTTGCTGACGGCGATGCCGTAGGGGGCGGCGTCGATCTGGTCGCCGACGACCTCGAAGTCCTCGCCGCCACCGGAGGTCTTGGCGTTGTACGCGGCGACCGGGTAGTCGTTGATGTCGGCGACCGCGCGGCCCTGCTTGACCTGGAGGAGGGCCTCGGTGTCCTTGTCGAAGGCGAGGATCTTGATCGGCTTGTCGCACTTCTCGCTCTGCGCCTCGGCGAGCTCCTCGTTCGCCGTGCCGCGCTGGAGTGCGACGGTCTCGCCGCAGAGGTCCTCCAGGGACTTGATGCCCTCGGGGTTGCCCTTCTTGACCAGGATCGAGGAGCCGGCCCGGAAGTAGTCGACGAAGTCGACGCCCTCTCCGACCTTCTTGCCCTTGTCGTCCAGGCCCTCCTGGCGCTGCTTGGTGTCGGTCATCGCCGACATGATGATGTCGTGGCGGCCGGAGTTCAGACCGGTGATCAGCCCGTCGAAGGTGCCGTTGCCGAACTCGAACTCGACGCCGAGCTGCTTGCTCAGGGCCTCGCCCAGGTCGGGGTCGATACCGGCGATCTCGTCGTTCTCGTCGTAGAACTCGACCGGCGCGTAGGCGATGTCCGAGCCGACCTTGATGACGCCGGCGGACTGGATCTTCTTGGGAAGCTTGTCGAACAGCGGGGCCTCGGAGCTCTTGGCCTCGCCGCCGCCCCCCTCGCCGCCCTTGTCGGTCTGGTCCCCGCACGCGGTCAGCAGCAGGGAGCCGGTGATCGCGACGGCCGCGGCGGCGGCCAGGCGCCGGCGCGCGGACGGCCTGCGGGAGCCTTCCACCGAGGGCAGGGGGCGGTTGGTGCGTGCGGTCATGAGGGGGTCCTCCTGCGGGGTGATGTGGAGTGTCCGGGGTCGTCCGGGCACGCCCGGGGCGCGCGGCGACACTGCGTGATGTGGGCATCTTGCCATCCGGACACCCGAGGCCAGGATGCCCAGCATGTCAAAATCGGATAACGGGCGACCGGGAACGATCGGCGCCTGACGAGACGTATGCCACAGCCCGCCCGATCGCCCCTCCCGCTCGAATGAGCGGAGGCGCGCACACAGGGAGAGAGCTTCGTCACTCCCCTCCCGCGGTGTCGATCGGCCTTCCACCCTCTCTACAGGCCCTTTGCCCAGGATGCCCCATGTCCGGCGTACTTCGCGGGCAGCCGGTGAGACGGAAGACATTCGTGCGTGGTGGTGCTCATCCGGTAGAAAGAGCAGTTACACCCCTCACCCGGGGACCAGGGCGTGAGTGCGACGCGCCCGGCGTTCGTTACCACCTCGACGGCGGCCCCATCCGCCGGAGAGGCCGCGGACGTGGTGCCCGCCCGCGCCTCGACCAGGCAGCGGCCACCCTCGATCAGGAATTTCAGCAAAGGGGTCAAACAGTGGCAGCGGAGATCGTCAATTCCCAGGGCGAGCTGGACGGTGGCGTCGAGTCGGCCATCGACCCGGCGTTCGCCCTGCACCGCGGCGGCAAGATGGCGGTCCGGGCGACCGTGCCGGTGCGGGACGCGGACGACCTTTCCCTGGCATACACACCGGGTGTGGCCAAGGTGTGCAGCGCCATCGCCGAGCAGCCGGAACTGGTCCACGACTACACCTGGAAGTCCCAGGTCGTCGCGGTCGTCACGGACGGCACCGCGGTGCTGGGCCTGGGCGACATCGGCCCGCAGGCGTCGCTGCCGGTGATGGAGGGCAAGGCGATCCTCTTCAAGCAGTTCGGCGGCGTGGACGCGGTCCCGATCGCGCTGGACTGCACCGACGTGGACGAGATCGTGGAGACCGTCGTCCGGCTCGCGCCCTCCTTCGGGGGCGTCAACCTGGAGGACATCTCCGCTCCGCGCTGCTTCGAGGTCGAGCGCAGGCTCCAGGAGCGCCTGGACATCCCGGTCTTCCACGACGACCAGCACGGCACGGCGGTCGTCACCCTCGCCGCGCTGCGCAACGCCGCCCGGCTGCGCGGCGTCGCGCTCGGCGAGCTGCGCGCGGTCATCTCCGGGGCCGGCGCGGCCGGGGTGGCCATCGCCAGGATCCTGGTGGAGGCCGGCATCGGCGACGTGGCGGTCTGCGACCGCAAGGGCATCGTCTCGGCCGACCGCACCGACCTCACCGACGTCAAGCGGGAGCTGGCCGGCTTCACCAACAAGGCCGGGCTGAGCGGGTCGCTGGAATCCGCGATGGACGGCGCGGACGTCTTCATCGGCGTGTCCGGCGGCACGGTGCCCGAGGAGGCCGTCGCGAGGATGGCGAAGGACGCCTTCGTCTTCGCCATGGCCAACCCCACTCCGGAGATCCACCCGGACGTCGCCCGCAAGTACGCCTCGGTCGTCGCCACCGGCCGCAGCGACTACCCGAACCAGATCAAC
This sequence comes from Streptomyces sp. SS8, assembly GCF_054072955.1. Lineage (NCBI taxonomy): Bacteria > Bacillati > Actinomycetota > Actinomycetes > Kitasatosporales > Streptomycetaceae > Streptomyces > Streptomyces sp. SS8. The sequence goes on from NZ_JBSVCZ010000006.1 coordinate 137,352, forward strand.
AACGTCCTGGCCTTCCCCGGCATCTTCGCCGGCGCCCTCCAGGTGCGGGCCTCGAAGATCACCGAGGGCATGAAGCTGGCCGCCGCCGAGGCGCTGGCCGCGGTGGTCGCCGACGAGCTGAGCGCCGACCGCGTGATCCCCTCCCCCTTCGACGAGCGGGTCGCTCCGGCGGTGACCTCCGCCGTCGCCGCCGCCGCCCGCGCGGAGGGCGTGGCGCGACGCTGAGCACCGGCTGAGCGGCCACTTACGCGACACGGCCGCGCGGGGGCGGTACGGGCCTGGTCCCGTACCGCCCCCGCGGCCTTTCCGCCTGCGGGCCGTCCCGGGCCGCGGGGCCCGGTCACTTCAGGCCGAGCACCATCGCGTCGGCCGGTGACGCCCACACCGTCCGCGCCTCGGCGAAGCCCGCCGCGCGCAGCGCCTCCACATGCCAGGCCGCGGGCTGCGTCTCGCCGTCGGCGTGGTCCCCCGCCACCGGGTCGCCGAAGATCCGGAAGCGCTCGGCGGCCGGCTCCGCCAGCACCGGGTCGGCGGCCGCCGCCGCCCACCAGTCCGCCCAGTCCTGGGTGCCCGCGGCCTTCTCCCGCTCGCGCCGCGCCCGGTGGAAGGCGTTCACGGCCTCGTTGATCCGGGGTGTGGCGGGGTCGGGCATGTGGTCGGCGTTGATCAGGATCCCGCCGTCCCGCAGGACGCCCGCGAGCCGCCCGTACAGCGCTCGCAGCTCGTCGGTGCGCAGCCAGTGCAGCGCGGTGGAGGTGAGCACGGCGTCGTACGACCGGTGCGGCAGGGCGTCCGTCCACCGCTCGTCGCGCAGGTCCGCGGTGACGAACGCGGCGCGGGGCTCGTCGGCGAAGTAGCCGCGCGCGATGGCCAGCAGGGCCGGGTCCAGATCGACCCCGGTGCCGGCGGCACCGGGGAACCGGCGCAGCAGCCGGCCGGTGATGCTCCCCGTGCCGCAGGCCAGGTCCAGCACCCTGGGCTCGGTCCCCACCAGCGCCTCGACGGCGTCGAGCATCGCCGCGAAGCGCTCCTCCCGGTCGGGCAGGTACCACTCCTGCTGCCGGTCCCAGCTCTCCTGCCAGCGCCTCCACCGCTCAGCCCCGGCCGTACCCGCCGAAGCGCCCGTCCCCGGCCCGGTCTCCGTGTCCGCCTGCGTCACGACAACCTCCCGCACCCCGGATACGTAATAGCCTGTACTGATAGGCGACCCTTACCCGCCCCTCTCCACGACCATAGAGCGAGCCCGTAAGGACCACAAGTGGAACTGAACTATTACTCGGACTTCGCCGTGCGGCTGGTCAACACCGAGCAGCCGCAGCGCGGCGAGGACACGCTCACCTCCGTGGAGGCCGTACGCGCCCTCTTCGGCCCGGGCCAGAGCGCCGCACGACGCGCCACGGAGGCCGACGTGACCCGGCTGCGGGGGGTTCGCACCAGGCTGCGGGCGGTCTTCACGGCCGCCTCGGAAGGGGACGAGGCCAGGGCCGTGGACCTGCTCAACGCCCTGCTGATGGAGTTCCCGGCCAGCCCGCAGATCTCCGGCCACGACCACCTCGACGACGCCGGCCGCCCCCGCTGGCACATGCACCTGGCCGACCACCCCGCCAGCGCCACCGCCGGGTACGCGGCCGTCGCCTGCATGGGCCTGGCCTTCCACCTCACCGACCTGGGCGTGGACCGGCTGGGCGTCTGCCAGGCCGACCCCTGCCGCAACGCCTATCTGGACACCTCGACCAACCGCTCCCGGCGCTACTGCTCCGACCGCTGCGCCACCCGCGCCAACGTCGCCGCCTACCGGGCCCGCAAACGCCTGGAGAGCAGCGGCCGCAGCGCCGAGAAGACCCAGCCCAGCAACGCGCCCGGGGTGCGCTGAACCCGCCGCAGAGGCCGCAGCCGCACCCACGCACGCGCCACCACCAGCTCGTCGGGCACCACCCCGAACTCGCGGCTGTCGTTGAGCACCGACGGATTGTCGCCCTGCACCCACCAGCCGCCGTCCCGCCGCCCCACGGCCCGCTTGACGATCAGCAGGTCGTGCTGGAAGGGGTGCCGCACCACGACCACGTGCCCGGGCCGCACCGCTCCCCCGTAGCGCACCACCAGCAGATCGCCGGGGCGCAGCGTCGGCTCCATCGACGGGTTGTAGACCTCGGCCAGCCCGATCCGCAGCAGCCCACGGCCCTCCTGCTCTTCCGCCCGCTCCGGCATCCGCCGCACCTCCGGTCCCGTCCTCGCCCCTGCGCCCTCCTGTGTACCCTCCTGGTCCCCGTGTCCCTCGGACTTTTGTCCCAGGGATGCGGGGGCACACGCGAAAAGGCGCTCCTCACGGAGTAATCTCGCACGTGAGAAGACGATCACGAGGAAGGACAGCTCTATGCTCTCCCGCCTGTTCGCCCCGAAGGTGAAGGTCAGCGCCCACTGCGACCTTCCCTGCGGCGTCTACGACCCGGCCCAGGCCCGCATCGAGGCCGAGTCGGTCAAGGCCATCCAGGAGAAGTACCAGGCGAACGACGACCCGCACTACCGGGCTCGTGCGACGTACATCAAGGAGAACCGGGCCGAGCTCGCCAAGCACCACATCTCGGTGCTGTGGAGCGACTACTTCAAGGCCCCGCACTTCGAGAAGTACCCGCAGCTCCACCAGCTGGTGAACGACGCCCTCAAGGCCGCCTCGGCCGCCAAGGGCTCCACCGACCCGGCCACGGGCCAGAAGCTGCTGGACCTCATCGCCGAGATCGACAAGATCTTCTGGGAGACCAAGAAGGCCTGACCCGGGCTCCGGGGCCCGGCCCCGGCCCGTCCAGGACCCACCGGTCCTTCCTTCCGCGCCCGGCCCGCGGGTTCCCCACCCGGAACCCGCGGGCCGGGCGCGGCCCTTTCCGGTCGGCCACAGGTCGCACGGCAGGCGCCTTCGGCAGCGGGGCGGGCAGGCCTCGGTCGCTCAGGGAGCCTGCCGCGTGAACAGCGGGGTGGGTTCGGCGAGGATGTCGCGGCCCGGTTCGCTCTTGTAGGTCAGGTCGATGCTGCCGAAGCGGGCCTGGCCGTAGTCCGGGCCGAGTTCGGCGACCGCCTTGCGGACGGCGTCCTCGCAGGTGCTCTCGACCTCCAGGAAGGTGGTCAGGTCCGGCCAGGTGGCGAGGTCGTAGACGACGTCGCCGAGCCGCCACTCCTCGCGGTAGTTCTGCTAGTTCTGCCGGTGGCGCACCTGGCGCAGGCCGAGGGCGGTGAGGAGTTCGGCGGTCTTCTCCAGGTCGCCGGCCTCGACCTCGATCTCGGTGATGCCGTTGATGTGGGTGGCGTCGGTGACCTGCTTCAGAGTGAGCGTGGTCCTGCCGCCCTCGTCCCGCAGCCGCAGCCACTGCTCGCCCTGGCCACCGTCCTGTTGTACGCCCCCGGCCTTCTTCAGGTCGTACTCGGCCACCGAGATCACTCGCCTGAGGGCCTCACCCGCCGTAGCGACCACCGGGCGGGGCGGGCTCAGGCGGCCGGGTGGTGGTGGGCCAGGGCCAGGTGCGGGTCCGCATGGCCCGGGGCGGGTGCCGGGTCGGCGTGCACCAGGGCCGCGGTCAGTTTCGGGACCGCGTGCAGCAGCGCGTGCTCGGCCTCCACCGCGATCCGGTGTGCCCGGCGCACGCTGAGGTCTCCGTCGACGACGACGGCGACCTCGGCGCGCAGCCGGTGGCCGATCCAGCGCATCCTCAACTCGCCCACTCCGCGCACGCCCTCGACGCCCAGCAGGGCCTCCTCCGCGGCGTCGACCAGGCCGGGGTCGACGGCGTCCATGACCCGGTGGAACACCTCCCGGCAGGCGTCGCGCAGCACCAGCAGGATCGCCGCGGTGATCGCCAGACCCACGATCGGGTCGGCCGGCCGCCAGCCCAGTGCGGCGCCGCCGGCACTGAGCAGGACCGCCAGCGAGGTGAAGCCGTCGGTGCGGGCGTGCAGGCCGTCGGCGACCAGGGCGGCCGAACCGATCTGGCGGCCGACCCGGATGCGGTAGCGGGCCACCCACTCGTTGCCGGCGAAGCCGGTGACCGCGGCGGCGGCCACGGCCGGGATGTGCTCCATGTCCCGGGGGTCGGTCAGCCGGTCGATCGCGGTCCACGCGGCCAGTGCCGCGGAGGCGGCGATGGTGGCCACGATGACGACGCCGGCCAGGTCCTCGGCCCGGCCGTAGCCGTAGGTGAAGCGGCGGGTGGCCGCCCGGCGCCCGAGCAGGAAGGCGATCCCCAGCGGCACCGCGGTCAGCGCGTCGGCGAAGTTGTGCACGGTGTCGCCGAGCAGGGCCACCGACCCGGACATCGCCACCACGACCAGCTGGGCCAGGGCGGTGGCGCCCAGTACGGCCAGGGAGACCCACAGCGCGCGCAGGCCGCGGGCCGAGGATTCCAGCGCACGGTCGGTCCTGTCGGCCGACCCGTGCGAGTGCGGGGTGAACAGGTGCGCCGCCCGGTGGCGTGTCCGGGACCACCGGCCGCCCGGCCCGTGGTCGTGACGGTGCCCGCCCTGCCCGTGCTCCTGCCCGTGCCGGTGGGCGGGTCCGTGGGTGTGCTCACTCCCCTCCATGCGGCCTACCGTGGCACAGGAACCCCATTGCGGCTACTGCCGATATACACCCTGTGACCAGGTGCGACACGCTCGCAGCTGCGCTCGATGAGCCCCTGCGGACCAGGGGCGCCGTCACAGGCGACCGGCAGGATCGCGGTCATGACCGACATCTCCTCGGCGATCGCCGGCTACTGGGACGCGGCCGCGCCCTCCTTCGACGACGAACCCGACCACGGGCTGCGCGCCGAGCGCGCCCGCGGGGCCTGGTCCCATCGGCTCCGGGAGTGGGCGCCGCCCGCCCCGGCCGAGGTGCTGGACGTGGGCTGCGGCACCGGATCGCTGTCCCTGCTGCTGGCCGAGGCCGGGCACCGGGTCACCGGCGTGGACCTCGCACCGGCCATGGTCGAGCAGGCCCGCGCCAAACTGTTGGCCGCCGGACACACCGCGACGTTCACGGTCGGCGACGCCGCGGCGCCGGCCACCGGCGACCGGACCTTCGACATGGTCCTTGCCCGTCACCTGTTGTGGACCCTGCCCGGTCCGCACACCGCGCTGCGCCCCTGGCACGAGTCCCTGCGCCGCAGTGGCTATCGTCTTCTGGTGCATACGAGCGAGAGCCGTTCCTGTGACGGAACGGGGGCGCTGTGGTGACCCGCCCAGGTCTGCGCCGGCTGCGGTTCCGGCACCCGGCCCAGGTCGTCGTGGCCGGCTTCGCCGCGGCCGTCGCGGTCGGGACGGTGCTGCTGACACTGCCGATCGCCAAGGAGGGGCCCGGCGGCGCGAGCGTGCTGGAAGCCCTGTTCACCGCCACCTCCGCCGTCTGCGTGACCGGGCTGGTGGTGGTGGACACCCCGGTCTACTGGACCGGTTTCGGCGAGGGGGTGATCCTCGCGCTGATCCAGGTCGGCGGCTTCGGGATCATGACCTTCGCGTCCCTGCTGGTGGTGCTGGTCTCCCGCCGTCTCGGGCTGCGTGCCCGGCTCACGGCCGCGGCGGAGACCAAGACCCTGGGGCTGGGCGAGGTGCGCTCCGTCGTAGCCGGGGTGGTCAAGGCCAGCCTGGCGCTGGAGGCGGTCACCGCCGCGGCGCTGACGCTGCGGTTCGGCCTGGGCTACGACGAGCCCTGGCCGCGGGCGGTGTGGCTGGGTGTCTTCCACGCGGTCTCCGCGTTCAACAACGCCGGCTTCGCCCTCTACACCGACAACCTGATGGGCTTCGTCACCGATCCGTGGATCTGCCTGCCCGTCGCCTTCGCCGTCATCGCCGGCGGACTGGGTTTCCCCGTGCTGTTCGAGCTGCGCCGCCGCCTGCACCGGCCGCGCGCCTAGTCCCTGCACACCAAGATCGTGCTGTGGGGCACCGGGATCTTCCTGGCCGGCGGCACCGTGTTCATCACCGCCCTGGAGTGGTCCAACCCCGCCACGCTGGGGCCGCTGGACGTGCCGGGGAAGCTGCTGGCCGGCTTCTTCCAGGGCGGCGCGATGCCGCGCACCGCCGGCTTCAACAGCCTCGACATCGGCCAGATGAACCCCGCCAGCTGGCTGGTCACGGACGTGCTGATGTTCGTCGGCGGATCCAGCGCGGGAACGGCCGGCGGTATCAAGATCACGACCTTCGCCGTGCTGTTCTTCGTCATATACGCCGAAGTCCGCGGTGAGGGCGCGGTCAACATCTTCAACCGCCGTCTGCACGGCGACGTCCAGCGGCAGGCGCTCACGGTGGTGCTGCTGTCGGTGGCCGCCGTGGCCGCCTCCACGATCGTGTTCATGGTCTTCACCGACATCAACCTCGACCGGTCCCTGTTCGAGGTCACCTCCGCCTTCGCCACCGTGGGGCTGTCCACCGGTATCACCGCGGACCTGCCCGCGACCGAGCAGGTCCTGCTGGTGGCGCTGATGTTCATCGGCCGCCTGGGCCCGATCACGGTGGCCTCCGCACTCGCCCTGCGCCCCCGTGTCCGCATGTACGACCTGCCCGAGGAGCGACCCGTCATTGGCTAAGCACCCCGCATCGAGCAAGAAGGCGGCACCGGACCAGGGCCGCGGCGGCAGGCCCCGCCACCGTGAGGCGCGTCGCCGCGAGGCCCGCCGTGACTCCGTGGTCGTCATCGGCCTGGGCCGTTTCGGCAGCGCCCTGGCCCTGGAACTGGCCGACGAGGACACCGAGGTCCTGGGCATCGACCACCGGGCCGAAGTGGTGCAGAGCCTGTCCGGCTCCCTCACTCACGTGGTACGCGCCGACTCCACCAAGGAGGAGGTCCTGCGACAGCTCGGCGTCCACGAGTTCGAGCGGGCCGTGGTCGGTATCGGCACCGATCTGGAGGCCAGCATCCTGACCGCCTCCCTGCTGGTCTCCTTCGGCATTCCCAACGTGTGGGCCAAGGCCATCAGCGACCCCCACGGCCGCATCCTCACCCAGCTCGGCGTCCACCACGTCGTCTACCCCGAGCACGACATGGGCCAGCGCGTCGCGCATCTGGTACGCGGCCGGATGCTGGACTACATCGAGTTCGAGGACGACTTCGCCATGGTCAAGACCAGCCCGCCGGAGGACATCATCGGCCTGACGCTGGGCAACAGCGGGGTGCGCACCCGCCACGGCGTCAGCGTCGTCGCCGTCAAGCGCCCCGGCGAGGGGTTCACCTACGCCACCGCCGACACCGTGGTGGAGGAGGGCGACACCATCATCGTCGCCGGTCACACCCGCCAGACCGAGCGCTTCAGCGAACTTCAGTAGCCCGTCACCGTCCGGCGGGCGAGCTGGGCGCGCCCGAACAGCAGGGCATAACCGGGCGGCAGACGGTCGATGATCCGGTCGAGCAGGTCCTCGTCGGCGAGTTCGGCGACCACGCTCAGCACCGAGCTGACGTCCCAGCGCGCCGTCGCCGGGGTCGCGCCCTCGATGCGGGCCGCGACGCTGTCGACGAACTGCGCGCCGCTGAGCGGCTTGACCACCTTGAGCTGGTCGGTCAGCACGCGCATGCCCTCCTGCGGGAGGCGGACGGCCAGTTCCGTGCGCTCGGCGCCGGTGAGATGGCCGCCGAGCGCCGAGAGCACGATCCGGGAGACGCGCTCCGCCTCCTTGGCCGTCGGGTACTGCCCCCGCTCGCGTACCTGCGCCACGAACTCGCTCCACCGCATGATCCATCTCCCCTTCCGTACTGACTGGTACCGGTGAGGTGGTCGGCACGGCCGTCGCCCGCTGCCTCCGCCAGGAGCGCGGGGGCAGTCGGCGGTGCGGCACTGAGTGCAATGCCCTCCGCCCATCTGTATAGCTCAGGTCAAGAAAACTTGACAACAATCGGCTCAGAGGTACGCAGCCACCTCGTATCAGCCCTGGTCCAGGGGAGGCGCTACAGCGGGCTTCCGTCGACCGGGGCGTAGACCCATGTGCCCGGGAAAAGCGCTTTCATACGGCACCGGTCACGGCGTTCGCGAAGGCATACGCACAACCTGCGGCAAGGGCGCACGGGAGTGCGCCCGCCCGGCACCCCCTCCCCTTCCACCCCACGCGGCGCTGACCTCGGCTTCCCTTCACTCCGCAGGACTCCGCCCTGCACCCCGGGGTGCACTGAGGAAGGAAAAGTCCGATGCGTCTTATGACGGATTTCACATCCACCCCCGCAGAAGCGGTGGATTACTCATCTCTCACCCCTCCGCGCCGGGCGCGCTCCTTTGAGGTGCGGGCCGCTCTTCCGCCTGCTTTCGGAAGAGCCCGGCCCTCCTTCCTCCGGCGGGTACATGCCGTCACGAACGCAACCCGCCGCCGGTGCGCGGCGGCCCCGGCGACGGCCGTGTCCCGGCGGCGTCCGCAGGGCGTCCCACCCTGCCCGGCCGAGCGGTGACACGGGGTGCCACAACGGCGCGACAATGGCGGGGTGAGCAGCGCACCGTCTCCTCCGCCCGGCCCCGGCCCCCTCCCCCAGGGGCCTCCTGTGTCCCGGACACCCCTGGAAGCCCTGGAGTCCCTCGCCCCGCGGCTCCCCTCTCCCCTGGCCGAGGCCTGCGACGAGCACTTCTCGCGTCACGGAGTCCGGCTGCTGCTCAAACGCGACGACCTGGTCCACCCGGACCTCGTGGGCAACAAGTGGCGCAAGCTCGTGCCCAATCTGCGCGCCGCCGCGCGGGCCGGCGAGCGCACACTGCTGACCTTCGGCGGGGCCTACTCCAACCATCTGCGCGCCACCGCCGCCGCCGGGCGCCTGCTGGGCCTGTCGACGATCGGGGTCGTACGCGGCGAGGAGCTCGCCGGCCGGCCCCTCAACGACTCCCTGGCCCGCTGCGCCGCCGACGGCATGCGGCTGCACTTCGTGACGCGGGCGGACTACCGCCGCAGGAACGACCCGGAGTGGACGGCCGCGCTGCGCGACCGCTTCGGCCCGTTCCGCCTCATACCGGAGGGCGGCAGCAACGCCGAGGCCGTGCGGGGCGCCGCGGAGCTGGGCCGTGAACTGCGCGGCGCGGCGGACGTGGTGGCCGTCGCCTGCGGTACGGGCGGCACCCTCGCCGGCCTCGCCGCGGGGCTCGCCGGCGGGCAGCGCGCGATCGGCTTCGCCGCCCTGCGCGGCGGCTTCCTCGCCGGCGAGGTGGAACGGCTCCAGCACGCCGCCTTCGGCGGACGCCGCGGCGCGTGGACGGTGGAGGACCGCTTCCACTGCGGCGGCTTCGCCCGCACCACCGGCGCGCTGGAGTCCTTCGCCCGGGGCTTCGAGGCCCGGCACGGGCTGCCGGGCCTGGACCGCGTGTACGTCGCCAAGATGCTGTACGGCCTGGCGGCCCTGGCCGGCGAGGGCGCCTTCCCCCGGGGGACGGCGGTGGCCGCCGTGGTCACCGGTCAGCCCTTCCAGGCTCCGTCCGGCCCGCCGCCGCCTCGGCGGTCCACGCCGTGATCCGCGGGCCGGCGGAGCGGGAGCGGTCACCGGGGGCGCACCGGGGCCGCCGGGGAGCGGTCACGTGGATCCCTCTTCCGCGAGGGTTCGCGCCGCGCGCGACGTGGGCAGCGGCAGAGGGCCGCCGGCCGAACCCGCGCGTCCACGCCGGGCGGGTTACGAACGCTTCCGGTGGTGGGTAATGAACTGGGACGGGCCCGCCACCGGCTTCCACATGCCGCCCGGCTCCGATCCGGTGGACGAGTGGACGGTCCGGCGGTTCTCCGGTGAGCCGCCCGGCACCGAACCGGCAGCCGGGCGCCGGGCCCCGGAAGGCCGGGAACAAAAGGCGGCCCCGCGGCGCTGTGAACCCGGCGTGACCGGATACGAATTGGGCACCGCAGACCTCTAGCCACGGAAAGTACCCATGTGTTTACTATGGGTGACGACCGCAGGAAGGGTGCCTCCTCGGCCCGGGCGACAGCATGCCCCGGATCGCGATAGCGTCGCAGTCGAACTATCTGCCGCGCTCGTCCGTTGACCTGTTACCCCGTCGCGACGGGGTCGCCGGGCGGGCGTACACGGCAGCCACCAGCTTGTGCCACCTTGGAGGTGAGGGTGTCCCAGATCGCAGGCGAGCCCGGGACGCAGGACTTCGTCGAGGTCCGGCTGCCCGCCGCGGGCGCCTACCTTTCGGTTCTGCGTACCGCCACCGCCGGTCTCGCGGCCCGTTTGGACTTCACCCTCGACGAGATCGAGGATCTGCGCATCGCCGTCGACGAGGCGTGCGCCATCCTGCTCCAGCAAGCGGTCCCCGGCAGCGTGCTGAGCTGCGTCTTCAACCTCGTCGGGGACTCCCTGTGGGTGACGGTCTCGGCACCCACCACGGACGGTCGCGCCCCCGAGCGCGACACCTTCGCCTGGACGGTGCTCTCCGCACTGGCCGGCGAGGTCGACTCGGCCGTGGCCGAGGACCGCACTGTCAGCATCAGCCTGCACAAGAAGCGCGGCGCCGGCCCAGGGGCGCCGTGACCGGCACACACGGGCCGGTACGGGACAAGGGGGTCGGTGTGAACGACCTGGAGAGCGAAACGCGGACGGGCCGCCACGAGAAGGTGGCGGGCCCGGTCATTCCCGAGCAGCACGCCCGGCCCCATCCGGTCGATCCTGATCGGCTGGCGGAGCGGGTGGTTGCCATGGAGGACCAGCAGCACGACATGCGCGAGGGCGAGGACGAAGGGGCCGGCGGGAAGGCCGTCTATGTGCACCGACAGCCGGATCCCCGGGACCGCAGCGGTGCACGGGACCTGTTCGTCAGACTGCGCGACCTCCCGGCGGGTTCCCCGGAGCGCGCCGAGCTGCGCGACACCCTGGTGCGGATGCACCTGCCGCTGGTGGAGCATCTGGCGCGGCGCTTCCGCAACCGCGGGGAGCCGCTGGACGACCTGACGCAGGTCGCCACGATCGGCCTGATCAAGTCGGTGGACCGCTTCGACCCGGAGCGCGGCGTGGAGTTCTCCACCTACGCCACCCCCACGGTCGTCGGCGAGATCAAGCGGCACTTCCGCGACAAGGGCTGGGCGGTGCGGGTGCCCCGCAGGCTCCAGGAGCTGCGGCTGTCGCTGACCACGGCCACCGCCGAGCTGTCCCAGCAGCACGGCCGCGCCCCGACCGTCCACGAGCTGGCCGAGCGGCTGTCGATCTCCGAGGAGGAGGTCCTGGAGGGGCTGGAGTCGGCGAACGCCTACAGCACGCTCTCCCTGGACGTCCCCGACACCGACGACGAGTCCCCGGCCGTCGCGGACACCCTGGGCGCGGAGGACGACGCCCTGGAGGGCGTGGAGTACCGGGAGTCGCTCAAGCCGCTGCTGGAGGAGCTGCCGCCGCGCGAGAAGAAGATCCTGCTGCTGCGCTTCTTCGGCAACATGACCCAGTCGCAGATCGCCCAGGAGGTCGGCATCTCGCAGATGCACGTCTCGCGGCTGCTGGCCCGCACCCTGGCCCAGCTGCGCGACCGGCTGCTGATCGAGGAGTAGCGGGGCGCCGGGGAGCGGCAGGCAGGAAGTCCCGGGGCGGGGCGCCCGACGGTCCGGTCAGGTGTCCCGGGGCTCGCGCGGGCCGGCGCCCAGTGCCCCGGCCGCCGCCGGGGTGATCAGGAAGCCGAGCACGGCCAGCGCGGTGAGCGCGATGACCGCTCCGGCCGCGAGCCACACACCGCCGTTCTGCGCCATCTGCCAGCCCACCGGAAGCGCCATCAGCTGGACGATCACCGCCGGCCCCCGGCTCCACCGGCGCCGCAGCCACAGCCCCCGTGCGGCGGCCAGCGGCAGGACGGCCAGGGCCAGCACGGTCGCGGCCCCGGTGAGGGCCTGCACCGTGTCGTCGACCCGGCTGCCGGTCAGCAGCATGACCAGCATGGTCACCCCCAGGCCCGCGACCACCACTCCCTGTGCCGCCACCACGGTGGCCGCGGCGGTGAGCCGCCCGGGCCGGGGGGCCTGGGGGGTGCGGGGGGCGTCTGCGGGGGATGCGTCCGTGGTCACACCGCCAGGGTAGCGGGGGCCCGCCGGACCACCGGCCGCCCCCGACCGCGCCCGGCCGCCTCCGCCCCCGCCCCGGGGCTGCCCGCCCCGGGGCTGCCCGTCTCGGCCGCGAACGGCTGGGTACGCTGCACACCATGCGCGCGCTCCTCGTGGTCAACCCGGCAGCCACCACCACCAGTGCCCGCACCCGCGACGTACTCATCCACGCCCTGGCGAGCGACCTCAAGCTGGAGGTCGCCACCACCGAGTACCGCGGGCACGCGCGCGACCTGGGGCGGCAGGCGGTCCAGCGCGGGGAGATCGAGCTGGTCATCGTGCTCGGCGGCGACGGTACGGTCAACGAGGTCGTCAACGGGCTGCTGCACGCCGGCCCCGCCCCCGACGCCCTGCCCCGCCTCGCCGTCGTCCCCGGCGGCTCGACCAACGTCTTCGCCCGCGCCCTGGGACTGCCCAACGACGCGGTGGAGGCCACGGGCGCGCTGCTGGACGCGCTGCACTCCGGCGGCGAGCGCACGGTGGGCCTGGGCCTGGCGGCCGGTACGCCGGGGACGGAGGACGCGGAGGTGCCGCCCCGGTGGTTCACCTTCTGCGCGGGCCTCGGCTTCGACGCGGGTGTGGTGGGCCGGGTGGAGCAGAAGCGCGAGGGCGGCAGGCGTTCGACGCACGCCCTCTACGTGCGCCAGGTGGTGCGGCAGTTCCTGGGCGACCCCTACCGCCGCCACGGGACGATCACCCTGCGGCGGCCCGGCGAGGAGCCGGTCGAGGAGCTGGCGCTGTCCATAGTCTGCAACACCGCGCCCTGGACCTACCTGGGCAACCGCCCGGTGTACGCGGCCCCCCGCGCGTCCTTCGACACCGCCCTCGACGTGCTCGGACTGACCCGGCTCACCCCTTCCGCGGTGACCCGCTACGGCACCCAGCTGCTGACCTCCTCGCCCGAGCGCGGCCCGCAGGGCAAGCACGCGGTCTCGCTCCACGACCTGACCGACTTCACCTTGGAATCACAGGTGCCACTGCCGTTTCAGATGGACGGTGACCACCTGGGGCTGCGTACGAGTGTGACGTTCACAGGCGTACGCCGTGCACTGCGTGTGATTGTGTAAGCGGATGTGGTGAAAGTCCTTTCACTCGAACGTTTAGGCCAGGTTCCACCCCCTGGAAGTACGGCTGTGACCTAGTCGACACCAAGGAATCAAAAAAAACTTTCCGGAAGGGGTTGTATCCGCCGCCGAGGTTTGCGAGTCTCTTCATGGCGATCGGGACGGTCGACGCCGACCCCCTTGAGAGCCCCGAATCCACCTCCTCATCCCTCGGGACACTCCCGGTGAATCCGGGCGATGCCCCTTCCCTTGCGGAGGGATTCGTGAAAGCGTTCACATTCACAAGCAATTACCGCAACGCGTAGGAGATGGAGCAGCCATGGACTGGCGTCACAACGCCGTTTGCCGCGAGGAAGACCCCGAGCTCTTCTTCCCCATCGGCAACACCGGTCCTGCGCTGCTGCAGATCGAGGAAGCCAAGGCCGTCTGCCGCCGCTGCCCCGTGATGGAGCAGTGCCTGCAGTGGGCCCTGGAGTCCGGCCAGGACTCCGGTGTCTGGGGTGGCCTCAGTGAGGACGAGCGCCGCGCTATGAAGCGCCGCGCCGCCCGCAACCGGGCGCGCAAGGCCACTGCCTGACGCCCACCCCGCCACCTGCTGCCCCCGAGCCGCAGCGCGCAGTGCCCACAGTGCGCACCGCAACGACGACGCCGAGCCCCGGACCGTGCCCACGGTCCGGGGCTCGGCGTCGTGCGGGTGTCACCGCCTCTCCGGCTCCACGGGGATGTCCAGGACCACCCGGGTACCGCCCCCGGGGGCGGGGAGCATGTCGAAGCCTCCCTCCAACTCCCCCTCCACCAGCGTCCTCACGATCTGCAGCCCCAGGTTCCCGGCGGTGCGCACGTCGAAGTCGCCGGGCAGACCGCGCCCGTCGTCCTGCACGGTGACCAGCAGCCGCCCCTCCCCGCCGCCGGATCCCGGGCCGCGGACGGCCGCGACCTCGACCGTGCCCCGCTCCCCCGGCCTGAACCCGTGCTCCAGGGCGTTCTGCAGCACCTCCGTGAGCACCATGGACAGCGGAGTGGCCACCTCGGCCGCCAGCACGCCGAAGCGGCCCGTACGCCGCCCGGTGACCATCCCCGGGGAGATCTCGGCGACCATCGCCAGCACCCGGTCGGCTATCTCGTCGAACTCCACCCGCTCGTCCAGGGTCTGGGAGAGCGTCTCGTGGACGATCGCGATCGAGCCGACCCGGCGGACGGCCTCCTCCAGCGCCTCCCGCGCGGTGCCGCCGGTGCCCGCGCCGATACGCCGGGCCTGGAGCCGCAGCAGGGCGGCGACGGTCTGGAGGTTGTTCTTCACCCGGTGGTGGATCTCCCGGATGGTGGCGTCCTTGGTGATCAGTTCCCGCTCCCTGCGCCGCAGTTCGGTGACGTCGCGCAGCAGGATGAGCGAACCGATGCGCACCCCCTTCGGTTTGAGCGGGATGGCCCGCAGCTGGACGACGCAGCCGTTGCCCTCGATCTCGGTCTCGCGCGGCGCCCAGCCGCTGGCGAGCTTGACCAGTGACTCGTCCACCGGGCCGCGGGAGGGCGCCAGTTCGGCGGTGGCCTGCCCCAGGTGCAGTCCGACCAGATCGGCGGCCAACCCCAGCCGGTGGTAGGCGGAGAGCGCGTTGGGGCTGGCGTACTGGACGACGCCGTCGGCACCGAGCCGGATCAGTCCGTCGCCGACCCGCGGGGAGGCGTCCATGTCGACCTGCTGGTCGGGGAAGGGGAACGATCCCGCGGCGATCATCTGCGCCAGGTCCGAGGCGCTCTGCAGATAGGTCAGCTCCAGCCGGCTGGGCGTGCGCACCGTCAGCAGGTTGGTGTTGCGGGCGATGACGCCGAGGACGCGGCCCTCGCGGCGCACGGGGATGGACTCCACCCGCACCGGCACCTCCTCGCGCCACTCGGGGTCGCCCTCGCGGACGATCCGGCCCTCGTCCAGGGCGGCGTCCAGCAGCGGCCGGCGCCCTCTGGGCACGAGATGGCCGACCATGTCGTCCTGGTAGGAGGTGGGCCCGGTGTTGGGGCGCATCTGCGCCACGGAGACGTAGCGCGTGCCGTCCCGGGTCGGGACCCACAGCACCAGATCGGCGAAGGAGAGGTCGGACAGCAGCTGCCACTCGGAGACCAGCAGGTGCAGCCACTCCAGGTCGGAGTCGCCCAGAGCGGTGTGCTGGTGTACGAGGTCGTTCATGGAGGGCACGGTGTGAGCCTAACCGGCGACCGATCCGGTCGTACGTCTGTGCATACGCGCCGTCGTGCGCAAGAATTGACGGCAGCCGCCCCGGTGAACCGGTGGTGTGTTCAAGGCGTGGACACGGACCTGTGGTCCAGTCCACAATGGCGGCGGACTTCCGCCCTCCCCGCACAGGAGGGCGGAGCGAGACCGGGCGCTCTCTGCCCTGACTGCGCCGGGTCTCCGATCGCTCCGGGCTGCGGTGCCGGACGGGTTGAGGGTCCCGTCCCGGCGCCGCGGCCCGCGGGTGTCCCAAGGGCCTCCCGGGGCTTTCCGGGGCCGCTAGGGGCCACCCCCGCCACTCTGCCTCCCACTGCCCTTCACCGCCTCCCACCGTTCTCCCCTGCCCCCCGCCGCCTCCCGCACCGGCCCCACGGCGTGCGTACGGAAGGCGAACACGGCGGTGGCCGGGCCCGCGGGTCAGGGGAGGCGCGGGCCCGGCCGTCGTGGGGGGGGGGAGCTGACTCAGCCGTCGGTCTCCCGGCCGGCGATGACCTCGGCGGCGGCCCGTCCGCAGACGCGGGCGGCGCCGTGGGTCGCGATGTGGAGCGCTCCGCGGGGCGGTGCCTGGGGCAGACCCATCTCCACCACCACCGTGTCCGGCCGGGCGGCGAGCAGGGCGTCCAGGGCGTCCGCCATCCAGGGGTGCCGGTGGACGTCACGCACCACCGCGACGATCCTGCGGCCGGCCGCCTCCTCCAGCACCTGGGCGGCCGGTCCGCCCCGCCCCGCCCGTTCGGCCCGCTCGCGGCCCCAGGAACCGGTCGTGGTGCCCGGGAGCAGCTCCGCCAGTTCGGCGGCGATCCCCCAGGGGGTCTCGTCGCCGACGGCGATGTTGGCCACGGGGGTGAAGGCTGCGACGTACGGCGGCCCGGTCAGGGGGGTGTGGTCCTGCCGGGCGGTGACCTTCAGCGCGCGGCGGGCGGCCTCCAGTCCGACCTCGGGCTCGAAGGGCGCCGCTGCCCCGGCGCGGGCGGACGCCCGGCCCGCCCAACGGGCCAGGGCGCGGACCCGGTCGGCGGCGTCGGCGAGCCGCTCCTCGGGCAGTTCGCCCTCGGCCACGGCCCGCACCAGGGCGTCGCGCAGGCGCAGCACGGTCTCCTCGTCGGCCAGCCCGCCGCCGACGCAGAGGGCGTCCGCGCCCGCGGCGACGGCCAGTACGCTGCCGCGCTCGATGCCGTAGGTCGCCGCGATGGCCCGCATCTCCATGCCGTCGGTGACGATCAGGCCCTCGAAGCCGAGCCCGCCCTCGCCGAGGGGCGCGCGCAGCAGGCCGGTCAGGGCGGCCGGGCTGAGCGTCGCCGGAAGCGCCGGGTCCAGGGCGGGCAGCAGGATGTGCGCGCTCATCACGCACTTGCTGCCCGCGGCGACCGCCGCCCGGAACGGGACCAGCTCGCGCTCCGTGAGCGTGGCCCGGTCCGCGTCGATGCGCGGCAGGGCGTGGTGGGAGTCGACGGAGGTGTCACCGTGCCCGGGGAAGTGCTTGGTGCAGGCGGCGACCCCGGCGGACTGCAGCCCCTCGACCCAGGCGGCGGTGTGCCGGGCCACCAGATCCGGTGTGGAGCCGAAGGAGCGGACTCCGATGACCGGGTTGTCGGGGTTGGAGTTGACGTCGGCCGAGGGGGCCCAGTTGAGGTTGACCCCGCACTCGGCGAGCCTGCGCCCCAGTTCGCGGGCGACGGCGCGGGTCAGCGCGGTGTCGTCGACCGTGCCCAGGGCGTGGTTGCCGGGGAAGGACGAGCCCGTGCGCGCCTCCAGCCGGGTGACGTCGCCGCCCTCCTCGTCGATGGCCACCAGTACGTCGGGGCGGACACCGCGCAGCTGGGCGGTGAGCGCGGCCAGCTGCGCGGGGGATGTGATGTTGCGGCCGAACAGGCCCACCGCCGCGAGCCCCTCGTCCAGGCGGCGCAGCAGCCAGCCGGGCGCGGTGGTGCCGGTGAAGCCCGGCTGGAGTACGGCCAGTGCGTCGCGGACCAGGGTGCTGCCGGTGGTGCCGGTGAGAGTCGTCATGGGCGACGTCATCCCTTCACTGCGCCGGAGGTGAGGCCCGTGGCCATCTTCTTCTGGAGGATCATGAAGAAGACCACCACGGGGATGGCGATGAGGACGGAGCCGGCCATCAGGGCGCCGTAGTCCGTGCCGCGGTCGGTGGTGAAGTTCATCAGCCACACGTTGAGCGTGTACTTGTCGTTGTCCTGCAGCAGGATGTACGCGAACAGGTACTCGTTCCACGCGGTGACCAGGGCGAAGATGGAGGCCGCCGCGAGGCCGGGGGCGACCAGCGGGAAGATGACCCGCCAGAAGGCGCCCATCCGGGTGCAGCCGTCCACCATCGCGGCCTCCTCCAGCTCCTTGGGCACGTTGATCACGAAGCCGCGGATCATCCAGGTGGCGAAGGGCAGCACCGAGACCATGTAGACGATGATCACGCCCCAGTACTCGTTGAGCGCGCCCAGGTCGTTGAGCTGGATGTAGATGGGGATGAGCATCGCCGTCGGCGGCAGCAGCTGGACGAGGATGAGGACCGTCATGAACGGCTTGCGGCCGTAGAAGTCGAAGCGGCCGATGGCGAACGCGGCGATGGTCCCGATGAAGATGGCGCCGGCGACCGAGGTGCCGCAGATGATCAGGCTGCTCTGGATGGCGGTCCAGAAGTTCGGGGAATCGGTGGCGCGGACGAAGTTGTCCAGGGTGAAGGAGGAGGGCCACAGCGTCTGGTCGTAGCTGCGGATCTCGCGGTTGGGGCGGAAGGCGCTCAGGAGCAGCCAGTAGACCGGGAAGGCCATCACCACGAAGGCGCCCAGGCCCAGCACGTTGTACAGCAGGCGGCTGCGTCCCCGGTCCGGGCGCAGCTCGTACGCCGAGTCCTGGCCGGTGGCCGCCTCGGGAGCCGCCACGGGCGTGGTGGCGGGCGGGGTGGAGGTGCTCACTCGACCTCTCCTGTCTTCATCAGCTGACGCAGGTAGTACACGGCCACGCCGGACAGCAGCAGTACGGTGATGAGCGCGATGGCGGTGCCCTGGCTGAACGAGGCGCTCTCGAACGCCTTGCTGAACGAGTACAGGCCCAGCAGCTCGTACTCGGGCTCCGGCTTGTTGGAGCGCATCAGGAAGATCTGGCCGAAGACGTTGAAGTCCCAGATCACCGAGAGGGTGGTCACCATCTGGAAGACCGGCTTGATCACGGGGAAGACCACATGGCGGAAGACCCCGAGGGCGTTGGCGCCGTCGAGCCTGGCCGCCTCCTCCAGTTCCGCGGGCACCTGGGTGAGCGCGGCGTACAGGGTGATCACCACGAACGGGATCGCCCCCCACACGACCACCGCGCCGATGACGGTGAAGCCCTGCCAGGGGTCCAGGAACCAGTTGTGGCCCCGGAAGTCCACTCCGGGAAGTCTGCTCAGCAGGTTGTTGACCACGCCGTAGTCGGAGTCCGACAGCCAGCGGAAGATCGAGGTGGCCACCAGCAGCGGCATCGACCAGGCGGCCACCAGGGCCCCGGTCAGCAGCAGCCGCACCCAGGTGGACAGGCGCTGCATCAGCAGGGCCAGTCCCAGCCCCAGTCCCATGGTCGCCGTCACGCAGACCACCATGAACAGCACGGTGCGGAAGGTGACCGCCCAGAAGTGGGAGTCGCCCAGGATGTTGGTGAACTGCTCGAAGCCCACCCACGGCGGGGTGGTGCCGCCCCACAGGTGCGCGCGGCGCATGTCCTGGAAGGACATGATCACCGTCTTCACCAGCGGATAGGCGAACACGGCGCCGACCGCGACGATCGCCGGGGCGATCAGCAGGTACGGCAGCCTCGCGCTCCCGCGCCGGCCGCCTCGCGGACGGCCCGGGGACGGGCGGGAGGAGCGGGACGGCCGGGACGGTTCCGGCCCGGGACGGTGCGGTACGGCCGCCGGCGGGTCGGCGGCTTTGGTGTCGGCGGCGGTCACGGCGCTGGCCTTCCGTTCGTTCTCTTCACCGAAGGGGCGGGGGCCAAGGATGCGAGAGCGTCCTCGGCCCCCGCGGAGTGCGCCGGAAGGCCCCGGGGTCGAGGGGCCTTCCGGCACGTCCTCAGGCCTCGTTGTTGATCAGTTCGTCGATCTTCTTGTCGGCCTTCTCGGTGGCGTCGGCCACCGAGGTGCCCTTGAGGACCTCCAGCAGCATGTTCTCCAGCACGTTCTGGCTCTCGATCGCGGTCCAGCCGGGGGCGATCGGGGTGAACCAGGCGTCCGGGACCGCGTTGGCGATCGGGGCGGTCTCGGGCTTGTCCTTCAGCGGCTCGAGCTGCTCGGTGTTGTTCGGCAGGATGTTCTTGGAGGCCAGGACCTCCATCGACTTCTCGCTGGTGTACATCGAGATCCAGTCCTTGGCGAGGTCCTGGACGCCGGACTTCTGGATCACCGCGAGGTCGGAGCCGCCGATGAAGGACGGCAGCGCCTTGCCGTTCGGGCCGGGCATACCGGCGATGGCGATCTTGCCCTCCAGCTCCGGGTTGCCGTTCTCGCCCTCGACGACGCTGCCGGACTCCCACCCGTTGCCGTAGATCAGCGCGGCCTTCTCGTTGGCCATCACATTGACGTGGTCCTGCTCGTCCTTGGTCCGGTCGCCGTTGTTGTACTCCTTGACCAGGTCGATGAAGTGCTGGATGCCCTTGCGCGCCTCGGGGGTGCTCAGGGTGGCCTTCCACTCGCCCTTGCCCTCGTCGTACTCGGCTATCTGCCCGCCGTAGGCCGCGACGTAGGACATGGCTGCGTACCAGTAGCGGCCGGGCAGGTAGAGGGGGGAGAAGGCCTTGTCGTCGCCGTACTCCTTGGCGACCTTCTCCAGCGCCTTCTTCAGCTCGTCCTCGGTCTGCGGGAGTTCACTGGTGCCCGCGCCCTCGTCGAACATCTCCTGGTTGAAGATCGCCACGCGCGCCCCGGCGTAGTAGGGGACGCAGTAGAGCTTGCCCTCGAAGGAGCAGGTGTCCTTCAGACCCTGGATCCAGGTGTCGGAGTTCTCGTAGTCCTCCGGGTCGATCTCGGCGAGGGCCCCGTTGAGGATGTAGGTCATGGTCTCGGTGTTGCCGAGTTCGACCACGTCGGGGAACTTGTCGCCGCCCAGCGCCGCGTCCAGCTTCTTGGCCTTGTCGCCCCACTGCTGGTACTGGACCTTGACCTTGACCTTCGGGTACTTCTTCTTGAACTGGGCGTTGACGTCCTTGACCAGCTCGGGCCAGGTGCTCTGGGCGTCGTTCATCAGCCAGACGGTGAGCGTCTCGTCGCGCTCCCGGGGGGCCTTGGAGGAGTTGTCCCCACCCTCCCCGCCGCAGGCGACGAGGCCGGTCATCATCGCCGCGGCACCGATCGCCGCTACGAGCTTGTGCTTCACGTGCTTCTCCTTCGGGATGCCAGAAGTCCCCCCGCCCGCCGTCCGAGATCTCCGCTCCCGCCGGATGGCCGCTTCTGCCGTACCGTGCGTGGCGGGCGCCGGGGTGCGTCGACATGCGACGAGTACGGCCCGTGGGGCTGGGCTGGCCTGTAGTGGTTTAGACCAGTGCCCGCAGCTTGGCCTAGACCTATATCGCTGTCAACGGTGTATAAAGCTCGCGGTCGCATCCGTTACCGGACCGACATCTGAGCCGGGACGCCCCCGGGGACGGCGGCCGTGCCACGATGTGATCCGCTACGTACGGAGGAAGCCGGTGACGGCACTGGAGAAGTCACGACACGAGTCGGGAAGGCGCGCGATGGACAGCGACGGGGCCACGAACACCGCTGCCGGCGCCCGCTCCGCCGGAGGCGCCGCCGCCGGACGCACCGCGCGCGTGCCCAAGTACTACCGGCTCAAGCGGCATCTGCTGGAGATGACCGAGACGATGCCCCCGGGCACCCCGGTCCCTCCGGAGCGCACGCTCGCCGGCGAGTTCGACACCTCCCGCACCACCGTGCGCCAGGCGCTCCAGGAACTGGTCGTCGAGGGGCGGCTGGAGCGCATCCAGGGCAAGGGCACCTTCGTGGCCAAGCCCAAGGTCGCCCAGGCGCTCCAGCTCACCTCCTACACCGAGGACATGCGCGCCCAGGGGCTGGAGCCCACCTCCCAGCTCCTGGACATCGGCTACGTCACCGCCGACGACCGGCTCGCCGGGCTGCTCGACATCCCCTCCGGGGACCGCGTCCTGCGCATCGAGCGGCTGCGGCTGGCCAGCGGCGAGCCGATGGCCATCGAGACCACGCACCTGTCGCAGAAGCGCTTCCCGGCCCTGCGCCGCAGCCTGGTGAAGTACTCCTCCCTCTACACGGCCCTGGCCGAGGTGTACGACGTGCACCTCGCCGAGGCGGAGGAGACCATCGAGACCTCCCTGGCCACCCCGCGCGAGGCGGGCCTGCTGGGCACGGACGTCGGCCTGCCGATGCTGATGCTCTCCCGGCACTCGCGCGACACCGAGGGCGAGCCGGTGGAGTGGGTGCGCTCGGTCTACCGCGGCGACCGCTACAAGTTCGTCGCCCGCCTCCAGCGCCCCGGCCGGGGGCGGTGAGCGCGGGGCCGGAGCCGCAAGCCATGCCCGTACCGCCGAAGAACCCCGGCCCCCTCCCGGTCGTCACACCGGCGCGGGTGGCGACCGCCGCCTGCCTGCTCGCGCCCTTCGCCGCGATGCTGTGGGTCGGCTCGTACGCCAGGACCGAGCCGGCCCTGGCCGGGATCCCCTTCTTCTACTGGTACCAGCTGCTCTGGGTGCCCCTCACCGCCGCGCTGACGGGCGTCGCGTACGTACTGGTGCGGCGCGACCGGGCTGCGCGGCGGGCCGCGGAACGCGGGGGGCCAAAAGAGAGCGCGGTGGACGACGAGCGGTGAGGCGCGCGCCCGGCACCGGCCCGCCGCCCCTCCTCCGCGCCCCGCGCCCCGCCGGTGGAAAGCCGTTGCACCACCACGGCCGGGATACCTCGTGATGACCGCCATGGACATCACCATCAGGGTCGCGCGCCCGCACGAGTTCGAGGCCGCCGGGGAGTTGGCGGCCGGGGTGTACCTCGGGGACGGCCTGCTGGACTTCGGCGCCCAGGACCCGTACCCGGCCGTGCTGCGGGACGCCCGGCGCCGGGCCGAGCACGCCGAACCGCTGGTGGCCGCGGGCCCCTTGGACGGGGTTACGGGCGGCGGCACCGACGAGGTCCTGGGCACCGTCACCTTCGCGGTGCGCGGCGGCGAGTACGCGGAGACCGCACGCCCCGGCGAGGGGGAGTTCCGGATGCTGGCGGTACGCCCCTCGGCGCGCGTCCGGGGCGTGGGCGAGACCCTGGTGCGCGGGTGCGTGGACCGGGCCCGCGCACTGGGCCTGGAGCGGCTGGCGCTCTCCGGCCATCCCATGATGCACACTGCCCACCGCCTCCACGGGCGGCTGGGGTTCGTCCGCACCCCCGACCGCGACTGGCGCCCCGTCGAGGACGTCCCCCTGCTGACCTTCGCCCTGGCCCTGAGATGAGCGCACGCCGCCCGGCCGTGGTCCCGCACCCACCCAGGAAACCCTCCGACACAACATCTAGGGGTGCTTTGCCGGATCACCACTAGATGTATGCTCATCTCGCTGTCGCCGCAGGGGAATCCGGTGTGAGTCCGGAGCTGTCCCGCAACGGTGTGCGGCGGGCTGCCCCCGTGTCGTTCGCACGGTCAGGGCCGTCCGCCGCGAGTCCGAGGACCTGCCGACGGTGTTCATTCACACGTCCGGGCCTCGTGGGTTGGGCCGGCGGACGCGAGCGGTGCGCCCTCCTCCGGCCGGGTGTGCCCGTACGCGCCTGCTTCTCCTCCCCCGGGGCCGTCGGCCCACGAGGGAGAGCACCGAGTGACCATCTCATCAGCGGAGCCCGCCACGGCCTGTGCGCCGGCCCGCGCACCGGAGGACGACCGTCCGGGCGCGGCGCTGCTGCGCACCCTGGCGGAGCTCGCCGCCGATCTGCCCGCCACCGACCCCGGGCGGGTCGCCGCCGCCGCGCTGCGCGGGCGCCACCCCGGCGCGGACGAGGCCCTGCTGCGCTCCCTGGCGACCGAGGCCGCGGCCGGCCTCATCGCCGAGGAGCCCGAGTACTCGCGGCTGGCGGCGCGGCTGCTCGCTCCGGCGATCCGCCAGGAGGCCGCCGGGCAGGGCGCGGTGTCCTTCTCCGCGTCGGTGGCGGTCGGCCACCGACAGGAGCTGATCGCCGACCGCACGGCCGGCTTCGTCGCCGAGCACGCCGGCCGGCTCGACGCACTGGCCGAGGACGCCCTCGCCGGCGGAGCCGACGACCGCTTCGGCTACTTCGGACTGCGCACGCTCCACTCCCGCTATCTGCTGCGCCACCCGGTGACCCGCGCCGTGATCGAGACCCCGCAGTACTTCCTGCTGCGCGTGGCCTGCGGGCTGGCCGCCGACTCCTCCGAGCGGGCGCTGGAGGAGGTCGCCGAGCTGTACCGGCTCACCAGCACGCTGTCCTACCTCCCCTCCTCCCCCACCCTGTTCAACTCCGGCACCCGGCACCCCCAGATGTCCTCCTGCTACCTGCTGGACTCCCCCCGGGACGAGCTGGACTCGCTCTACGAGCGCTACCATCAGGTCGCGCGCCTGTCCAAGCACGCCGGCGGCATCGGGCTGTCCTTCTCCCGGATCCGCTCGCGCGGTTCGCTGATCCGCGGCACCAACGGCCACTCCGGCGGCATCGTGCCGTTCCTGCGGACCCTGGACGCCTCGGTCGCGGCCGTCAACCAGGGCGGCCGGCGCAAGGGCGCGGCCTGCGTCTACCTGGAGACCTGGCACGCCGACATCGAGGAGTTCCTCGAACTGCGCGACAACACCGGCGAGGAGGCCCGCCGCACCCACAACCTCAACATCGCCAACTGGATCCCGGACGAGTTCATGCGCCGGGTCGGGGCGGACACCGACTGGTCGCTGTTCTCCCCGTCCGACGTCCCCGAACTGGTGGACCTGTGGGGCGAGGAGTTCGACGCCGCCTACCGCAGGGCGGAGACGGCCGGACTGGCGGTGCGGACGGTTCCGGCGCGTACGCTCTACGCCCGGATGATGCGCACCCTCGCCCAGACCGGCAACGGCTGGATGACGTTCAAGGACACCGCCAACCGCACGGCCAACCAGACCGCCGGGCCGGGCCGCGTCGTCCACTCCTCCAACCTCTGCACCGAGATCCTGGAGGTCACCGACGACGGTGAGACGGCCGTGTGCAACCTGGGCTCGGTCAACCTCGCGGCCCATCTGCGCGCCGGCGCCGACGGGGAACCGCGCCCCGGCGAGGAACTGGACTGGGAGCGGCTGGACGCCACCGTCCGCACCGCCGTGCTCTTCCTCGACCGGGTGGTGGACGTCAACTACTACCCGACCGGGCAGGCCGCGGCCTCCAACTCCCGCTGGCGTCCGGTGGGTCTGGGGCTGATGGGCCTGCAGGACGTGTTCTTCCGGCTGCGCCTGCCCTTCGACT
Source organism: Streptomyces sp. SS8 (assembly GCF_054072955.1). Taxonomy (NCBI): domain Bacteria; kingdom Bacillati; phylum Actinomycetota; class Actinomycetes; order Kitasatosporales; family Streptomycetaceae; genus Streptomyces; species Streptomyces sp. SS8. Next base: position 162,067 of record NZ_JBSVCZ010000006.1, read on the forward strand.
CCCCCGGGGCCCGGCGGCTGTCCACCCGGATCTCCGAGCGCATCATGCTCGCCGCCTACGAGGCGTCCGCCGGTCTCGCCGAGCGCCACGGCCCGCACCCGGCCTGGTCCGAGACCCGTGCCGCCCGCGGCGTGCTCCACGTCGACCACTACCCGCAGGCGGAGATCACCTGGCCGGAGCGCTGGGCCGCGCTGCGGGAGCGGCTCGCCACCGCGGGCCTGCGCAACTCGCTGCTGCTGGCGATCGCGCCGACCGCGACGATCGCCTCGATCGCGGGCGTCTACGAATGCGTGGAGCCGCAGGTCTCCAACCTCTTCAAACGCGAGACGCTCAGCGGTGAGTTCCTCCAGGTGAACTCCTATCTGGTGGCGGACCTCAAGCGGCTGGGCCTGTGGGACGAGCGCACCCGCGAGGCGCTGCGCGAGTCCAGCGGCTCGGTGGCCGGTCTGCCCTGGATCCCCGCGGAGGTCCGCGAGCTGTACCGCACGGCCTGGGAGATCCCGCAGCGCGCCCTGATCGACATGGCCGCGGACCGCACCCCGTTCCTGGACCAGGGCCAGTCGCTCAACCTGTTCATGGCGTCGCCGACCATCGGCCGGCTCAGCTCGATGTACGCCTACGCCTGGAAGCGCGGTCTGAAGACCACGTACTACCTGCGCTCACGTCCCGCGACCCGTATCGCGCGGGCCGCGGGCGGCGCGTCCGCGGCCGCTCCCGCGCCCGGCGCCCCCGTACCCGTTTCCGTGGAGCGGGGGGCGCCGGCCGCCGGTGCCGCCGCCTGCTCCCTGGAGAACCCCGAGTCCTGCGAGGCATGCCAGTGACCACCACCGACCGGACCCCTGCTTCCCGGAACCTGCTGGACCCGGGCTTCGAACTCACCCTGCGGCCGATGCGCTACCCGGCCTTCTACGAGCGCTACCGCGACGCGATCAGGAACACCTGGACGGTGGAGGAGGTGGACCTCCACTCCGACGTGGCCGACCTGGCGAAGCTCTCCCCGGGTGAACAGCACCTGATCGGGCGGCTGGTCGCCTTCTTCGCCACCGGCGACTCGATCGTGGCCAACAACCTGGTGCTGACGCTGTACAAGCACATCAACTCGCCCGAGGCCCGGCTGTACCTGTCGCGGCAGCTGTTCGAGGAGGCCGTGCACGTCCAGTTCTACCTGACCCTGCTGGACACCTACCTGCCCGACCCGGACGAGCGCGCCGCCGCCTTCGCCGCGGTGGAGAACATCGAATCCATCCGGGAGAAGGCGCGGTTCTGCTTCAAGTGGATGGCCGCCCTCGAAGGAGGTGAGGGGGTGGAGCCGATCGAGCGCCTTGGGAGCCGGTCCGACCGCCGCCGCTTCCTGCTGAACCTGATCTGCTTCGCGGCGTGCATCGAGGGCCTGTTCTTCTACGGCGCCTTCGCCTACGTCTACTGGTTCCGCTCCCGCGGCCTGCTGCACGGGCTGGCCACCGGCACCAACTGGGTCTTCCGCGACGAGTCGATGCACATGTCGTTCGCCTTCGACGTGGTGGACACCGTCCGCCAGGAGGAACCGGAGCTGTTCGACGAGGAGTTGCGGCGGCAGGTCGAGGAGATGCTGGAGGAGGCCGTCGAGGCCGAGCTGCGGTTCGCCCGGGACCTGTGCGGCGAGGGCCTGCCGGGGATGAACACCGAGTCGATGCGCGAGTACCTGCGGTGCGTGGCGGACCAGCGGCTGGTCCGGCTGGGCTTCCCCGCCCGCTACGGCGCGTCGAACCCGTTCTCCTTCATGGAGCTGCAGAACGTCCAGGAGCTGACCAACTTCTTCGAGCGCCGCGCCTCGGCCTACCAGGTCGCGGTCGAGGGCTCGGTCTCCTTCGACGACGACTTCTGAGATCCCCCTTCCCCGGCAGACGTGTGCCCCCGGAAAGCCCCGTGCGGGGCTTTCCGGGGGCGAACGCCTTTTGGGCGGACCCCGTTTGAGGAGGGACGGGCGCGGTCAGATGCCGCAGGTGGGCGCCGACCAGAAGCGGCTGGAGCGGTGGTCGACGTGGGTGTGGTCGTTGTGGCCGGGGTAGCCCGGGCCGAGGATGCCCCGGAAGCCGTGGTAGCGGGCCTGCTGCGCCATCCTGCACAGGGTGTGCGAGCCGGCGCCGAGGTCGACGCCGTCGCCGTACAGGTGGCGGCTGTTGGAGGAGCCGCCCACCGCGCTGTTGCAGGAGTAGGAGCGGAAGCCGCTGGTCACCCGGATCGGCGCGTCACCCAGGGCGTGGCGCATCGCCTCCAGCTTCCACATGGAGATCAGGGCGTTGCGCTTGGCCGTGGCCGCGCTCACCGCGCCGCCGCTCCAGGTGGAGTTGCACCGGTTCAGCTCGGCGTAGGAGAAGTGGGCCGGGGTGCAGTCGGCGTCCTGGAGGGCGTAGATCTTGCTGAAGGTCTGCGGGCCGGCGACGCCGTCGGCCGACAGGCCGTACGCGGCCTGGAACCGCTTGACGGCGGCGGCGGTGGCCGGGCCGTAGGAGCCGTCGATGGCGAGCACGTTGCCGTAGCCGGGGTAGCCGGAGACGCGCACCTGGAGTTCGGCGACGTCCGAACCGGACATGCCCTGGGAGAGGGTGCGGTTCCAGGTGTAGCAGGTGTCGGCCTGGGCCGTGCCCGCTGTGGTGACCGTGCCGACCAGGGCTGCTGCCGCGAGCATGACAACACTGAGAATGAGACGGACGGTGCCTCTGAGCATGGTGCCTCCGTGTTGGAACAGTGGGGACTCCGAGAGTGGCGGAGAAGTTCTACCCGCGTCAACACGCTTCCGGAAATGCCAATGGGCGGGCCACTGGAGGCCCGCCCACCGTCATACACCGTTCACCACCGGACCGCGGGCCCGGGGACCCGCGCCGCACGGCCGCCGCGTGAACGCCGCGGCACCGCTCAGTCGTTGGGCACCGTCTCGTAGCGCGGAGTGTTCTCGGCCATCTGCCGCAGCACGTCCTTGCGTTCGCGCTTGGAGAGGCGGTCGATGTAGAGGCGGCCGTAGAGGTGGTCCGTCTCGTGCTGGAGGCAGCGCGCGAAGTACCCGGTGCCGCGCACCGTGATCGGCCTGCCCTCGGCGTCCTGCCCGCGCACGACGGCGTAGTCCGGGCGCGCGAGCGAGGCGTACGCGCCCGGCACCGACAGGCAACCCTCATTGGAGTCGTCCAGCACCCGCCGCTCGGCGGGCAGTTCCTCCAGCACGGGGTTGCAGACGACGCCGACGTGCCGCACGCCCTCGTCGTCCGGGCAGTCGTAGACGAAGACCTTCAGGTCGACGCCGATCTGGTTGGCGGCCAGGCCGACGCCCTCCGCCGCGCGCTGGCTGGCGAACATGTCGTCGACCAGCCTGGCCAGTTCCCCGTCGAACTCGGTGACGTCCCGGCACTCCCGGTGCAGCACCGGGTTGCCGACGACGGTGATCGGACGGGCGGTGCCGCGCTCGCGGTGGGTCCGCTCGCGCTCCTCGCAGTCCTCCGTGTCGACGACGAACCCCTCGTCGTCCACCCGCTGCCCGGTCTCGTGCTCCGCCATCTTCGCCGTACGCCTTCCTCGGTGCTCCACCACGACCCGTACAGAGTACGGGCAGACCCCCGGCTCCGTGCGCGGCCGTCCGGTGTCAGCAGACCTCTTCCAGGTCCCGCCACTCACGGGTGTCCGGGCTGTCGGCGACCCAGCCGTCCAGCAGCCCCCGTACCAGGGAGGCAGGGGCCGCCAACCCGCACTCGCGCTCGGGCACCCACAGCTCCCCCGACGTCATGTGTCCCAGCGGCCCCGGGTGCCCGGGCACGCTGTGGTCGTGCGGATCGTGCCGGGGGGCGCCCTCGCCCTCGTCGCTGGGCATCCGGCTCTCCGAGCAGGAGCGGCACAGCAGCCGCACCGACGAGGACCAGTCCTCGGCCGCGAAGCCCGCGTCCGCCGCCAGCAGCTCCAGCGCGTCCCGGTCGGCCTCGGTCGCCGCCTCCAGCAGCACCACCCAGGTGGGCACCGGCGAGGGCGCCCAGAGTTCTATCTCGTCGAAGACCGGATAGGTGTGGCCCGCGGCCGTGGTCCGCTCGCCGTGCGGCACGCCGTCGTGCAGCACCACCTCGCCCCAGCGGCGCCCGGACGACGGCAGCGGGATGTTCTGCACCTCGATGCGGGCCGGGTCCAGCCGCCGCCCCCACACCACCTCGGCCTCGCCCTCCGGCGACAGGCGCACCGCGGCGCTGCCCAGTTCCATGCCGGCCGGCGGGCCGGTACGGGCGTCGTCACCGGCGGCCGCCGTCTCCGGCACCCGCAGGCCGTACGCCTGCCAGGCGCGCCGGGCCAGGGCCCAGTCCTGCAGCGCGGTGGCCGCGATGCCCACGTTCCACCAGTCGGGCGCCCCGGCCGACCTGTCCAGGAGCGCGACGGCGCGCAGCCCGGCCGCGCGCGCCTGCTCCCAGTCGTGCCGGAACTTGTGCAGCAGCGCGAGGTTGAACCAGGACTCCGACAGCCACGGCTCCAGATCGGCGGCACGGGTCAGCAGCGTGCCGGCGTCCTCGTAGCGCCCGTCGCCGATGAGCGTGAACGCGCGGTCGGTGGCCATCCGCCAGTCGGCGGAGGGCCGGTGCCTTGCCTTGCCGAAGATCCTCACGATGTTCCCGCCTGACTCCCGCCTGCTGCTCCCGACCGTCCTCGCGGCCGTCTTCTCGCGGTCCCCGCCGCGGTGTCCGTGCCGCGATCTTCTCCCAGCCGCGGTTCCCGGTTCGCATCCAACCATGCCCACCCGGGTGCGCGCTCATTACCCGTCGGTCGTCGGGGTACCGAGCGGTCCGGGGCGCGGGTGCACGCCCGGCGCGGCGGCACGGGGGGACCGTCGAACGCCCGCGTCACAGCCGGGCGGAAGCCGAGCGGGTTAACACGTTCGGGTGATGCGGTGCGGGTGCGGGTGACGCGGCGCACAGCGTGCGCGGGGATGCCCGCGCCGGAACTCACGGCCGGGACAACGGGCTTGCGGGACACGGCACGGGAGCCGGCGCGGTGCGGGAGGCGGGTGCGGGCTGCGCACCCGCGACCGTCAGGGCCGTTCCCAGCCGGCCTCGCCCGGGCTCCCCAGAGGAGCGGTGCGGGACTGCTCCGGCCGGCCCGCCGCGGGCTCCACCACGGGCTGCTCGGGCACGGCCTGCCCGGCGCGGATCACCTCGATGCGGCCCATCACCTTGGAGCGCAGGTCGCCGGGCACCTCGTCGTGGCCGCAACACCGCTTGACCAGCTTCTTCACGGCCTGTTCCAGGCCGTACTTCTCCAGGCACGGCGAGCACTCCTCGAAGTGCTCCCTGAACTTCGTCAGATCGCCGTCGGGCATCTCTCGGTCCAGGTACTCGTACAGGTGGTCCAGGACCTCGGCGCAGTCCGTCTCGTGCGGCTCTCCGCAACTCATGAGCCCGAGCCTTTCCGGTCGTGCGACTCCTCGGGGGCGGCGGCGCCGTTCGCGCCCGCCGGGACCAGCCCGCGCTCGCGGGCGTAGTCCTCCAGCATGCCGCGCAACTGCCTGCGGCCGCGGTGCAGGCGGGACATCACCGTGCCGATGGGCGTCCCCATGATGTCCGCGATCTCCTTGTACGCAAACCCCTCGACGTCCGCGAGGTAGACCGCGATCCGGAACTCCTCGGGGATGGCCTGGAGCGCCTCCTTCACGTCCGAGTCGGGCAGCCGGTCCAGCGCCTGCGACTCGGCAGAGCGCAGACCGGTCGACATGTGCGACTCGGCGCGCGCGAGCTGCCAGTCCTCGATCTCCTCGGCCGCGCTGCGCTGCGGTTCGCGCTGCTTCTTGCGGTACGAGTTGATGAAGGTGTTGGTGAGGATGCGGTACAGCCACGCCTTGAGGTTGGTGCCCTCGCGGAACTGGTGGAAGGACGCATACGCCTTCGCGTACGTCTCCTGCACCAGATCCTCCGCGTCCGCGGGGTTGCGCGTCATGCGCAGCGCGGCGGAGTACATCTGGTCCAGGAAGGCGAGGGCGTCCCGTTCGAAGCGGGCGTTCCGTTCGGCGTCCGTCTCCACGGGCTCCCTGGGCGCGGCGTCGTCGGTCGCGGCGACCGGACCCACCTCCTCCGATGCGGCTTCGAGTCCGTTGCCGGACCCATTCGAACCGGAGAATAGACGACGGTCCGTCCCCTCCGCCGTCTGGAAGGGGATGTCCCCGACGGGTCCGGCGAGCCTCAGTGTCGCCCAGTCCACCTGGGCGGCTGTGGCACGGGTACCCACAGGGCGGGACGGGCATGCGATCGAACCCATGTCGGGTGGACTCCCTCTCCTCGCGCGTGTTCGGTCCGTACGTGTCCTGCAGCAGGACAACACGCGCGGGCGGGGGATCATTCCCGCGCCAGCCACTGGCGCACCGCGCCGGTGATCACCGCGAGCGCCTCCTCCTGGCCGAGTGCCGCCCTCCTCGGCACGGCGAAGCCGTGGTCGCCCCCGGGCACCTCGACGACCTCCGTGCCCTCGGGGAACTCACCGGGCCGTCCGAAGGGATCGCGCCCGCCCTGGACGACCAGGGTCGGCACCCCGGCGTCCAGCAGCTCCCCGGCCCTGGACCGCTCCGGCTTCCCCGGGGGATGCAGGGGGAAGGCGAGCGCGAGCACGGCGCGCGCACCGAGTCCGGCGGCGGTCCGGCATGCCACGCGCGCTCCGGCGCTGCGCCCCCCGGAGACGACCGGCAGCCCTTCCCTCTCCAGGACGGGCCACACCGCCCGCCACCCCTCGTCCAGCCTCCCGGGCGCGGGCGCCAGTTTCCTTCCCGCCACCCGCCAGGGCTGTTCGACCAGGGCGACCGATACGCCGTGCGCGGGCAGCGCGTCCGCCAGAGCCCGCAGGTCCCGTGCCTCGACGCCGCCGCCGGCGCCGTGCCCGAGCGCGAGGAGCAGCCGCGGCCCGGCGGCGCGCCGCCAGGTGATCCGGGCCGGACCGGCCGGGGTGGCGACCTCCTCGGTGGTGTCCGTGCCCGCGGTACCGGTGCTGTCGGTGCTGTCGGTGCTGTCGGTGCTCACCGGATCAGAACAGCGTTCCGGCCTCGGGCGCGTCAAGCTCCTCCAGCAGCTCGGGCCCGTTGTTGCGCACGTTGCTGACCTCGCCGCGCACCGGATAGGCCCGCATGGCCCCGGCCGGCGGCGGGACCAGCAGCCCGCGCACGTCCTCGGCGTCGGTGCGGGCCGGGTCCAGCCAGGCGTCCCAGCGGTCGGGGGGGAGCACCAGCGGCATCCTGGGGTGGATGTCGGCCAGGGAGCGCGGCCCGTCCCCGCCCGCGCCCGCGAACGGCTCGCTCTGCGCCTCGGTGGTGATCACCGTGCAGGTGGTCCACCAGGCTTGGGGGTGGTCCTCCGGCAGCGTCCTGTCCCGCCAGAACTCGTAGAGCCCGGCCATCGCCATCACCGAGCCGTCGGCGGGGGTCACGAAGTACGGCTGCTTGCGCGGCCGCTTCCGCCTGCCCTTCTCCTCCTCCTGCCGCTCGGCCGCCCCGGTGACCCACTCGTAGTACCCGTCGGCGGGCAGCAGACAGCGCCGGGCGGTGAAGGGGCGGCGGTAGGAGGGCTTCTCGTGCACCGTCTCGGCCCGTGCGTTGATCATCTTCACGCCCACGTCCGGGGACTTCGCCCAGGAGGGCACCAGCCCCCAGCGCAGCGTCCTGAGCTGGCGCACGGGACGCGGATCGCCGCTGTCCTTCAGCGGCCGGTCCAGCACCGCGTACACCTGCTTGGTCGGGGCCACGTTCCAGTCGGGCGCCAGCTCCTCGGCCGGGTCCCGCTTCTCCACTCCGAAGAGCCCGGCCAGTTCACCGGCCGATCGGCTCGCCGCATACCGTCCGCACATGTACGCCACCCTGCCACGCCCGTGCGGCCGACGGCACGGCGAACGGCCGTACGGGCGCCGCGCGGGGGCCGTGACAGACTGCGGAGCACCGCTTCGCGGCCGGACGAGCACGGCACGCGGGGCGGCGGAACGGACCGCGGGGAAGAAGAGGGGGCGGCCGAACATGAACATGGACACGGACGGCATCGCCGAGGTCTGGGACCGCGTCGTCGGGACGCAGCCCGACCCGTCGTTCGCGGTCGTGGCGGTCACCGGCCTGGTGGCCCTGGCCGTCGTCGCCGCACGGGGGCCGTGGCGGGTGGCGCGGAACGCTGTGACCATCGCCCACGAGGGCGGGCACGGGATCGTGGCGCTGCTGACCGGGCGGCGGCTGGAGGGCATACGCCTGCACTCGGACACCTCCGGGCTGACCGTCTCCCGGGGGCGGCCGAACGGGATCGGAATGGTGCTGACGGCCGCCGCCGGATACACCGCGCCGTCGCTGCTCGGCCTGGCGGGAGCGTGGCTGCTGGCCGCCGGGCACGTCACCGCGCTGCTGTGGGGGGCCACCGCACTGCTGCTGGCGATGCTGGTGATGGTGCGCAACGCCTACGGAGTGCTCAGCGTCGTCCTCACCGGCGGGGCGTTCTTCCTGGTGTCGTGGTTCGCCGGAACCGAGGTGCAGGCGGCGTTCGCGTACGGGGTGGTGTGGTTCCTGCTGCTGGGCGGCGTGCGGCCCGTCTTCGAGCTCCAGGGCAAGCGGCGCCGGGGCGAGGCGCCCGACTCGGACGCCGACCAGCTCGCGCGGCTGACGAACGCGCCCGCGCCGCTGTGGCTGCTGCTCTTCCACGCCGTCGCGCTGTGCTCGCTGACCGGCGGCGGACGGTGGCTGCTGGGGCTCTGACGAGCCCGCCGCGGGCGCCCGCCCCGGGTTCCGGAGTCTTCCCGCCCGGCCCGGCTCGCCCGGGCGGCGCCCGACCCCGCGCAACGGTGCGCGGCACGGCCGCACGCGTCCGTGCTCTCCCCGTGTCCGGCCAGGACTCCCGTCCCGCCGAAGCCACTAAAGTTGGCCCCATGACCGACCACACCGCCCTCTGGCCCGCGCCGCTCGCGTCCGGCGCCGTCGATGCGACCGTCACCGTGCCCGGATCGAAGTCGGTCACCAACCGCGGTCTGGTGCTCGCCGCCCTCGCCTCCGAGCCCGGCTGGCTGCGCCGCCCGCTGCGGTCGCGCGACACCCTGCTGATGGCCGAGGGGCTGCGCGCCATGGGGGTGGGCATCGAGGAGACGGTGTCCTCCAACTCCGCGCCCGTCGCGGACGGCGCCGCCGGCCCCGGGGCCGGCGGCGAGGCCTGGCGGGTCATCCCCGCGGGGCTGCACGGTCCCGCGAGCGTGGACGTCGGCAACGCCGGCACCGTGATGCGCTTCCTGCCTCCGGTGGCCGCCCTGGCCGACGGCCCGGTCCACTTCGACGGCGACAAGCGCTCCCACGAGCGCCCCCTCCACGGTGTGATCGACGCGCTGCGCGCGCTGGGCGCCCGGGTCGACGACGGCGGGCGAGGCGCGCTGCCGCTGACCGTGCACGGCGGCGGCTCCCTGACCGGCGGCGCGGTGGAGATCGACGCCTCCTCGTCCTCCCAGTTCGTCAGCGCCCTGCTGCTGTCCGGCGCCCGCTTCAACCAGGGCGTGGAGGTCCGCCACACCGGCGGCCCGCTGCCGTCCATGCCGCACATCCGGATGACGGTGGAGATGCTGCGCGCCGCGGGCGCCCAGGTGGACACCCCCGAGTCCGGGGGCGAGCCGAACGTCTGGCGGGTCACGGCCGGCGCGCTGCTCGGCCGCGATCTGGTCGTCGAGCCCGATCTGTCCAACGCCCAGCCCTTCCTCGCCGCCGCGCTGGTCACCGGCGGCCGGGTGACCGTCCCGGACTGGCCGGCGCACACCACCCAGCCCGGTGACGCGCTGCGCGAGATCTTCACCGAGATGGGCGGGCGCTGCGAGCTGGACGAGCGCGGCCTGACCCTCACCGGCACCGGCCGGATCCACGGCATCGACGTGGACCTGAGTGAGGTGGGCGAGCTGACCCCCGGCATCGCGGCGGTCGCGGCGCTGGCCGACTCCGAGTCGCGGCTGCGCGGCGTGGCGCACCTGCGGCTGCACGAGACCGACCGGCTGGCCGCCCTCACCAAGGAGATCAACGGCCTCGGCGGCGACGTCACCGAGACCGGTGACGGGCTGGTCATCCGCCCGCGCCCGCTGCGCGGCGGGACCTTCCACACCTACGAGGACCACCGGCTGGCCACGGCGGGCGCGGTGCTCGGCCTGGTCGTCGAGGGTGTGGAGGTGGAGAACGTCGCGACGACCGCCAAGACCCTGCCCGACTTCCCCGAGCTGTGGAGCGCCATGCTCGCAGGGGGCGGGGACGGGGACAGAGGGTAAGAGGCGGAACCGGCCATGCGCCGCTACGGCAAGCACACAGACGAGGACGACATCCGGATCCGCCCTGGCCGCCGGGGCAGCCGCCCGCGCACCAGCATCCGGCCCAAGCACGAGGACGCCGCCTCCGGTTTCGTCCTGACCGTCGACCGGGGCCGGATCACCTGCCTGGTGGACGACCGCACCATCACGGCCATGAAGGCCCGCGAGCTGGGCCGCAAGGGCGTCGTGGTCGGCGACCGGGTGGCGGTCGTCGGCGATCTGTCGGGGGCCAGGGACACCCTGGCGCGGATCGTGCGGGTCGAGGAGCGTTCCTCGGTGCTGCGGCGCACCGCCGACGACAACGACCCCTACGAACGGGTAGTCGTCGCCAACGCCGACCAGCTCGCCATCGTCACCGCCCTGGCCGACCCCGAGCCCCGCCCCCGGCTGATCGACCGCTGCCTGGTGGCCGCCTACGACGCGGGCCTGGAGCCGCTGCTGGTCCTCACCAAGTCGGATCTGGCGCCGCCCGACACACTGCTGGAGACGTACGCCCCGCTGGGAGTCCGGCATGTGGTGACCGACCGCGGGGAGCTGGCCGACGGCGCTGCCGCCGACCGGGTGCGCGAGTTCCTGTGGGGCCGGACCACCGCCTTCGTGGGCCATTCCGGGGTCGGCAAGACCACTTTGGTCAACGCGCTCGTCCCGCCCGACCGCAGGCGGGCGACGGGCCATGTCAACGCGGTCACCGGGCGCGGCCGCCACACCACGACCTCGGCCCTGGCCCTGCCGCTGCCCGGCGAGGTCTCCTTCCCGCCGGTGCCGGAGGGCGGCTGGGTGGTCGACACCCCCGGTGTGCGGTCCTTCGGCCTGAACCACATCGATCCGTCCCGGGTGATCCACGCCTTCCCGGACCTGGAGCCGGGCACGGAGGGCTGTCCGCGCGCCTGCGGCCACGACGAGCCGGACTGCGCGCTGGACTCCTGGGTCGCCGACGGCCACGCGGACCCGGCCCGGCTGTTCTCCCTGCGCCGTCTGCTCGCCACGCGGGAACGCCGGGAGGGCGACTGACCGCGGTACGCCGTCCGCCCCCGGGTCTGCCCCCCGGGGATCAGTGGAGCAGCGCCCGCAGCACCTGGGTGACGTGGGCCCCCGCGGCCTCCTCGGTCGCCTCGGGCGGGCCGTCGCAGGGCGCGACGACGTAGGACAGTGCCAGCCGCAGGCCCACCTCGCAGGCGTGGCGCAGCGCGGCGGGTCCGGTCGTGCCGCCGGCGGCCCCCGCGGACACCAGCGCGGCGGCGGTGCGGTCCCGCAGCCCGGCCGCAGCCCGGCCCGCCTCCGGCCCGGGCGGCGGCAGCCGGGACTCCCAGCAGCCGGTGAGCGCGGCGCGCACCAGCGGGTCGCGGAAGGCGGCGCGCACCACCGAGACGGCGGCCGCGGCACAGCCCGCGACGGGATCGGCGGCCGGGCCGGAGGCCGTGCGGGAAGCCGGCCGGGCCGCCCGCTGCGCGGCGCGGGCGGTGCTCTCGAGGAGGACCTCCAGCTCACGGGCCACCAGGGCCGTGCCGAGCCCGTCCTTGGAGCCGAACTCGCTGTAGAGGGTCTGGCGGGAGAAGCCGGCCGCCGCGGCGACCTCGACCATGCGGATCCGGGGCCACGGTCTGTCCGTCAGGGCCGCGCGGGCGGCGCGCAGCAGTGCCTGGCGCGCCGTGGGCGGCGCTGCGGACTCCGGGGCGCGGCCGGTGGACTCCCCGGCGGGCTCCCCGGAGGAATCTCCGGTCGGGTCTCCGGCGAAGTCACCGGCGCAGGGCATCACCGAGGTCATCAGCGCCTCCCCGGACACGGCGGGTCGCGCACAGCATCGGCACCGTTGCGGAGGGTGTCAAGACGCCTCGCACCGCCTCACCACCGCGGGTGTACGCCCGCACACCCGGTTGGCCACTCCCCTGTGGCTGGCCTCCCGCGCCGCTGGATACTGTTCGTCCATGCCCGACTACCACGATGACCTGCGTCTCGCCCATGTGCTGGCCGACACCGCCGACGCCACGACGATGGAGCGGTTCAAGGCCCTCGACCTCAAGGTCGAGACCAAACCCGACATGACGCCGGTGAGCGAGGCCGACAAGGCGGCCGAGGAGCTGATCCGCACCTCCCTGCAGCGGGCGCGGCCGCGCGACGCGGTGCTGGGCGAGGAGTTCGGCAGCGAGGGGCGCGGGCCGCGCCGCTGGGTCGTCGACCCCATCGACGGCACCAAGAACTACGTGCGCGGCGTCCCGGTGTGGGCCACCCTGATCGCGCTGATGGAGCGGACCGAGGAGGGCGACCGGCCGGTGGTCGGCGTGGTGTCGGCCCCGGCCCTGAACCGGCGCTGGTGGGCGGCGCTGGGCGCCGGCGCGTACACCGGCCGCAGTCTGACGTCGGCGACCCGGCTGTCGGTCTCGCGGGTGGCCCGGGTGCAGGACGCCTCGTTCGCGTTCTCCTCGCTCGGCGGCTGGGAGGAGCGCGGCAAGCTGGGCGGCTTCCTCGACCTGACCCGGGACTGCTGGCGCACCCGCGGCTACGGCGACTTCTGGCCGTACATGATGGTCGCCGAGGGGTCGGTGGACATGTGCGCGGAGCCGGAGCTGTCGCTGTGGGACATGGCGGCGAACGCGATCGTCGTGCAGGAGGCGGGCGGCACCTTCACCGGTCTGGACGGGCGCGAGGGTCCGCACAGCGGGAACGCGGCGGCTTCCAACGGACTGCTCCACGAGGACCTGCTCGCCTACGTCGGCGACTGAGCGCGCCGCTGAATCCCGGTCAGTTCGCCCTCGCACGCCTCTTGTTGCGGCTCCGGCGGCATGTGAACATGAGAATCCGCCCGCTTGTGAGCTTGTGAATCCCTTCTCCAGCACGGGGGTTCACCAAGGAGGTGGCACAACCGTCATGACCACCCTCGTCCGTGATGCCATGAGCACAGTGGTTCTCACCATCGGCCCCGCCCACACCCTCCGTCAGGCCGCCCGGCTGATGTCCGCCCGGCGGGTCGGCGCGGCCGTCGTCCTCGACCCGGACGCCGGCGGCGTCGGCATCCTCACCGAGCGCGACATCCTCAACTCCGTGGGGGCCGGGCAGGACCCCGACCGGGAGCCCGCGCACCTGCACACCACCACCGACGTGGTCTTCGCCGCCCCCGGCTGGACCCTGGAGGACGCCGCGCGGGCCATGACCCGCGGCGGGTTCCGCCATCTGATCGTGCTCGACGACCGGGAGCCGGTGGGGGTGGTGTCGGTGCGCGACATCGTCCGCTGCTGGTCCTCGGCGCGCCGGGACGCACCCGCCGACACGGTGGCCGCCTGAGGGCGCCCGGGGACGCGCCGGGGAAGACGTCCCGGAGCACACCGGAGGGACCGGAGCCCACTGGCGTCCGGTCCCTCCGGGTTCGTACGGCGAGGAGCCGGTGGGTCAGCCGCGCAGGGCCTTGACCGCGGCCTCCAGCCTCCTGCCGTAGTCCTCGTCGGCCTGGCGGAAGTTCTCGATGGCCCGCTTGACGATGTCGTCGCGCGAGACCTTCGAGATGAAGCCGGCCAGGTTGTCGATCAGGCGCCCCTTCTCCTCCTCCGACATCAGGCGGTAGAGGTTGCCCGCCTGGACGAAGTCGTTGTCCTCGGCGTGCGAGGGCGCGGGGATGTCACCGGTGGTCCCGGCGACCGGGACCGGCTGCCACAGCGCGCGGCCGGTCTCGTTGGGGCCGCCGAAGCTGTTGGGCTCGTAGTTCTTCGCCCCGCCGTGGCGGCCGTCGTACATGAAGCCGTCGCGGCCGTGGCTGCGGGCCTCGGTGGCGTGCGGGCGGTTCACCGGCAGGTGGTCGGCGTTGATGCCCACCCGGTAGCGGTGCGCGTCGCCGTAGGCGAACAGCCGGCCCTGGAGCATCTTGTCCGGGGAGGGGCCGATACCCGGCACGAAGTGGTGCGGGGAGAAGATCGACTGCTCGACCTCGGCGAAGATGTTCTGCGGGTTGCGGTTCAGCTCCAGCTTGCCGATCTCGATGACCGGGTAGTCCGCGTGCGGCCAGACCTTGGTCAGGTCGAACGGGTTGAAGCGGTAGTTGGCCGCCTCGGCCGCCGGCATGATCTGGACGCCGACGGTCCAGCTCGGGAAGTCGCCGCGCTCGATGGACTCGCGCAGGTCGCGCTGGTGGCTGTCGGGGTCCTTGCCCGCCAGGAGGTCGGCCTCGTCCTGGGTGAGGCACTTGATGCCCTGGTCGGTCTTGAAGTGGTACTTGACCCAGAAGACCTCGCCCGCCTCGTTGTTCCACTGGAAGGTGTGCGAGCCGAAACCGTCCATGTGGCGGTACGAGGCCGGGATGCCGCGGTCGCCGAAGAGCCAGGTCACCTGATGGGTGGACTCCGGGCTCAGGCTCCAGAAGTCCCAGACGTTGTCGGCTTCCTGGGAGCCGGTGTACGGGTCACGCTTCTGGGTGTGGATGAAGTCGGGGAACTTGATGGCGTCCTTGATGAAGAACACCGGGGTGTTGTTGCCGACGAGGTCGTAGTTGCCCTCCTCGGTGTAGAACTTCAGCGCGAAGCCGCGCGGGTCGCGCACCGCGTCGGCCGCGCCCAGGTTGCCTGCGACCGTCGAGAAGCGCAGGAAGACCTCGGTCTCCTTGCCGATCTCGGAGAGGAACTTCGCCCGGGTGTACTTCGTCACGTCGGCGGTGACGGTGAAGGTGCCGTAGGCGCCCGCGCCGCGGGCGTGGACGACCCGCTCGGGGATGCGCTCGCGGTTGAAGTGGGCGAGCTTCTCCAGCAGGAGCTGGTCCTGGACCAGGACCGGGCCGCCCGAACCGGCGGTCTCGCTGTTCTGGTTGTCCGCGACGGGAGCACCGGCCTCCGTGGTCAGCGGCCCGGTGTTCTCGATCTGGGCAGTCACATGCGCCTCCTGAATCTGTCCTGTCCCCTTGGCTTGAGCCGAACGCGATCCTACATTGGACAATGTCTAAGTCAAGAAGACGATGAAGACCGTACACGATCCGGGCATGGACGCGCGCTGCTAAGGTGGAAACATGAGTGACCTGCTACAACGTCTCCGGGATCGCGGCTGGCGGCTGACCGCCCAGCGGCGAGTGGTCGCCGAGGTCCTCGATGGTGAGCATGTTCACTACACCGCCGACGAGGTGCACGCGCGCGCGACCGAGAAGCTGCCGGAGATCTCCCGCGCCACCGTCTACAACACCCTCGGCGAACTGGTCTCGATCGGCGAGGTGATCGAGGTCAGCACGGACGGCCGCGCCAAGCGGTACGACCCGAACGCACACCACTCCCACCAGCATCTGGTGTGCTCGCGGTGCGGCGTGATCCGCGACGTCCGCCCCTCCGGCGACCCGCTGGCCCTGCTCCCCGAGGGCGAGCGCTACGGGTTCACCCTCGACGAGGCGACGGTCACCTACCGGGGGCTGTGCCCCTCCTGCGCCTCCGCCTGATCCCCTCCGGATCTCCTCCGGGACCGCGGACCGCGCCCCCGTACGGACACACGGCACCGGCACGGCGAACACACGAAAACGGCCGGAGCCCGGATCCTTCATTCGGATCCGGGCTCCGGCCCATCAGTAGCGGGGACAGGATTTGAACCTGCGACCTCTGGGTTATGAGCCCAGCGAGCTACCGAGCTGCTCCACCCCGCGTCGTTGTGTTCACAACCTTAACCCACCGCGGCGATCAGTGCAAACGCGGGGTGCCCCGCGGGCGGGGCACCCCGTCTCAGGCCGTCAGCTCCTCGTGGAGTGCCTCGCTCAGCCGCGCGGCGCGCTCGGCGACCTCCGGCGGACCCAGCTCGACCGCCCGGGCGCACCAGTGGCGCCCGGCGGCCAGTTCACCGCGCCGGGCGTTCAGCAGCGCCAGGCGCAGAGCGGCCCGGCCGTGGCCCGCCTCGGCCGCACGCGTCCACCACAGGGCGGCCTCCGGCTCGCTGCCCTCGCGCGCCAGCAGCAGGCCGAGGTTGAAGGCGCCGTTGCTGCTGCCGGCCTCCGCCGCGACCCGGTACCAGTGCGCGGCCCGGACCACGTCGCCGCGCGCCGCCGCGCACATGCCCAGCCGGACCTGCGCCCGCCGGTGCCCCTGCTCGGCTGCCCGCTCGTACCACTCCTCGTACTCGGCCGGCGGGCCGTGCGCGTCCAGGGCGTCGGCCGTCGGGGCCTGGCGCTCCAGCAGCGCCGCCAGCCGGAAGGCGCCCTCCACGCTGCCGCCGCCGGCCGCGCGGCGCAGATGCCGCTCGGCGGTGTGGGCGTCGCCCTCGCGCAGCAGCGCGATGCCCACCTGGAGCGCCGCCTCGGTGTGACCGGCCGCGGCCGCCTGCTCGTACCACCGCCGGGCGGCCTCCTCCTCGCCCCGGCCCGCGTGCAGGATGCCGAGGTTGAACGCGGCGTCCACGCTGCCGGCCTCGGCGGCCTTGGAGAACCACGGCTCCGCCCCCGCCGCGTCGCCGCGCTGGAGCAGCAGTACGGCCAGCGCGTTGGCGGCCTCGCGGTGCCCGGCGTAGGCGGCACGCCGGTACCACTGCTCGGCCTGGGCGGTGCGGCCCTCGGCGGCGCACAGCAGCGCGAGGTTGAAGGCGCCGTTGATGTCGCCCGCCTCCAGCGCGGCGCGGTACCAGCGCTCCGCGGTCTGCCGCTCGCCCCGCTCGGCGTGCAGCGCGCCCAGGGCGTTGGCCGCGCTGCCGTCGCCGTCCTGGGCCGCGCGGCGCCACCACTCGGCGGCGCTGTCGGTGTCGCCCGCGTCGCGCAGCAGGAAGCCCAGGGCGCGCGCGGCTCGCGCCTCCCCCTCCTTGGCCGCCGTCAGATACCAGCGGGCCGCCTCCTGCAGTTCGCCGCGCTCCTCCAGGAGCGTGCCCAGCCGCAGGGCGGCACGCCGGTGGCCGCGCGCCGCGGCCTGGCGGTACCACTGCTCGGCCTCGGCGCCCCCCTCCTGACGGCGTGCCAGGATCCGCGCGATGCGGTAGGACGCCTCGCGGTGGCCGCGCTCGGCGGCCGCCCGGAACCACTCCTCGGCCCCGTCCTCGCCCCGCTGCTCCAGCAGGTCGGCGAGGGCGTACGCGCCGAGGGGGTGGCCGGACTCGGCGGACTGCCGCAGCCAGTACTCGGCGGCCGTCTCGTCGCCGCGCTCGCGGTGGTGGCGGCCCAGGGAGTGGGCGGCGGCCGCCGAACCGGCGACGGCCGCGACCCGCCACCAGCCGGCGGCCTCCTCGGCCTGGCCCAGCTGGTGGAGCAGGACTCCCAGGTTGTTCGCGGCGGCGCGGTCGCCGGCGGCGGTGGCGGCGCGCAGATACGGCTCGGCCCCCTCCAGGTCGCCGCGGCGCAGCAGCCGGGCGCCGAGCGCGCTGATGGCGTCCGTGTCGCGGTGGTCGCGGATGTCCGCGCGGCTCACCCCGCCCCCCATGACCTCATCTCTCGCCTTGTCCCCCATGAGGCCCATCGTCGCACCACCCGCAACCCGCTTACATCTGGTATACCGCCGCCAAGGAAGTCACTTCAGCGTTTTGTCGACTTCCCGATACAGCTACCATCCAAACGCAAAGCGCTACCACGCGCCCCTCTTCTCACATGCCCAGCACAAGAAGAAGGACCCGGAGTCAGTGACTCCGGGTCCTTCTTCTTCAGTAGCGGGGACAGGATTTGAACCTGCGACCTCTGGGTTATGAGCCCAGCGAGCTACCGAGCTGCTCCACCCCGCGCCGTTGTGTACACAACCTTACCACGGCGCGAAGGGAGCCCGCTCACCACCGATTCACTCTTCCTTGCGTCCCTCGTCGTTGCCGGACTTGTCGTCGCCGGGGTTCTTGCCGTCGGATCCGCCGTCGCCGCCCGCCGACTCCTGCGCCTCGGCGGCCCGCTCCAGCGCGTCCTCCAGATCCTGCTGGGCCTGGCCGTAGGCGTCCCAGTCCTGGTTGCCCAGCGCCTCCTGGCCCGCCTCGAACGCCTCCTGGGCGTCCTGGAGCGCCTCCTGGACCGTCGGGTCCTCGGAGCCCTCCGCGGGCGGCGGAGTGGTCTCCTCCTCGCCCGGGGGCGGCTCCTCCTCCGCCGGCGGCTCATCGGTGCCCTCGACCCCGAAGACGGCGTTCAGCGCCTCCCCGAGGGTGTCCTCGAAGGCGGTCTCCTCGCCGTAGGTCACCAGCACCTTGCGCAGCAGCGGGTAGTTGGTGCCCGCGCCGCGGACGTAGACCGGCTCGACGTAGAGCAGGCCGCCCTCCAGCGGCACCGTGAGCAGGTTGCCGTACTCGACCTCCGAGTCACCGCGCCTGAGGATGTTGATCTCGTTGGCGATGTCGGTGTCGGAGTTGAACCGGCTCTGCACCTGCTGCGGGCCGGAGACCGTGGTGTTGGACGGCAGCTTCAGGATCCTGATGGTCCCGTAGTCGTCACTTCGGGCGTCGGCGTTGACCGCCATGAACGCGCCGAGCGTCTCGCGTCCGCTGGGGTTGAAGGTCGTCGTCAGGGAGAAGGTCTGCTCCTCCTGGTCCGGCATCTTCATGCTCAGGTAGTACGGCGGGACCGCGTTGCCCTTCTGGGTCGGGTCGTCCGGCACCTGCCAGCGCTCACTGCCGCTGTAGAACTGGCTCGCGCTGGTGACGTGGTAGCGCGTCAGCAGCTCGCGCTGGACCTTGAACAGGTCCTGCGGGTAGCGGAAGTGGTCCATCAGCTCGTCGCCGATCTCGCCCTTGGGCTCGACCGTGCCGGGGAAGGCCTTCATCCAGGTCTTCAGGACCGGGTCCCGCTCGTCCCACTCGTAGAGCCTCACCTCGCCCGAGTAGGCGTCCACCGTGGCCTTGACCGAGTTGCGGATGTAGTTGACCCGGTTCTGCTGGGCGATGACCGCCCGCTGGCCGTCGGTCAGCGCGTCGGCCGTGGTCTCGCCCAGGGTGGTGCGCGAGGAGTAGGGGTACTGGTTGGTCGTGGTGTAGGCGTCCACGATCCACTGGATCCGGTCCCCCACCACCGCCGGGTACGGGTCGCCGTCGATGGTCAGCCAGGGGGCCACCGCCTCGACGCGCTCCTTGGGCGTGCGGTTGTACAGGATCCGCGAGCCCTCGCCGATCGCGCCCGAGTAGAGGATCTGCGGCTCGTTGAAGGTCACCGCGTACGCCGCGCGGTTGGCGATGTTGCCCAGGCTGACCCCGCTGTCGCCCTTGTAGCTGTAGGTCTTCTCCTCGCTGCCGGCGATGTAGTCCAGCTCCTGCTGCGGACCGCCGACGATGGAGTACTGCGTGGTCTTCTCGCCGTAGTAGACCCGCGGCTCGTAGCCGTCCTCGGCGAGTTCGCCCTCCGGCGGAAGGTCCTTCTCGATGAAGGCAGGCGCCCCGGTCGAGGCCACCTCGGTGCCCTTGCCGGCCACCATGCCGAAGCCGTGGGTGTACTTGAAGTGGTCGTTGATCCAGTTGCGCTCGGTGATGCCGTTGATGTTGATCTCGCGCAGACCGACGACGGTGTCCTGCTCGTCGCCGTCCTCGGTGGCGTACCGGTCCACGTCCAGGGTGGCGGGGAACTGGTAGTAGCTGCGGACCTGCTGGAGCTGCTGGAAGCTGGGCGAGACGACGTTGGGGTCGAGCAGGCGGATGCTGGCGGTGGTGTCCGCCGCCTCGCGCAGCTCCTCGTTGCTCGCCTCGCTCTGCCCCGAGTAGTCCGAGACCTCGGAGTCGTCGATGTCGTAGGCGTCGCGGGTGGCGTCGATGTTCTTCTTGATGTACGGCGCCTCCTTGGCCTGCTCGTTCGGCTGGACCTGGAACTTCTGCACGATCGCCGGGTAGAGGCCGCCGATCAGGATCGCCGAGAGGACCATCAGGCCGAAGCCGATCACCGGAAGCTGCCAGGTGCGCCGCCACAGGGTGGCGAAGAAGAGCACCGCGCAGATGGCGGCGATGAAGAACAGGATCGTCTTCGCCGGGAGGTAGGCGTTGGCGTCGACGTACCGCAGGCCCGTCCAGTTGTCCGTCGCCTTGAAGTCGCCGGACTTCACCGCCAGGCCGTAGCGGTCGAGCCAGTAGGCCACCGCCTTGAGCGCCACGAAGACACCGAGCAGCACCGACAGGTGGCCGGTGGCCTGGGACGTCGCGCGGGCGCCCGGGGTGGTCAGGCGCAGCCCGCCGTAGAGGTAGTGCACCAGCGCGGCGGCCAGCAGGGAGAGCACCGCGGCCGCGAAGCCGAAGCTCAGCAGGAAGCGGTACCAGGGCAGGTCGAACGCGTAGAACGCCACGTCCTTGCCGAACTGCGGGTCGGAGGTGCCGAACGGGACGGCGTTCACCCACATCAGCCAGGTGCGCCACTGGCCGGCCGCCGACGCGCCGGCGATCAGGCCCACCAGCGCGGTGACCCCCAGGAGCACCCATTTCTTGTACGGGGCGATGCCCATCCGGTAACGGTCCAGGCTCTGCTGCTCCAGCGACATCGCGCTCAGCGGGGGCCGCAGGCGGTGGGCCAGCCAGATGTTGAGGCCGACGGCCGCGGCCATCAGCAGACCGAAGACGGCGAACATGCCGATCTTGGTCCACAGGGTGGTGGTGAAGACGGTGGTGTATCGGACCGAGCGATACCACAGCCAGTCGGTCCAGAACCCCGCGAACATGACGAAGAGCATGGCCAGCACGGCCAGCGCGCCCACCGTCATGAGCAGGGTCTTGGCGCGCCTGGAGGGCCTGCCGACACTGATCCGTGGTCCTGAGGGCCCGCCCGGGCCCCGGTCCGGCATCTGGAAAGCCAAGGTGCGCACCTCGAGAGTCGCAGCGGATGGGACTGGCCCCGAATGCTAGGGCCCCACCCATGCAACTTACTGAACCTTTACCCGGTTCCCGTTCCCGGGGGGTTCGGCGGCACGATATGAGGATGAACAACCTTCCAATCGACGGCACACCTCTGGCCGCCAGCCCGCTGACCCGTGCCGTGCTCGAGATCGACGAGTACGTCGCGGGCCTGGGCTGGGACCAGCCCGCCCGACTGTTCGCCCTGGTCGACACCGACCGGCTGCGCACCGAGGAACCCGCCCTGGCCGAGCAGCTCGGACTGGACGGTGAGGGGCGGCAGGACGACGAGGCCCCCGCTCCGGCCCCTCTCACCCCGGTCGAGCAGGACGAACTGCCCGCCGGGATTCCCCTGGACGAGTTCCTCGGCACCATCGCCTGGCCCGACGCGGTCTCCGGATGCGCGATGACGGTGGAGCGGCTGATGCTGCCGCCCTCGGCGGAGGCGTCCGTTCCCGAGAACCTCCAGGAGGAGGGCGCCGAGGAGCGGCTGGCCCGCTGGGTGGCCGAGCATCCCGAGCGCCAGGAGGTCCGGATGACCGTGGCGGTGCTGCGCGACGGCGCCCGGGAGTCCGCGCTGCGGCTGCGCGAGAAGGACTCGCCGACCGAGGTGCTGACCGGCCCGGATCTGGTGCCCGGGCTCACCGAGGCGCTGGCGGCCACCTTCGGCGACTGACGTCCGGTACTCCGGCGGGCACCGCGGCAGGCCGGCCGTCTCCCCCTCCCGGATGTCCTCCAGGGCGCCCATGGCGTCGTCGATCGTGCCGACCTTCACCAGCGTCAGGCCCTCGGGGACGTCCCGGGCCGCGGCGGCGCAGTTCTCCTCGGGGGTGAGGAAGTACTCGGCGCCCTTGTCCCGGGCGGCGATGGTCTTCATCCCTATGCCGCCGATCGGGCCGACCCGTCCCTCGCCGTCGATGGTGCCCGTACCGGCCACGAACTCGCCGCCGGTGAGGTCCCCGGGGGTGAGCTTGTCCACGATGCCGAGGGCGAACATCAGCCCGGCGCTGGGACCTCCGACGTCGGCCAGCTCGATGTCTATCTCGAACGGGAAGGTGTGGTCCAGCCCCGCCCGGATCCCGACGACGGCCCGTCCGTCGTCGGCCTCCCCGGTGGTGACGGTGACCTCCCGGGAGCCGGTGGGCTCCTCGCCCGCCTTCTCGGCCGCCCGGGCGGCCTTGGCCGGGACGACGGTGAAGACCACGTCCTCGCCGGGTTCGTGCCCGGTCACCAGCTCGGCGACGTCGCCCGGCTCCTCGACGGCCTCGCCGTCCACGGCCGTGATCACGTCCCCGGCGTGCAGCCTGTCCTCGGCCGGCCCTCCCTTGACCACGGCGGCCACGACCACCCGTTCGCCGACCGGGATGTCCAGCTCGCGCAGGGCGGCGACCTTGGCGCTCTCCAGCGACTGGGTGAACTCCTCGGCGTTCTCCTCGCGCACCTCCTCGGCCGACTTGTCGTCGGGGTAGAGGGTGTCGTGCGGGACGACGGCGCTGTTCTCGGCCAGCCAGCCGTAGACGGCCTCCACGAGGTTCATCCGGTAGTCGGCGCCGGTGACGCGGACGGTGGTCATGTTCAGGTGCCCGGCCGGCTCGTAGGTCTTCCTGCCCTCGATGCTCAGCACCGGTTCGCCGTCGTGCTCACCGAGCGTGTTGACGGTGGGGCCGGGTGACATCTCGGCGTACGGCACCCTGATGAGGACCGCGGCGCAGAGCACGGCTATGAGCAGCAGGGTCGAGGTGAGCATCGTCGCGGTCCGGCGTGGCATGGCACGACAGTACGGGAACCGCGCGTCAGTCGGCGGCGGGGGCCCGTCCGTCCGGGGCCGTGCGGGACACGGCGGCGGGGCCCTCGCGGCCGCCCTCGTCCCCCCGCCCCGTACCGCGACCGTGCGGCCGTTCCATGGCGGCGCGGAAGGCCTCGTATCCGGCGACCCCGTCGGCGTCCCCGAAACCGCTGGGTTTGCGCGAGGCCCACACGGACCACACGGCCGCCCCGACCGCGGCGACGAACGGAATCAGCAACCAGGCGAGTGCCGCCACAGTGACCTCCCGATCCTCGAGTGCGCCGGAGATACGGCCTATGAGCAGACTAGATCCCGGATGAGTCAACCGTTCCGGCAGGGGTGCCCTTCCGCAACTCCGCGCCTTCGGGAAACCGCCCGCTCCTCGGCTCCGGCTCCGCGGGGGACTGTTCCCGGCCACCGGCGCGGCACACCCCGCGCGGCCATGGCACAGCTGCCCGGGAGGCGCACCGGCGGGTTTGGGAGGGTCCCTGCCGGCGGCCGGTTCGAAGCCCGCCGGCTTGGCGCCGCGCCGGCCGGGGTCCGCCCCGGCCGGCGGGGCACTAAGCCCCCACCCACTCCTCGGTGCCGTCGGCGAAGGTCTGGTGCTTCCAGATCGGCACCCGGTGCTTCAGGTCGTCGATCAGGCGGCGGCACGCCTCGAACGCCTCGGCGCGGTGCGCGCAGGAGACGGCGACGACCACGGCCAGATCGCCGACCGACAGGTCCCCCACCCGGTGGACCGCGGCGAGCGCCCGTACGGGGAAGTCGGCCGCGATCTCCTCCGCGACCCGGCGGAGCTCGGCCTCGGCCGTGGGGTGACAGGAGTAGCCGAGCCCGGTCACCCCCGTGCCCCCGTCGTGGTCGCGCACGGTGCCCGCGAACAGCGCGGTACCGCCCGCCGAGGCGTCGCCCACGGCCGTGAGGACCTCGTCCACGGAGAGCGGGGTGTCGCGGATCGCCAGGAGGCGGACCGGGTCGGGCGTCGCCCGCTCCCCGGGGTGGTCGTACGTCTGTGCCATGGGGCCATGGTGCCGTACGGGCGCGGGAGCGCGGCGGCGGCCCGCCGACACCCGGTGCCGCCCTCCGTCACCGTGCCCGGCGTCGCTCCCGTCGTCACACCCGGCGGCGGGCCTTGCGGGCGCGCCTGACCAGGGCCGCGGTGCCCACCAGGGCGACGGTCGCGCCCGCGGCGCCGAGCGTGGTGGCGTCCTTGCGGCCCAGGCGGCGGCCCGCGACCGCGTGGCGCCCGGCCGCCTCCTCCAGCAGCGCGGCCAGCACCTCCTCGTTGGTCCACTTCGGCCGCCAGCCCGCCTCGTGCAGCCGGGATCCGCTGACCACCCAGGGGTGCATGGTGTACGCCAGGTCGCCGGCCGGGGAGGGCGTCAGTCCCAGGCGGTGGAGCCTGGAGGCGGCGCCGAGCGCGACGGCGGAGGGCAGCTCCATGCGGCGGATGCCGGACAGCTCCTCGACCTCCTCCTGCTCCAGCCAGCCGTCGCAGCCGACCGCCAGTTCGCCCTCCACCTTCTCCAGCGCCGCGTACTCCAGGGCGCCGGCCAGGTCCTCGACGTGGCAGAACTGCCAGCAGGGCCGGGAGCCGGCCACGACCAGCAGGCGCGGGGACTCGAAGTAGCGGGTCAGGGCGGTGTCGGTGCCGCCGACCAGGACGGTGGGGCGCACGACCGTGACGTTCAGCCCCGGGTGCGCGCGGGGGGCGCGGCGGGCGAGGCGTTCGATCTCCAGCAGGTCGCCCACCCCGGTGGCCTCGGCGGTCGCCCGCAGCTCGGCGTCCTCGGCCAGCGGCACGTCGTTGTCGGGCAGGGCCCCGTAGACCATCGCCGAGGTGCACAGCACCACCCGGCGCACGCCCGCGGCGGCGGCCGCGGTCAGCACGGTCTGGGTGCCGCGCACGTTGTAGGCGGTACGTGCGGCGGGATCGGTCTCCAGGTCCAGGTCGAGGGCGAGGTGGACCACGGTGTCCACCGGCTCGCCGTCACCGCGCAGCCGGTCGGCGATGGCCGGGTCCCGCACGTCCAGGACGTGCCACTGCGCGCCGTCCACCGCGCCGCGGCGCTCGTCGAGCGCGACGACCCGCCCCACGTCCGGGGAGGCGACCAGCCGCTCGGTGAGCAGCGCGCCGACCCCCGATGCGGCTCCGGTGACCGCGATGACGGGCCCTGCGGCTCCGTTACGCGGACCGCGAACGTTTGGCTCCTGGGAACTCACCCGGTGTCTCCCGCGGTTGTCTGTGGGTACGACGTGCGCAGGCTCCATCCTGCACGAGAGGTGTCTAGGCTGGACGTAGAGCCCGCCACATAGCGCACCGTTCCACCGACGTCCCACCGTCCCATCCACCAGAGCCGAGGAACCCCGTGAGTGACATCCCATTCGGATTCGGCATGCCGCCCGAGGAGCCCGAGGAGGGCGACGACGGACGGAAGAAGGGCGACAAGGGCGGTCAGGGCGACCGGGGCGGCCCGCAGAACCCGTTCGGGTTCGGCGGCGCGGGCGGCGCCGACAACCCGCTCGCGGCGATGTTCGGATCGCTGGGCGGCGGCCCCGGCGGCTTCGACCCCAATGACCTGGGCGCCGCGTTCCAGCGGCTCGGCCAGATGCTCAGCTACGAGGGCGGGCCGGTCAACTGGGACATGGCCAAGGACATCGCCCGGCAGACCGTCGCCGCGGGCACCCCGGACGGCACCAAGGACGCAAGCGTCGGCCCGCGGGAGCGCAAGGCGGTGGAGGAGGCCGTACGCCTGGCCGACCTGTGGCTGGACGGCGTGACCTCGCTGCCCTCCGGTTCCGGTTCGGCCCTGGCCTGGAGCCGCGCCGAGTGGGTGGAGTCCACCCTCCCGGTGTGGAAGGACCTGGTGGATCCGGTCGCCGAGCGGGTCGGGGCGGCCATGGGCGACGTGCTCCCCGAGGAGATGCAGGCCATGGCCGGCCCGCTGCTGGGGATGATGCGCTCCATGGGCGGCGCGATGTTCGGCACCCAGATCGGCCACGCGCTGGGCGTGCTGGCCGGCGAGGTGGTGGGCTCCACCGACATCGGGCTGCCGCTGGGACCGAAGGGCCGGGCGGCGCTGCTGCCGGCCAACATCGCGGCCTTCGGCGAGGGCCTGGGCGTGCCCCTGGAGGAGGTGCGGCTCTACCTGGCGCTGCGCGAGGCTGCGCACCAGCGGCTGTTCGCCCACGTCCCGTGGCTGCGCTCGCACCTGTTCGGCGCGGTCGAGGGGTACGCGCGCGGGATCAAGGTGGACACGGCCAAGCTGGAGGACGTCGTCGGGCAGCTCGACCCCTCACGCCCCGAGGAGCTGCAGGAGGCGCTGCAGCAGGGCATGTTCCAGCCCGAGGACACCCCCGAGCAGAAGGCGGCCCTGGCCCGGCTGGAGACTGCGCTGGCACTGGTCGAGGGCTGGGTGGACGCGGTGGTGCACGCCGCTGCCGAGCCCCACCTGCCCTCCGCCTCCGCCCTGCGCGAGACGCTGCGCCGCCGCCGCGCCGGCGGCGGTCCGGCCGAGCAGACCTTCGCCACGTTGATCGGGCTGGAGCTGCGGCCCCGGCGGCTGCGCGACGCCTCCCGGCTGTGGGCCTCGCTCACCGACGCCCGCGGGGTGGACGGGCGCGACGGGCTGTGGGCGCACCCGGACATGCTGCCGACCGCCGAGGACCTCGACGACCCGGACGGCTTCGTCCACCGCGAGCAGCTGGACTTCTCCGAGCTGGAGGGGCTGCTGGGCAGGGAGTCCGGTGCGGAGGGCGGCGCCGAAGGCGGGCGCGGCCCGGAGCCGGAGGAGAAGAACGAGCGCGGGGACGGCGAGGACCGGCACGAGGACGGCGGGGACGAGCGCGGGGACGGCCTCGGCGGCGCCCGGTGAGTCTGCACGAGGACGCGGCGCGGACGCTCAAGGAGTGGTCCGCGCCGGACGGCGCTCAGGAGGCTCTGCGCCTGGCGTACTGCGACCATCTGGCCGCCCGCCCGGACGGCGTGTGGCGGTCCTGCGCGGACGGGCACATCACGGCGAGCGCGCTGGTGGTGGATCCGCGCGGCGGACGCGTCCTGCTGACGCACCACCGCAAGCTGCGGATGTGGCTCCAGACGGGCGGGCACTGCGAGCCCGGCGACACCGCCCTCGCCGGGGCCGCCCTGCGGGAGGCCGCCGAGGAGTCGGGCGTCGACGGGCTCACCCTGCTGCCGGGCGGTCCCGTCCGCCTGGACCGGCACCACACTCCGTGCGCCTGGCACCTGGACGTGCAGTACGCCGCCCTGGCGCCCGAGGGCGCGGTGGAGGCGGTGAGCGAGGAGTCGCTGGAGCTGCGCTGGTTCGGCTGGGACGAGGTCGCGGACGTGGCCGACGACTCCGTCGTACGGCTGGCCGAGCGCACTCGCGCACTGCTCTGACGCCAGGGCGCGCGGGCGGTCCCCCGAAGCGGGCCCGCGCGCCCCCTGCGTCCTCCGGCCGGTCAGTTGGTCCAGATGTTGCCCTGGTTCTGGCCGCGTGCGCCGTGCTGGCCCATGCCGTACTGCGCGCCCAGGCCGGCCGCCGCGTTCTGCGGCGGCAGCAGTTCGCTGGGCTGGACGAGGGCGAAGCCCTCGCCCATGAAGTTCAGCTCCCAGCCCTCCCCCGTGCTGCCACGCCGGCGGAACACGCTCTGGGAGCTGGTCTGGGCCTGCATCTGCACCCGCAGTGAGCTGGACCAGGCGACCACCGCGTCGGAGTCGGCGCTGACGTACCGCTCCGGGGTGACCTGGAGCGCCAGCGGCTGGCCGGAGGTCATCAGCGCGACCTTGCCGTGCCCGGTGATGTTGAGGTTGTACGCGCCGGAGCCGGAGATCCCGAACTGGCTGTCCACGGCGATCACCTCCCAGTGCAGGGAGGAGTCCAGCGCCAGCACGTAGGCGCTGTCGACCGTCAGGCCCTCGGAGCCCACGTCCATGATGTGGATGTACTGGGCGAGGTTGGCCAGGTAGACCGTGCCCTGCCCGGAGCAGCGCATCAGCTCCAGGCCCTCGCCGGTCCGCGACCGCCTGCGGCGCTGCCCGCCGCTCTGGTACTCCCCGTCGAACTCCATCAGGCCCTGGTAGGCGACCATCGCGCCCTTGCGGGCGAGCACGTCGTCCTGGCCGCCGAGCAGGACCCGCAGCAGCTGCGGGTTCTGCAGGGCGTAGCGGTCCCGGCTCTGCACCTCGGTGTGGCCGAAGAGTGGACTCTGCATGGTTCTTCCTTCCCCCTCAGCCCCGTACGCGCAGGCGGTCGGTGCTGTCCTCGCTGGGCTGTACGACGACGAATCCCCGGCCGGAGAAGGCGATCTGGTAGGCCTCTCCGCTGCCCCGGCCGATCAGCGCGCCCGCCTTCATGCTCCGCTTGCCCTTCATCTTCAGCCCCGAGGACCAGGCCACCAGTGCGTCGGGGTCGACGTAGGTCTCGTCCTCACCGCGTCCGCAGTCCACGACCACGGGAGTGCCGCGGGAGGTGAGGGCGACCCAGCCGGTGCCGGATATCCCGACGTTGAACATGCCCTGCCCGGAGAACTTCGCCAGGCCCTTGACGCGCTCGACGCCCCACTGGAGGTGGGCGTCGAAGGCGAGGAGGTTGGTGCCGTTGACGGACATCGCCTCGTTGTCGAGGTTCAGGCAGACGACGTCGGCGCCGTAGTCGGCCAGGTAGAGCAGTCCGTCGCCGCTGCACTTCATCAGCGGGGCGCCCTCCCCGGTGAGCCACTGGGAGGCGGCCTGCCGGACGGCCGGCGGATTGGCCTCGTACTGGACGAAGCCCTCGTAGGCGACCATCGATCCGGAGCGGGCGAAGACGTCCTGGCCGCCGGCCATGGCGATCTTCACCATGTGCGAGCCGTGGTTCTCCATACGGGCGGCGGGCGGGGTCGGGGCGTAGCCCGAGACCCCCGAAGTCGCTGTGTGGTCCATGACGGGCTCCCTCAGACCTCGTAGGGCTGGACGACGATGAAGTTGCCGGGCGCGCCGCGGAACTGGAGGTTCACGGTCTCCCCGCTGTGGCCCGGGTAGGCGTTGCGGCGCAGCCGCACCTGGCTGGAGATGATCACCTGGGCGCCGGCGGACCAGGCGACGACGGCCTGGCTGTCGGCGAAGGTGGTCGGAGTGACGGGCAGGACGACCGGGGCGCCCTGCGTCTTGACCACGACGGTGCCGGTGCCCTGGAACTGCATGGTGAACAGCGCGCCGCCGGGGATGCCGTGGCCGTCGATCCGGCGTACCTCGTACTGGAGGGTCTCGTCGAAGGCGAGCACGTTGTCGGCGGAGACGCAGACGGCGTCGCCCTGGAGTTCGATGGGGTGGACGTGCGCGGCGTTCTCGGCGAAGAACACCTGGCCGCGGCCGGTGCAGCGCATGAGCTGCATCTCCTGGCCGGTGGCGTTGCCGACGATCCGGCCGGCGAATCCGGCGCCCTTGTAGGAGAAGTCGACCTTGCCCTGGTAGAGCACCATGCTGCCCTGGCGGGCGAGGACGCCCTGTCCGTCGTGGGAGAGGTCGGCGCGTATCAGTGCCGGGTTCTGCAGGGTCCAGCGCTGCCCGGTGGGCGCCTCCCGGTATTTCTCCAGCGCGGCGCCGATACCGGCCGCCGGTCCCTGGGGCATCTGGGGCATCTGCGGGGCGCCCGGGTGGCCGGGAACCTGTCCGAAGGGCTGCTGCGGAGCAGGCGGCTGCCCGAAGGGGTTGGGCAGGGCCTGGCCCGGGGCGGTGGGGGCCGGGGGCATCGGGGCGGGCGGGGGCGCGACGGGCGGGGCCGCCTGTCCCGGGAAGCCCGGCTGGGCGGGTCCGCCCCCGTAGGAGGACCCGGCGGGCTGCGCCGGCTGCCCGAAGGGCGGCTGGGCGGGAGCGGGGGCCACCGGGGGCGGGGGCGCCTGCGGCGGGGCCGGTGCGGGCGGGGGCACGGGCGCGGGCGGCGGCGCCTGCTGCGCGGGAGCGGGGGCCGCCGGGGGCGCGAACCCGGGCGCCGGCCCGGCGGGCGGCGCGAAACCGGGTGCCGCCTGCGGGGCCGGCGCGGGAGCGGATGCGGGCTCCTCCTCCAGGACCTCGCCG
Source organism: Streptomyces sp. SS8 (assembly GCF_054072955.1). NCBI lineage: Bacteria > Bacillati > Actinomycetota > Actinomycetes > Kitasatosporales > Streptomycetaceae > Streptomyces > Streptomyces sp. SS8. The sequence goes on from NZ_JBSVCZ010000006.1 coordinate 191,898, forward strand.
CCGAAGTGCTTCAGCAGCGCCTCCAGCCCCCCGTCGAAGCCCTGCCCGACCGCCGCGAAGCGCCAGACGTCCTTGAGGTAGAAGTCGCCGAGCATCACGGCCCGCTCGGTGGTGAACTCCGAACCGTCGAACGAATAGCGCGCGACCTCCTCACCGCCCGCGACGATCCGCAGATAGCCGGGATCGACCCGGGACATCTGCCCGTCGCCGTCGATCGTGGCGGTGAAGGAGAGCTTCTGGATGTCCGCGGGAATGCGGTCCAGTGTCACCCTGAAGGATTCGGTGTCGCCCGCCTGGGCGCCCAGCAGCCGGATCGCCCCCTCCGGTGACCCGGGCTGGTTGAAGAAGACGAAATAGCGGTCGTCCGACAGCCTCTCACCGGCGTCGAGACCGAAGCAGCTGATGTCGAAGGACAGCCCCGGCGCGGAGATCCGTACGCCCACGTACAGGTCCGTCCCGGCCGTCAGATCGCTGATCTTGGCCTTGTGGCCTCGTTGGAATTCCCTGGCCATGCGTAACGACCGTCCCCCATCCGAAGCGGTGAATTGCGTTGCGCCAGGCTAACCGGTACTCCCCGCGGCTCACTCGCCCCCGTCGCGGGGAACGTTCGGCAGCCGGCCCGCGGCGATCACTCCCTCGAGGAATCCCCGTGCCCTCTCCGTACGCGGATAGGTCTCCAACAGCCGCCAGAATTCCGGGCCGTGACCGGGTACCAGCAGATGGGCCAGCTCGTGCAGGAGGACGTAGTCCAGGACGTACTCCGGCATCCCCTGCAGACGGTGGGAGAGGCGGATGCTGCCCTCGGCGGGGGTGCACGAGCCCCATCGGGTGTTCTGGTTGGTGACCCAGCGCACGGTGGCCGGGCGGGCGCGCCCGAGCAGGTACTGCTCGGAAAGCCGCGCCGCGCGGGCGCCCAGCTCCCCGTCGTCGAGTGTCCTCCTGCTCTCCTGGGCGGCCAGCTTGTCGAGCATGACGCCCACCCAGCGCCGCTCCTCCTCCTTGGACATCCGGGCCGGGATGAGGACGACGGTGCGGCCGCCCTCCCGGTAGGCGGAGACCGTACGGCGGCGGCGTGCGCTGCGGCGGACCTCGATCGCGTCCGGCCGCGGCGCCGGGCCGCCCGCGGCCGCGCCGTCCGGACCGGGGCCCGGCTCCTCGACGCTGTTCAGGGGGTCTGCGGGCATGCCACGACGTTACCCGCCGGCGTCGGCGGAAGTCCCGCCTCCGGGGCGCTGACGGGGACGCACGCCTGCGTGCGAGCCGGTGGCGCGCCTCCCGAGCGCCCCCGCGCACCCGGTATGACGAACGCCGCATCCTGTGGACGGCTCTCCGCGGCGGCCGCGGCGAAGGACGCAGGCTGGGTCCGTCCGGTCCTCCTCCCGGCGCCCGCGCACCGGGAGGGGCTCAGAAGTGGTTCAGCGGTCTTTCAGGGGGCTGTCGTGCATCCGATGATCAAACCCGCGCTCCGGCGCGCCTGGCGGGACCGGAACACCGTGCGGTACGGGGTGGCGCCCGCGCACGCGGTGCTGCTGGGCCCGGTGGACACCGCGACCGGCGGTTTCCTGGAGCTCTTCGACGGCACCCGCAGCCTTCCCCAGCTCAGACAGGCCGCCGAGGCGATGGGGCTCGGGGCGGACGCGGCCGACCGGCTGGTGGCACGGCTGACGGCCGCGGGGCTGCTGGACGACGCCACGGCCCACCGGCGGGCGGCGGCGCGGGTGGACGACCGGCTCCGCCCGGACCTGGGGTCGCTCTCGGTGCTCCGGCCCGAGCCGGGCGGTGGGGTGTGCCGGCTGGCCGCCCGGTCGGCGGCCCGGGTACAGGTGCGCGGCGCCGGACGGGTCGGAGCGACGGTGGCGGCACTGCTGTCGGCGGCCGGGGTGGGACAGGTGGACGTGGTGGACGGAGGCTGCGTGGCGCCGTGGGACACCTCACCCGGGGGCATCGACCCCGGGCAGACCGGCGAGCGGCGGTCCTCGGCCGCTCGCCGGGCGGTACGGCGGGCGGCCGCCGGGGCCCGGCCGCCCCGCCCCGGACGGGGGGAGAGCGCCGCGCCGCTCGCTCTGGTGGTGATCGCCCCGCGCGACGGCCTGGCCGCCTACGCCCCGGATCCCGCCGCGGCCGAGGAACTGATCGGGAGCGGGCAGCCGCATCTGTACGCCGGTGTCGTCGAGGCCACCGGCTTCGTGGGGCCGCTGGTGCTGCCGGGCGCGGCGGCCTGCGCGGAGTGCCTGGCGCTCGGGCGCACCGAGCGTGAACCCACCTGGCCGCTGGTGGTGGCACAGTGGAGGTCGGCACGGCGGTCGGCGGTGCCCGCCTGCGACGTGGCGCTGGCGACGGTGGTCGCGGGGGCCACCGCCTCCTGTGCGCTGGGCTTCCTGGACGGGGACGAGAGCTGTGTCACCGACTCGCGGCGGCACTGGGTGCTGCCGCGGCTGCTCACCGAGTGCGAGCCGGTGCCGCCTCATCCGGAGTGTCCGTGCGGTGCGGCTTCCGGGCGCGGTGACCGCCCGCTCTCGGCGGACGGGGTCCGGCGGTCCACAATGGCCACATGACCGCTGTCCTCGGCGCTGCCACCTGGTCGTGCTGTCGGGAAGTTGGAGGGGCACATGTCGGATCTTCCGCGTAAGGCCGTCACCCGTACCGCCAAGCTGGCCGCGCTGCCGCTGGGGATGGCGGGGCGCGCGACCTGGGGCCTGGGCAAGCGGATCGGCGGGTACTCCGCGGACCTGGTCGGGCAGGAGCTGCAGCAGCGCACCGCCGAGCAGCTGTTCAAGGTCCTCGGGGAGCTGAAGGGCGGTGCCATGAAGTTCGGCCAGGCGCTGTCGGTCTTCGAGTCGGCGCTCCCGGAGGAGGTGGCCGGCCCCTACCGCGCGGCGCTGACCAGGCTCCAGGAGGCGGCTCCGCCGATGCCGGTGGCATCGGTGCACGCCGCGCTGGCCGAGCGCATGGGCGAGGACTGGCGGGAGCTGTTCGAGGAGTTCGAGGACAAGCCCTCGGCGGCGGCATCGATCGGGCAGGTGCACCGCGGTGTCTGGCACGACGGCCGCCCGGTGGCCGTGAAGGTGCAGTACCCCGGCGCCGGTGAGGCGCTGCTGTCGGACCTGAACCAGCTGGGGCGCTTCGTCCGGCTGCTGGGCCCCCTCATTCCGGGTGTGGACATCAAGCCGCTGGTCTCGGAGATGCGCGACCGGCTCAGCGAGGAGCTGGACTACGAACTGGAGGCGCGGGCCCAGCGGGCGTACGCGGAGGAGTTCGCCGACGACCCGGACGTGCGGGTGCCGGACGTGGTGTACCAGTGCGACCAGGTGCTGGTCACCGAGTGGCTGGAGGGCGTGCCGCTGGCCGATGTGATCAGGGATGGCAGCCGCGAGGAGCGGGACCGGGCCGGGCAGCTGCTGGCGCGCTTCCTGTTCTCCGGCACGGCCCGCACCGGGCTGCTGCACGCCGACCCGCACCCGGGGAACTTCCGGCTGCTGACCGGCGACGCCCCCGGCGGTCCGCCCGAGCGGTGGCGGCTGGGGGTGATGGACTTCGGCACGGTCGACCGGCTGCCGGAGGGGTTGCCGCCGACGATCGGCGTCGCTCTGCGGATGGCCCTCGACGGCGACGCGGAGGCGGTCCACGAGCTGCTGTGCGACGAGGGGTTCATCAAACCGTCCGTCGAACTGGATCCGGACGCGGTGCTGGAGTACCTCCTGCCGATCATCGAACCGGCACAGGTGGAGGAGTTCGTCTTCTCCCGGGACTGGATGCGGGAGCAGGCCACGAGGGTCGCCGATCCGCGTTCCCCCGCCTACCAGCTGGGCAAGCAGCTCAACCTGCCGCCTTCCTACCTGCTCATCCACCGGGTGACGCTCAGCACGATCGGTGTGCTGTGCCAGCTCGGCGCACAGGTGCGCATGCACGAGGAGATGGAGGCGTGGGTGCCCGGTTTCCTGCCGGAGGAGGACGAGGAGGAGTACTTCGACGGTGCCGGGGAGGGTGCGGAGGTGACGGAGACCTCCGCCTGAGGGGCCTGGGGCGGGCCGGGCCCGCCGCGCCCGCCCGGAAGGACGCGGGGGCCGGGGCGTCGCCGCCCCGGCCCCCGCCCTCGGTCATCGTTCTCCGCCGTCGTCCTCCACTCCGGCCGCCCGCCCGGTCCACGCCCGGCTGTCCGCCCGGCCACTGTCCGGTCCCGGCCGAGACACCCACCGGGGCAGTCGGGCGGGAGCGGCTCGCCGGCTCCAGCGGTGGCCTGGGGCAGGGCCGGGGCCGGGGTCAGGGCTGGAGCCGGGGAGCCGTCACTGCATGATGGCCAGGGCCAGAGCGCGACGGGCCCGCAGGGAGGCCCGCTCGGCACGGCGCTGCATACGCCGGGCGGTGATCACCCGGTGGCCGAGTTGTTCCGACTCGGCCTCCCGCATGCGTTCGCGCATATGGGCACGGGCCATGGCTTCTGGGATGAGTTGCATGTCGCGGGTCCTGTTCTGGAGCGTGGCGGTGGCGTCGGGCTGTGTGCTCGCGTGGTTGTCGGTGTTGAGGGTCATCGCGGATTCCGGCTTCGGGAAGGGACGCAGCGCGGGACCGTGCGTCGCGGGGTGATCGATCGTGCCGACGGTGTTCATGCCGTGACCGGGTTCTTGCGGGGGCGGCCACGCGGCCGCTTGCGGGGGACGACCACCCCCTGGACGAACAGCTCGCCGCCCCAGACACCCCAGGGCTCGCGGCGGTCCTTGGCGCCGGCGAGGCAGGCCTCGCGCAGCGGGCAGGTCTGGCACAGGGATTTGGCGTACTCCACGTCGGCCGGCGACTCGGCGAAGAAGACCTCCGGGTCGTAGCTGCGGCAGGGCACGGCCACCCCGAGACGCTCGATGGCGTCGTCGAGCTCGGTGAGCGTGGTGAGCGGGGTCAAGGAGTCCTCCGTGGAATCGGACGTTCGGATCGGGTCGGGCTGTACGGACGGGGCGTGCGTCTGGATGTGCACGGCGGTGGATTCCTCGTCTGTGTGTCGTCTCTTCGACCCGGCTGGTGGCCGGGCCACTTGGGGAAAACAGAAGGGCCGCGGATCCCGGTGTGGGTTCCGCGGCCCTGGAAGGTGCCGACCTGATCGTGCCGATCAGGCTGGATCTCTCCAGGGTTCGAGCCCACGGAAGGCCCACATCGTGTGGTGCTTGGCCTGCTTCTGTCCGTTGCCGGCACCGTTGGCCGCGCCGGTGAGGGCATAGGCATCAGCCTGTGCCGCCGCCACTACCGCGGGTGCCTGGGTCGGTCGCTCGCTGACCCGCTCGCGAATCGACGGAACCGCGAGGGAGGCCGGACGCGCGGCCGTAAAGCCGAAGGCACGGGTGCCGGACAGACGGGAGCCGGGCAGGCAGGAGGCGAGGACCTCGCGACCGGTCGGTTCCGTCGTGATCGTGGTGATCGTGGTGGTCATCGAAGCTCGCCTCCTCTCGGCGCTTTGGGGGATCGGCGGGTGTGCCGGTCCGGGCGTTCAGGGTTCAGTACAGCATGGATCCGACGGAGCCAGTAGGCCCCGCTCGTCCATGCCCGGAAGGCTATGAGGGTTTGGACGGCCCGCGCAAACTATTTTCCCGGCGGATTCGTAACAGCCTCTGTGACGGATTCCGGAACCTATTCGTCCACTTGTTCCTCCGTCTGTTCGTCCACCCGTCCGCCTGCGTCCTCCCCCGGGGCGGCACCGATCTCCTCGCCGGCGCACAGGGCCAGTACATCGGCGCCGAACCTCTGGAGTTTGCGCCCGCCCACGCCGGGGATCCGCGCCAGCTCCGTCTCGTTGTCGGGCAGGGCCTCGGCGATCGCCATGAGCGTCTTGTCGGTGAAGACGCAGTAGGCGGGCTGGCCGAGCTGCCGCGCCTGGGACGATCGCCACTCGCGCAGCCGCTCGTACAGCTCCTCGTCGAGGTCGGAGGGGCAGCCCTCACAGCGCATCAGCTTGATCTCGCCCGCGTCGGTGAGGGTGCGCCCGCACACCCGGCACCGCACCGGGCCGCGCCGCTTGCGCGACCGCCCGCCGCCGCGCTCCACCCCGCCGGCGCCGCCGGCGCGGCCGCCGTCCGGCGAGGAGCCGGGCCGCAGCCCCGCCAGGAACCGGCTCGGGCGGCGGCCGCCCCGGCCTCCCGGCGAACGTGACAGCGCCCAGGACAGGGACAGATGGCGCCGGGCCCGGGTGACGCCCACATAGAGCAGCCGGCGCTCCTCCTCGACCTGCTCGTCGGTCTTCGCGTAGCTGATCGGCAGCGTCCCGTCCGTCAGCCCGACCAGGAAGACCGCGTCCCACTCCAGGCCCTTGGCGGAGTGCAGCGAGGCGAGGGTGACGCCCTCGACGGTGGGGGCGTGCTGGGCGTTCGCCCGCTCGTCCAGTTCGGCCACGAGGTCGGCCAGCGTCGCCTGCGGCCGGGCCCGGGCGAAGTCCTCGGCCAGCCGCACCAGGGCTGCCAGGGACTCCCAGCGGTCGCGTACCGCCCCCGATCCGGCCGGGGGCTGCGGCGTCCAGCCGGTACCGCCGAGCACCGCGCGCACCTGGGAGGGGAGGTCCACGGCGTCGGCCAGCAGCGGGTCGTTGTCCCCGGCGCGTGCCGCGCCGCGCAGGGCGACTCCGGCCTCGCGCACCTCGGGCCGTTCGAAGAACCTCTCGGCGCCGCGCAGCTGGTAGGGCACTCCCGCGTCCGCCAGGGCCTGTTCGTAGACCTCGGACTGGGCGTTGACGCGGTAGAGCACCGCGACCTCGCTCGCGGGGACCCCGGCGTCCATCAGCTCCCGGATGCGGCGGGCGACGCCCTCGGCCTCGGCGGGCTCGTCCGGGTACTCGGTGTATACGGGGTCGGGCCCGGCCTCGCGCTGGGAGACCAGCTCCAGCCGGTGCTCGGCGGCCCGGCCCCGGGCCTGGGCCAGCAGCCCGTTGGCCAGATGCACCACCTGCGGCGTGGAGCGGTAGTCGCGCACCAGCTTCACCACCGTGGCGCCGGGGTGCCTGGTGCGGAAGTCGAGCAGGTGGTCGGGGGTGGCCCCGGTGAAGGAGTAGATCGTCTGGCTGGCGTCGCCGACCACGCAGATGCTCTCCCGCTCCCCCAGCCACAGCTCCAGCAGCCGCTGCTGGAGGGGGCTGACGTCCTGGTACTCGTCCACCACGAAGTGCTGGTACTGCCGCCGTACGGTGTCGGCGATGTCCGGCCGCTCCTGGAGGATGCCGACCGTGAGCAGCAGCACGTCCTCGAAGTCGATGACCGAGCGCTCGCGCTTGAGCTGCTCGTAGAGCCCGTAGATCCGGCTGATCTCGGCCGGGTCGCGCGGCGCCTCGCGCGAGGACTTCGCCACCGCGGCCGGGTAGTCCTCCGGGACGCTCTGGGTGACCTTGGCCCACTCGATCTCGCCCGTCACATCGCGCAGTTCGTTGCGGTCGAGCCGGATGCGGCAGCGTGCGGCGGCCTCGGCGACGAGCTGGACCTTGCGCTCCAGCAGGCGCGGCAGGTCGCCGCCGATCGCCTTCGGCCAGAAGAACTGCAGCTGGCGCAGGGCGGCGGAGTGGAAGGTGCGGGCCTGCACACCGCCCGCGCCGAGCTGGCGCAGCCGCCCGCGCATCTCGCCCGCCGCGCGGTTGGTGAAGGTGACGGCCAGCACGCTCGCGGGCGGGAGCACCCCCGCCCGCACCCCGTACGCGATCCGGTGCGTGATCGCGCGCGTCTTGCCCGTACCGGCCCCCGCCAGCACGCACACCGGGCCGTGCAGCGCCGTCGCCACCTCGCGCTGCTCGGGATCGAGTCCTTCGAGCACCGCGTCGGGCGAATCGGGGACGTTCGGGAAGAGGGAGGAGGGCGTTGCTGCTGTCACCCCGCCATGCTGCCAGGTCGGCCGGAGGGCCGGTAACCGTCGTCCACAGGCGGCCGGGACTCGTAGCAGGAACGCCCCGCGCCGGTCCCGGCCAGGACTCGCGCCGTCCCCGGCCGGGACGTTCGGGAATGGGTCCGGCCGGTTGAACGTTCCACCGGTGCCAGTACGCCGACACGCCGAGACGAGGAGCACGAGAACCCATGGCGGGAACGGTCACGATGTACAGCACCACCTGGTGCGGCTACTGCCGTCGGCTCAAGGGCCAGATGGACCGCGAGGGAATCGCGTACACCGAGGTCAACATCGAGCACGACCCGGAGGCCGCGGCCTTCGTCGAGAAGGTCAACAACGGCAACCAGCTGGTCCCGACCGTGCTCTTCCCCGACGGCTCGGCCCTGCCCAACCCCTCGATCGCGACGGTGAAGTCCGTTCTGGGAGCCTGACGCACCACCGCCGGCGGCCCGTACCACAGCTCGATCAGCCGGGCCGCGATCGAGATGCCCGACGGCGGCAGCACCTCGCCGGAGGCGAACGCGGCACGCAACTCCTCGCGGGAGAACCAGCGGGCCTCCTCGATCTCCTCGCCGTCCACCCGGATCTCGGTGGAGGTGGCGTGCGCCACGAAGCCCAGCATCAGGCTGGACGGGAAGGGCCACGGCTGGCTGGCGACGTACTCGACCCTGCCGATCGTGACGCCCGCCTCCTCGCCCGCCTCGCGGACGACCGCCTGCTCGATGGACTCGCCCGGCTCCACGAAGCCCGCGAGCGTGGAGAAGCGGCCCTTGGGCCAGTGCACCTGGCGGCCCAGCAGTGCGCGGCCCGCCGGGTCCGTCACCAGCATGATCACGGCCGGGTCGGTGCGCGGGTAGTGCTCGCCGCCGCAGGCCGGGCAGCGGCGGATGTGCCCGGCGGCGGCGATGACCGTGCGCTCGCCGCAGCGCGAGCAGAAGCGGTGCATGCGCTGCCAGTTCTCCAGGGCCACGGCGTGCACCATCAGCTGGGCGTCGCGCTCGGACAGCAGCGTGCCCGCCTCCCGCAGCCCGGCCGGGCGGGCCGCGTCGTCCATCCGGCCCGGCAGCGCGTCCTTCTGCAGCGCGAAGTAGCGCACGCCGTCCTCGTCGATGCCGAGGAAGTAGCGGTGCGCCTCGGTCAGCGGGGCGTCGAAGGAGGGCATGGTCACCAGCTCGGCGCGCCCGCCCCCGGTGTCCTCGATCAGCACCTGCCCGCCGGAGACCACGAAGCAGCGGGTCGTCGGGTGGCTCCAGGCCGCTCCCAGCCAGGCCTCGTCCAGCCGGTGGTGGGAGGCCCGGTCTATGCCGCCGGTGGCGGTGAGCGTGATCGGAGGACGGTCGGTGGTGTGGTCGGGCCAGGTGATCACGGCTGCTACCAACTTCCCCTGCTGCGTGAGCGGTGGTTCGGGTGCGTACGACGGCCGCCGGACCGTTCCGTGCGGTCCGGGTGCTGTGGAGGACCCGTCCCTCTCCGTCCGCGGCGGCGCCCGCTCACAGCCGTCCCGCCCGCTCCCCCGCGCAGTGGGGACGGGGGCACCGGCCCTCCGCGGGGACGGCGGGCCGGCCTGCGGTGCGCGCGCGGACGGCGGTGTCCACGAGCGGCCGGGGTGGTGCTCATGCCCCGAGCCTATCCGGCCGTTCCGCCCGCCCCGGAATCGGTCGCCGCGTCCCGCCGGCCGCCGGACGCCTCCCGGCCGCCCGGGATGTCCGGAACATCCACGCCGTCCCCGTCCTCCGCGCCTTCGATGTCCTCCGCTCCGTACAGCAGCAGCCTCTCCAGGCCGGCGCGGCCCGGCAGCCGGGCGGGGCGGACCAGCTCCCCGCTGCGGACGTGGAGGAAGGCGGCGCCCACGGCCTCGGGCGGCAGCCCGTGCCGCTCGGCCCAGGCGAGGCGGTAGACGGCGAGCTGGAGCGGGTCGGCCCTGCCGGAGTGCCCGGTCTTCCAGTCGATGATCTCGAAGCGGCCGTCCGCGTCGCGGTACACCGCGTCGATCCGGCCCCGGATCACCCGGCCCGCGAGCACCAGCCGGAAGGGCGCCTCGACGCGGTACGGGGTGCGGTGCGCGTAGGGGGTGCGGCCGAACGCCTCCTTGAGCGCGGCCAGGTCCTTCTCGTCGGCGATCCCGTCGTCGCCGCCGGGGTACGCCTCGCCCTCCTCCCCGCCGCCCGGCAGCTCCTCGGGATCGTGCAGGGGCAGCTCCAGCTCCTCGAAGCGGGACTCCACCCAGGCGTGGAAGCGGGCGCCCCGGCGGGCGGCGGCGGGCCGCGGCGGCCGCGGCATGGGCCGGGCCAGGTCCCGCGCGAAGCCTTCTGGGTCGGCGGCCAGGCGTACGAGCTGGGTCGCGGAGAGCGCCGGGGGCAGCGGCACCTCCCGCACACCCGACCGGGCCCGGCGCAGTTCGGCGGTGAGCGCCTCCATGTCGCGGTCCCAGGAGGCGACGGTCCGCGCGTCCTCCGGCGTCAGCTCCGGCTCCGGTGCGGGATCCTCCACCGGGGCCGGTGCGGGCTCCGGGGCCGTACGGGGGCGGGGCAGTCTGCGCCCGCCCGCCTGCCCGTCCGTCCGCCCGTCCAGGTGGGCCATGACGCGCGCGGCGGCGGCACGGCGGCGTGCCCAGGCCTCCTCGTCCAGCGGCAGGGGCCAGGCGCGCTCCTCGGCCGGCTCCTCCAGCGCCGGGTTCTCCTCGCCCTCGGCCGGCTCCCCGGCCCAGTGCTCGACCTCGCCGTGCCGCGGGTCGGCCTCGCAGTGCGCTCGCAGCGCCTCCAGGAAGGAGGAGGGGCCGCGCGGCTTCTTCTGGCTGGGCCCCCACCAGTGGCCCGAGCCCAGCAGCAGGGAGCGGGGGCGGGTGAAGGCGACGTAGCCCAGCCGCAGTTCCTCGGTGTGCTGGTGGTCCCTGACCGCCTCGTCGTAGGCCTTTCGGTCCTTCGCCGTCCAGCCGGACAGCTCCGGCAGGGTCGCCGCGTCGCCGCGCAGCGCGGGCGGCAGCACCTTCGGCTGGGAGAGCCAGGACTCGCGGGCCTGCCCGCTGGGGAAGTTCCCGGCCACCAGCCCGGGGACGGCGACCACGTCCCACTCCAGGCCCTTGGACTTGTGCGCGGTGAGGACCTTGACGGTGTTCTCGGCGCCGGGCAGCGAACTGTCCAGTCCCTTCTCGTACTCGGCCGCGGCGCGCAGGAAGCCCAGGAAGGCCAGCAGGGTGGACTGCCCGTCCAGCGAGGCGAATCCGGCGGCGATGTCCAGGAAGGTGCCGAGGGTCTCCCGGCGGCGGGCGGCCAGCGCGTGCGGGGAGGCGGAGAGCTCGACCTCCAGGCCGGTGACGGACAGCACCCGGTGCAGCACGTCCATCAGCGGGTCGGCCAGCGAGGCCCGCAGATCGCGGATCTCCTTGGCCAGCCGGGCGAAGCGCACCCGGGCCTCGGCGGAGAAGGGCAGCGGGTCGTCGTGGCCGCTGGTGCCCAGGAAGGTGTCGAGCGCGTCGGCGAGGGAGACCACCTCGGCCGGGTCGGTGCCCTCCACGGCGGCCGCCAGCCGCTCCTGGACGCCGGCCTCCCCGCCGGTGCGCGGGCCGCCGGACACCAGCAGCCGGGCGCGGCGGCCCAGCAGGGCGAGGTCGCGCGGGCCGATGCGCCAGCGCGGGCCGGTGAGCAGGCGCACCAGGGAGGCGTTGGCGGTCGGGTCCTGGAGGACCTCGCACATGGCGACCAGATCGGCGATCTCCGGCAGGTGCAGCAGTCCCGACAGGCCGACGACCTCGACCGGCACCCCGCGCTCCACCAGCGCGCCCTGGATCCGCGCGAAGTCGCCGGCGGTGCGGCACAACACGGCGACCTGGCCGGGCTCGGTGCCGGTGTTCACCAGATGGGCGACGGAGTCGGCCAGCCACGCGATCTCCTCGGCGTGGGTGCGCAGCAGCGCGCAGCGCACCAGGCCGTCGTGCTCGGCGCCGGGGGCGGGGCGCAGCGCCTCCACGCCCGCGTGGCGGGCGCGCAGCGGCGCGGCCAGGGTGTTGGCCAGGTCCAGCAGCCGCCCGCCGCTGCGCCGGTTCTCGCTCAGGGACTGGCGGCGGGCGGGGGCGCCGCCGGCGAGGGGGAAGTGCTCGGGGAAGTCGTCGAGGTTGGCCACGGACGCGCCGCGCCAGCCGTAGATGGCCTGACAGGGGTCGCCGACGGCGGTGACGGCATGGCCGGTGCCCTCCCCGAACAGGCCGGCCAGCATGACGCGTTGGGCCACGGAGGTGTCCTGGTACTCGTCCAGCAGCACCACGGCGTACTCCTCGCGCAGGATCCGCCCGACCTCGGGCACATCGCGCGCCAGGGACGCCGACAGGGCCATCTGGTCGCCGAAGTCGAGCAGTTCGCGCTCCCGCTTGCGCCTGCGGTACTCCTCGACGAGCCCCAGCAGTTCCAGGCGGCCCCGTGCGGTCTCGGGCACCTTCCGCAGGGCGGCGTTGGTGAGCCTCACCTCGCCGCTCTCCAGCAGCTCCAGCAACTCGCGGTCGTACGCGCGCAGCCGCTCCGGCTCCACCAGGTGCTCGGACAGCTCGCCGTCGAGGGCGAGGAGGTCGCGCACCAGCTCGCTGACGGACTTGGTCAGTGCCGTGAAGGGGCCGGGCGCGGTGCGCAGCACCGAGGCGGCGAGCTGGTAGCGGGTGGCGTCGGCCAGCAGCCGGGCGGACGGCTCGATGCCCAGCCGCAGCCCGTGGTCGCCCAGCAGCTGCCCGGCGAAGGCGTGGTAGGTGGAGATCCGCGGCTCGCCGGCCGGTTGTTCGGGGCCGGAGGAGCCGACGGGGCCGGTGGGATCGACGGGGTCGGGATCGAGCACTCCCGCCCTGCGCAGCGCCCCGCGCACCCGGTCGGCCAGCTCGCCCGCCGCCTTGTTGGTGAAGGTCAGGCCCAGTACGCGCTCGGGCGCCACCTGCCCGGTGCCCACCAGCCAGACCACCCGGGCGGCCATCACCGTCGTCTTGCCCGACCCGGCTCCGGCCACGATGACCTGCGGCGCGGGCGGAGCGGTGATGCACTCCATCTGCTCGGCGGTGAAGGGGATGCCGAGGAGCCGCCGGAGGTCGTCGGGGTCGTTGAGCTGTGCGGGCACCCACCAGACGCTAGCGCGCCGCGCCGACAGCCGCGGCGCGGCGGTGGCGGGCGGGGGCCGCCGGCCACCGCCGCGCCGCCGTTCCGACGGGGTGTCAACCGCCCTCAGACCGACTCGTGTCGGCCCGGGTCCCCGCGCATCTCGCCCAGGTCGAGGACCTCGTCCGGATCCGGCGCCTCGACCACGACCTCCTCCCCGTGGCCGGTGAAGTCCATCACACCCGGCTCGTCGCTCCCCTCGTTCTCCATCCGCAGCAGATAGGGCCGGTCGTCGTCGTTGGCGACGTAGGCGGTGGTGGTCCCCTCGCCGTCGTCCTCCTGGACCAGCGGGATGACCTCCCGGCCGTCGAGGTCGACGGGCTCGCGCTTCCCGGTCTCCCCGGAGCCGCCGGACTCCATCTCCTCGATCAGCCCGTCGAGGTCGCAGAAGCCACCGGGGCCGGCGCCGGACTTCCCGCCGTCCGTCCTCACCCAGCGCTCCGAGAGCATCTCGACGGCCATGTCCTCCCCGGGGCCGCCGTCGCTCTGGCTCTCCCAGAAACCCTCGTCGCCCTTCATGTACATCCGCCCGTCGGCGGAGAGGACCTCGGCGGTGCCTTCGCCGATCGTCATGGTGCCGGTGCAGTCGCCGTCCCCGGCGAGCGCCAGGTCGACGGTCATCCTGCCGCCGTCCTCCCCGGCCACCCAGCCGGTGATGCGCAGCGACTCGGCCCGCCTCATCGCCTCGGCGGACCGTTCCATGATCTTCCCGGCGGAGCTCCGCTCCAGCCTCGTCCCGCCGAATCCCCCGGCGAAGGGGGCGTCCGCCTCCTGGCCCGGCTTCCCCGATGCCTCCGGATCCGCCCCGCCGATCCCCGCCGGAAGGCCGCCTCCCGGTCCGGAGTCCGGTCCGCCCGTACCGCCCGGCCCTCCGGAGCAGCCCGCCAGTCCCGCGGCCATGGCGCAGACCAGTGCCACCGCCAGAGCCCCCCGCTTGTCCCCCACCGCTGTGCCGCCTCCGTCTCCGTGATGCCGTCCCGGAACATGGGACCACACAGCGCCGACAACCGGTTCCCGGACCGGAGCCCTCCGCCGGGGGCGGTGCCCGCCCGCGCGCTCAATCCACGATGTGGCGCCCCTCGGGCCGGGCGCTGCACGCCCCCTTGAACGAGCAGGTGTCGCAGTGCCGTCCGGGGGAGGGGGTGAACCGCTCGTCCAGGACGCGCCCGGCGGCGTCGGCCAGCAGCTCGCCCACCCACTCCCCGTCCCCGTCCCCGGAGGACAGGGCGGGCTGCCGCTGTACGGCCGGGAGTTCGTCGCCGCCCTCCCGCTTCGGCGCGCCGATCCTGAGCTGGACCAGTTCCGCGCCGCCCGGCTCCGGGCGCCCGGTGAAGCCCTCGACCCCGTCGAGCGCCCCCTCGCGCACCGCGAGCTGGTAGACGGCCAGCTGGGGGTGGCGCTCGACCTCGGCCGCGGTCGGCTTGCTCCTGCCGGTCTTGAAGTCGACGACGTACGCCCGGCCGTCGGGCCCGCGCTCGACCCGGTCCATGGAACCGCGGACGCGGACTTGGTGGCCGCCCGCCTCCAGCGTCACGTCGAAGTCGTGCTCGGTGGCGGCCGTCTCGCGCCCGAGGTCACGCTCCATCACGTGCCAGCGCAGGAAGCGCTCCAGGGCCGCGCGGGCGTTCTCCCTCTCCTGCCGGGACTTCCAGGGCGCGTCGAAGGCGAGCGAGTCCCACACCGAGTCCAGCCGCTCCAGCAGGACGGACAGGTCGGCGGGGGTGCCGCCGGAGGCGACCTCGTCGGCCAGTACGTGCACCACGTTGCCGAAGCCCTGGGCCGCGGTCGCGGGCGGCTCCGCCCTCACCTCGCGGCCCAGGAACCACTGGAGCGAGCAGGCGGTGGCCAGTTGGTGCAGCGCGCTGCCGGAGAGGGCGACCGGCCTGTCCCTGTCCCGCAGCGGCACCTCGCTGCGGGTCGGCTCGTACAGCCCCCACCAGCGGTGCGGATGGGCGGCGGGGACCAGGGGGACGCCGTCGTCGTCGCGCAGCGCGGCCAGCGCGGCCAGCCGTTCGGCGGCCGCCTCGCGCAGCCCGGGGGCGACCCGGGGGTCGACGGTGGTGGCACGCAACTCGGCGACCAGGGCGGACACCGACAGCGGGCGGCGCGGGCGGGCGGTGACGTCCCTGGGCTCGACGCCGAGTTCGGTCAGGAAGCGGGAGGGCTGGTCGCCGTCCTCGGCCGCGGCCCTCACCGCGGTGACGACCAGGCGGTCGGCCGCGCGGGTGGCCGCCACGTAGAACAGCCGGCGCTCCTCGGCCAGCATCGCGCCGGGGGTGAGCGGTTCGGCGAGCCCGTCGCGGCCTATCCGGTCGGGCTCCAGCAGGGAGCCGCGCCGCCGCAGGTCGGGCCAGAGCCCCTCCTGCACCCCGGCGACGACCACCAGCCGCCACTGCAGGCCCTTGGCCCGGTGCGCGGTCATCAGCCGTACCGCGTCGGGGCGCAGCGCGCGGGGGGCGATGGTGTCGCCGGCGATGTCCTGGGCGTCCAGCTCCTCCAGGAAGTTGAGCGCGCCGCGCCCGCCGACGCGTTCCTCGGCTCGGGCGGCCGCGGCGAACAGCGCGCAGACGGCGTCCAGGTCCCGGTCGGCGTTGCGGCCGGCGGCGCCGCCGCGCCCGGCCGCGCGCCGCAGCCGGGCGGGCCACCGGCCGTCCCGGTCGCCGCCCAGGCCGTCGTTCCACAGCAGCCACAGCGCCTCCTCGGCCGTGGCGCCGCCGGCCAGCGCCTCGCGCGCCCTGCGCAGCAGCAGCCCCAGCTCACGTGCGCCGCGCGCGTAGGACGGGTCGTGCGCGACCAGCCGTTCGGGCTCGGACAGCGCCTCGGCCAGCAGCTCGTCCGAGGGGCGGGGTACGGCGCGGCCCGCGGCGCGCTCCTCCTCGCGCAGGGCCCGGCCCAGACGGCGCAGGTCGGCGCCGTCCATGCCGCCCAGCGGGGAGGTCAGCAGGGTGAGCGCGGTCTCCACTCCGATCCAGGGCCCGTCCGCGCCGCCGTCCTCCGCTTCGGGCCGGTCCGAAGCGGGCCGGTCCGCTCCGGCGGCGTCCGCGACGGCCGCCCTCGCCGCCACCCGCAGCGCGGTGAGCAGGGGCACCACCGCCGGCTCCCGGCTCAGCGGCACGTCGTCGCCGTCGGTCTCCACCGGGACGCCGGCGGCCGTCAGCGCCCGCCGCACCGCGGGGATGGTGCGGTGGCCGGCGCGCACCAGCACCGCCATCTCCCGCCACGGCACGCCCTCCTCCAGACGGGCACGGCGCAGCAGGTCGGCGATGTTGTCCAGCTCGGCCCCGGGGGTGGGATAGGTGTACACCTCCACCCGGCCGCCCTCCCGGGCCGCCGTCAGCCCCCGGTGGGCGCGTACGGCCTCGGCCGGGAGCCGGGTGAGCGGCATGCGGTGGGTGATCCGCCGGGTGGCCTCCAGCACCACCGAGGCCGAGCGGCGGCCGGTGCGCAGCACCGCCACCGGGGCGGGGGCCCCGTCGCGCCGCCGGAAGACGCGGGGGAAGTCGAGGATGCCGTTGACGTCCGAGCCGCGGAAGGCGTAGATCGCCTGGTCTGGGTCGCCGAAGGCGACCAGGGTGCGGCCCTGGCCGGCCAGCGCGCGCAGCAGCCGCACCTGCGCCGGGTCGGTGTCCTGGTACTCGTCGACGTACACCGCGTCGTAGCGCGCGGCGAGATCCGCCCCCACCTCGTCCCGTTCGGCGAGCAGCACCGCGCGGTGGACCAGTTCGGCGTAGTCGAGCACGCCCTGGAGGTCCAGCACGTCGAGGTACTCGGCCAGGAAGGCCGCGGCGGCCCGCCAGTCGGGGCGGCCGGCTCGGCGGGCGAAGGCGTCCAGCGCCTCCGGTCCCAGGCCCAGTTCGCGGCTGCGTGCGAGGACGGCCCGCAGTTCGTCGGCGAAGCCGCGGGTGGTCAGACAGGCTCGCAGCTCCTCGGGCCAGCGGGCCCGCTCCCGGCCGGTGTCCTCCAGCTCCGCCTGGCCGGCCAGCAGTTCGCGGATGCGCAGGTCCTGCTCGGGTCCGGACAGCAGCCGCAGCGGTTCGGCGAACAGATCGGCGTCCTGGTGGGCGCGGACCAGGGCGTAGCAGTAGGAGTGGAACGTCGTGATCTGCGGGGTCCGGGGCGCGGGCCCGTCCAGGCGTGCCGCCATCCGGTCCCGCAGCTCCACCGCCGCCCTGCGGCCGAAGGTCAGTACGAGGATCCGCTCCGGATCGCCCCCGCGCCGCACGCGCTCGGCGACGGACTCCACCAGGGTGGTGGTCTTGCCGGTGCCGGGCCCGGCCAGGACGAGCAGCGGTCCGCCGCGGTGGTCAACCACCGAGCGCTGGGCTGCGTCCAAGGCAGGGAGGCTCGCCGGACCGGGCGGGGTACGCACCAACCGGTACGTATCGGACTTGAGGGAGGAACTCACGTGGATCGCCGGTCCTGGTCGCTGTGCTGGATGGTGCAGACGGTACGCCAGGGGGCGGCCGTGGCGCACGGCGTCGCGCTCCCGCCCGCACCCCGTCCGGACGGCTCACCGCGCACACGGCGACGTGTAGGGCGGGGCCATGGCGGAAGCTGGTAGGTGTGAGGAGTCCCACATCCGGGCGGTCAGGAACGCCGGGCGGGCCGCTCGCCGGCCCCGTCCCCGCCGCCCGCCGCTTCCCCGTCCCACCGGGCCCGGCGCATGTCGATGCGCACCGCCCCGGCGGTGCGGCCGGCCCCGCCCTCCGGGCCCCCGCGCAGCGGGGTGCCCTCCTGGCGGTAGTGGGCCAGCGCGCGGCCCTCGTGGCAGGGCGGCGGCGTCCCGTCGGCCCGCACCACGCGCCACCACGGCACCACGCCGCCGTAGAGGGACATCACCCGGCCCACCTGCCGCGGGCCTCCCTCCTCCAGCCACTCGGCCACGTCGCCGTAGGTCATCACCCGGCCGGGCGGGATGCGCTCCACCACGGCCAGCACCCTCTCCGCGTAGTCCGGCAGCTCGCCGGCGGGCCCGGTCATGGCGGCCATGGTGCCCCATACGGCCGCCGGCCCGCACCGGCGGCGGCGCGCGCGCCCGCGCGACACGCGCAAACTCGGCTTTCCGCGGAGAAAAGCGACCTCCCTCGCCGGTCCGCCGCCTCCTCGTGCCACCATCGTCCCGGCGGTGACAGGTGATACGAGAGCGAAAAGGGACCGGGGAGCGGTCCGAGGAGCAGGGCGGGCCCCCTCCGCGGGAGGAGCCCCGTCCCGCTCACCCCTCCCCGCACACGGCCGACCCCGGCCGGGAGTCCGCGCGGCGGGACACCGGCAGGGCCGCCGGGGAGACGGGCCAGGAACACGTCGACGGTGACGAGCCGATCCTCCCCGCCCGGGTGCACCGCCCCTCCGACCTGATGCGGCTGCTGCTCGGGGCCCTGGGCATCGCCGTCGTCCTGGTCGTCGCCGCCTTCGCGCACGGCACCACCGCGGGCCTGGAGCAGGACATCGGCAAGGGCGCGGGGCAGGCCCCTCCCCTGCTGATCAGCTTCGCCGGCTTCGCCTCCAGCGTCGCCGTGCTCATCGTGCCGGTGGCCTTCGCGCTGGAGCGGCTGATCAAACGCGACGGACTGCGGATCGCCGACGGGGTCCTCGCCGCCGTCCTGGCGCACGGCGCGTCGCTCGCCACCGACCTGTGGGTCGCCGAGCAGGCCCCCGGATCCATCCGGAACGCCCTGACCAGCCCGGCCCCGGACGGCGGGCTCACCGATCCGGTGCACGGCTATCTGGCACCCGTCATCGCCTACATGACGGCCGTCGGCATGGCCCGCCGGCCGCGCTGGCGGGTGCTGCTGTGGGTGGTGCTGCTGCTGGACGCCTTCGCGGTGCTCGTCGGCGGGTACACCACGCCGTTCTCGATCCTGGTCACCGTGCTGATCGGCTGGACCGTCGCCTACGGCACGCTCTACGCCGTCGGCTCCCCCAACGTCCGGCCCACCGGCCAGAACCTGCTGGCCGGGCTGCGGCGGGTGGGCTTCAGGCCGGTGAGGGCGCTGCGGCTGGACCCCGCCGACCCCGTGGCCCCGGAGCGGACCGAGCAGAGCGACCGGGCCAGGCGCTATCTGGTCACCCTGGAGGAGGGCCCGCCGCTCGACGTCACCGTCGTGGACCGCGAGCAGCAGGCGCACGGCTACTTCTACCGGGCCTGGCGCCGCCTCGCGCTGCGCGGCATCACCCAGCGCCGCAGCCTCCAGTCGCTGCGCCAGGCGCTGGAGCAGGAGGCCCTGCTGGCGTACGCGGCCATCGCCGCCGGGGCCAACGCCCCGAAGCTGATCGCCACCTCCGAGCTGGGCCCCGACGCCGTCATGCTCGTCTACGAGCACGTGGAGGGGGACGGTCTGGGCTCCCTGCCCGACGAGGAGGTCACCGACGAGCTGATGCGCGCGGTCTGGCGGCAGGTGCGCGCGCTCCAGTCGCGGCGTATCGCCCACCGCCGGCTGGAGGACGACGCGCTGCTGGTGGCCCCCTCCGGCGAGGTGTTCCTCACCGACCTCAGTGCCGGTGAGATCGCGGCCGGCGATCTGGTGCTGCGGATGGACGTGGCGCAGCTGCTGACCACCTTCGGTCTGCGTGCCGGCGCCGAGCGCTCGGTCGCGGCGGCGGTGGAGGTACTCGGTCCGGACGCGGTGGCCGACAGCCTCCCGCTGCTCCAGCCGATCGCGCTCAGCCGCGGCACCCGCGCCACCCTGCGCAGGCTGGCCAAGGAGCGGGCGCAGCGCGAGCGGGAGGCGGCCATCGAGGCGTCCCGCCACAGCCGCGAGGCGCGCCAGGCCCAGGGGCACGCGCCCGCCGGCGACCGCAAGTCGCTCCGGGCGGAGAAGCACGCCGAGAAGCAGGCGGTCATGGAGGCCCTGGAGGAGGCGCGCGAGGAGGACCTGCTGGCGCAGATCCGCGGGCAGGTGCTTCTGGTCCGGCCGCAGGCCCCGATACAGCCGGCCAGGCTGGAGCGCGTCAGGCCGCGTACGCTGGTCAGCTTCATCGCCGGGGCCTTCGCCGCGTACTTCCTGCTCTCCCAGCTCACCCACGTGGACTTCCGGCAGGTCATCGGCGGGGCCGACTGGGGCTGGGTGGCCGCCTCGCTGCTGTTCTCCGCCCTGACGTACTTCGCGGCGGCGATGAGCCTGCTCGGTTTCGTACCCGAGAAGGTCCCCTTCCTGCGCACGGTGATCGCCCAGGTGGCGGGCTCCTTCGTCAAGCTGGTGGCGCCGGCGGCGGTCGGCGGCGTCGCGCTCAACACCCGCTTCCTTCAGCGCGCCGGGGTCCGGCCCGGCCACGCGGTCGCCAGCGTCGGCGCCTCCCAGCTGTTCGGTCTGGGCAGCCACATCGTCCTGCTGCTGACCTTCGGCTATCTGACGGGCACGGAGCACACCCCGACCCTCTCCCCGTCCCGCACGGTGATCGCGGGGCTGCTGACGGTGGCGGTGCTGTCCCTGATCGTGACGGCGATCCCGGCGCTGCGGAAGTTCGTGGTGGAACGGGTGCGGGCCCTGTTCGCCGGCGTCGTCCCGCGGATGCTGGACGTCGTCCAGCGCCCGCAGAAGCTGCTCAGCGGCATCGGCGGCATGCTGCTGCTGACGGTGTCGTTCGTACTGTGTCTGGACGCCTCGGTGCGCGCCTTCGGCGGGGAGCTGAGCTACGCGAGCATCGCGGTGGTCTTCCTGGCGGGCAACGCGCTGGGCTCCGCGGCGCCCACCCCGGGAGGTCTGGGCGCGGTGGAGGCCGCGCTGATCGCGGGTCTGATCGCGTTCGGGCTGCCGAAGGAGATCGCCACCCCGGCGGTCCTGCTCTTCCGTCTGATGACCTTCTGGCTGCCGGTTCTGCCCGGCTGGCTCTCCTTCACCCACCTCACGCGCCGGGAGGCGCTCTGACCGCCTGAGCCCGCGCGGGCGCATCGCCCCCTGGCCTCGCGAATGCGAGGGATGGAGCCAGGCTCGCCTTGCATGTGCGAGCCGTTGCACCATAACGTCGTGCACATGCGTTCCTACTCCATGGGCCGGGCGGCCCGGCTGCTCGGGGTCAGCCCCGACACGGTGCGCCGCTGGGCGGACGCCGGACGGCTGCCCACCAGCCGGGACGAGGGCGGCAGGCGGCTGGTGGCGGGCGAGGACCTGGCCGCGTTCGCCGCGGCGCTCGCCGCGGACGCCGCCGACGGCGAGGACGACGGGCCGCACACCAGCGTCCGCAACTCCTTCCCCGGCATCGTCACCGCCGTCCGCCTCGGGGACGTCGCGGCCCAGGTCGAGATCCAGGCGGGCCCCCACCGGCTGGTCTCCCTGCTGACCCGGGAGGCCGTGGAGGAGCTGGGGCTGGCGGTCGGTGTGGAGGCCGTGGCCCGGGTGAAGGCCACCAACGTGCACATCGACCGGGCGTGAGGCGGCCCGGCATGCCCGACGCGACCGGTACGCGCGCCCCCCGCGCACCCCGGCGGCCCTCCGGCCGGCCACGCGCGGGCGTGGCCGGCCGGAGGGCCGCCCCGCTGCCGGCCGTCCTGCTGGTGCTGGCCGCCCTGACGGCGGCCTGCGGGGGCGGCGCCCTCGGCCGCACCGGCGACGGCGGCCGGACGGCCACCGTGACGGTCCTGGCCGCCTCCTCCCTCACCGACGTCCTCACCGAGGCGGGCGCCGCGTACGAGGAGGAGCACCCCGGCGTACGGCTGCGCCTGTCCTTCGCCGGCTCCCAGGAGCTGGCCGCGCAGATCCGCCAGGGTGCTCCCGCCGATCTGGTCGTCACCGCCGACACCTCGACGATGGAGTCCCTGCGGGGCTTCACCGGCCCCTCCACCGTGATCGCCCGCAACCGGCTCGTCATCGCCACCGCCCCCGGCAACCCCCTGGGCGTCGAGTCACCGGGCGACCTCGCCCGCGAGGAGGTGAAGGTGGTGCTCGCCGCCCCCGAGGTCCCCGCCGGCCGGTACGGGCAGCGGCTGCTGGAGCGGCACGGCGTCACCGTGCGCCCGGTCTCCCGGGAGCCGAGCGTGCGGGCCGTGCTGAGCAAGGTGGAGCTGGGCGAGGCGGACGCCGGGCTGGTGTACGCCACCGACGCCGCCGCCTCCGCCGGCCGCGTCGAGGCCGTGCCCGTCCCCGGCGGCACCGCCGTGCGCTACCCGGCCGCGCCCCTGAAGGAGGCCGCCCATCGCGGGCGGGCCGCGGAGGTCATCGACTGGCTGGGCTCCGAACCGGCCCGCCGCCTGCTGCGGGAGGCCGGTTTCCTGCTGCCGTGAACCACCGCACCGGATCCCGCGCCCGGCCGTCCCGCGCCCGGCCGTCACACGTACGCGGCCGCACGCCCGGCGCGCGTACCCGCACACCCGCCGCGCTCGCCGGGCCCGCCGCGCTGGCGGTGGCCTTCCTGGCCGTGCCCCTGGCCGGGGTGGTGGCCCACACGCCCTGGCGGGACCTGGCCGGGCAGCTCACCTCGCCCGACGTGCTCCGGGCGCTGGGGCTCTCCCTGCTGGTCTCCGCCCTCGCCCTGCTGCTCTCCCTCGTCCTGGGCGTGCCGCTGGCCTGGCTGCTGGCCCGCGCCGACTTCCCCGGCAAGGCCCTGGTGCGCAGCCTGGTACTGCTGCCGATGGTGCTGCCGCCGACCGTGGCGGGCGTCGCCCTGCTTCGTGGCTTCGGCCGCGGCGGCCTGCTGGGCGGACCACTGGAGGCGGTGGGGGTGACGCTGCCGTTCTCCACCGCGGGCGCGGTGGTCGCCGCGGCCTTCGTGGCGATGCCGTTCCTGGTCATCGGCCTGGAGGGGGCGCTGGCCGGGATCGACCCGCGCTACGAGGAGGCCGCCGCCACCATGGGCGCGACCCTCCCCCAGACCCTGCGCCACGTGACCCTGCCGATGGTGGCACCCTCCCTGGCGGCGGGCGCCGCGCTGTGCTGGGCGCGGGCGCTGGGCGAGTTCGGCGCGACGATCACCTTCGCGGGCAATCTGCCGGGGGTCACCCAGACCCTGCCGCTCCAGGTCTATCTGCTCCTCCAGCAGGATCCCGCGGCCGCGACCTCGGTCTCGCTGCTGCTGCTCGCGGTGGCGGCGGCCGTCCTGATCGCGCTGCGCGGACGCTGGCTGGGCCACTCGCGCTGACACGCGAGGCGGCCCCGGGGACGTTGTCGTCCCCGGGGCCGCCCCCATGCTCGTTCCGCGCTCGTCCGGCGCCCGCCCGCGGGCCGTCAGTAGACCGGCTTCTCCGGCTCGATCTGGGTGACCCAGCCGACGACGCCGCCGCCGACGTGGACGGCGTCGGAGAAGCCCGCGTTCTTCAGGACCGCGAGGACTTCCGCACTGCGGACACCCGTCTTGCAGTGCAGGACGATCCGCTTGTCCTGGGACAGCTCGCCCAGCGCGTTGCCCATCAGGAACTCGTTCTTCGGGATCAGGCGCGCGCCCGGGATGGAGACGATCTCGTACTCGTTGGGTTCGCGGACATCGATGATGTCGATGTTCTCGCCCTCGTCGATCCACTCCTTGAGCTGCTGCGGGGTGATGGTCGAGCCCATCGCGGCCTGCTGGGCCTCGTCGGAGACCACACCGCAGAACGCCTCGTAGTCGATCAGCTCGGTGACCGTCGGGTTCTTGCCGCACACCGCGCACTCGGGGTCCTTGCGGACCTTGACCTGGCGGTAGCTCATCTCCAGGGCGTCGTAGATCATCAGACGGCCGAGCAGCGGCTCGCCGATGCCCGCCAGGAGCTTGATCGCCTCGGTGGTCTGGACCGAGCCGACGGACGCGCACAGCACGCCCAGCACGCCGCCCTCGGCGCAGCTGGGGACCATGCCCGGCGGCGGGGGCTCGGGGTACAGGCAGCGGTAGCACGGGCCGTGCTCGGCCCAGAAGACCGACGCCTGGCCGTCGAAGCGGTAGATCGAGCCCCACACGTACGGCTTCTTCAGCAGCACGCAGGCGTCGTTGACCAGGTAGCGGGTGGCGAAGTTGTCGGTGCCGTCCACGATCAGGTCGTAGTCGGCGAAGATCTCCATCACATTGGAGGAGTCCAGCCGCTCGGTGTGGAGGTTGACCTTCACGTACGGGTTGATCCCGAGCACCGTGTCCCGCGCGGACTCGGCCTTGGGGCGGCCGATGTCCGCCTGGCTGTGGATGACCTGGCGCTGGAGGTTGGACTCGTCGACCTCGTCGAACTCGATGATGCCGAGCGTGCCCACGCCCGCGGCGGCCAGGTACATCAGGGTCGGCGAGCCGAGGCCGCCCGCGCCCACGCAGAGCACCTTGGCGTTCTTCAGACGCTTCTGCCCGTCCATCCCGACATCCGGGATGATCAGGTGGCGGGAGTATCTGCGGACCTCGTCGACAGTGAGCTCGGAGGCCGGTTCGACCAGGGGTGGCAGCGACACGGAGACCTCAACAGGGTTGGTCGGTGGACGGTTGTTCCTTCCGTAACACTGCCACGCCCGATCTCATTCCGAGACACCCGGTCCGAGACGCGAGACGATTTCGTCCCAGTAACCGGGCATGGCCTCCCAGGGGTCCACGGCCTCGCCCCGGCGCCCGCGGCGGGTGCGGTCGGTGAACCAGACGGTGCCCGCCCCCTGCCAGCGCGCGATGCGCACGGCCTCCTCCAGATGGGTGCGCGGCACCCCGTGCACCAGATGGCAGAAGCGTTCCGGCGAGTGGTCCGCCGTCCACTCGGCCACCTGCGACCAGCGGTAGTCCGCCCACGACCCGGAGAACGTCACGAGCTGGTCGCCCGCCTCCGCGTAGCCGGGGAAGGGGTGGGTGCCGTGTCCGAGGACGATGTGGGCGCCCCCGCCCAGGGCACGCAGCGCGGTCGTCACCCGGCTCACCTCCGGCAGGGCGGCGCGGTCGCCCGGGCAGCGGCCGAGGTAGAAGCCGTCCACTCCGTACCAGTCCAGGAAGCGGTGCGCGTCGCGGACCAGCGGGCCGAAGTCGCGGGTGCCGTGCCGCAGGTCCAGACGGCCCAGCACCCGCACCCCGGCCTCCCGCAGCCCGGCGGCCGCGGCCGCGCAGTACGGGTCGGAGCGCTCCCCCGGCCCACGCGCCACGTCGAGCACCGCCCAGTGCACCGGTGCGCCGGGCCGGGTCAGCTCGGCCCACTCCACGGGCGCCACCATCGGGTGCGCGTAGCCGGGCACCCCGACGCCGAGGCGGCCGGCCACTCCGGCGGCCGGTCTGTGCCGGCCGGAACTGGTCAGATACGGCATGCCGCCTCCATCCAGATGTCCGCGAGCGACTCCTCCAGGCCGATCCGGGGCCGCCACCCGAGCCGGTCGCGCGCACTGCGCACGTCCGCCTGCTGCCAGGGGCCGCAGCCGTCGGGGTACGGGGGCACCTGCGGGCCGCCACCGGGCGGGTGCTGCTCGTCCAGCTCGTGCACCGCGCCGGTGTGGCCGGCCACCCGGCCCAGCACGGAGACCACCTCGCGCAGCCGCACCGCGCGGCCGGAGCCGATGTTGACCACGCCCTGGGCGGCCGAAAGGGCGGCGGCGTGCACCGCCCTGGCCACGTCCCGCACGTCCACGAAGTCGCGCTGGACGGCCAGCCCGGCCAGCCTGAGTTCACCCTCGCCCTGCTGCATCACCCGGCGCATCGCCTCCGCCAGCCGCCCCAGCGGCGAACCGGTGGGGGTGCCGGGGCCCACCGGGGAGAAGACGCGCAGCACGATGGCGTCCAGCCCGGAGCCCAGCACCAGCTCGCTGGCGGCGAGCTTGCTGACGCCGTACGGGCTGCCGGGCCGCGGCACCGCGTCCTCCCCGGTGGAGGAGCCGGCCGGGGAGGGCCCGTACTCGGCGGCGCAGCCCAGATGGACAAGCCGCGCCCCGCAGCCGCTGCGGCGCAGCGACTCGCAGACGGTGGCGGTGGCCACGGTGTTGTGCCGGATCAGGTCGCGTGCGCCGCCGCGGGTGGCGCCGGCGCAGTTGACGACGACTCCGGGGTGGACGGCGTCCAGGAAGCGGGTGAGCGCTCCGGGACTGCCGGTGGACAGGTCGAAGCGGACGTCCGCGTCGTCTCCCCGGCCCAGCGCGGTGAGCTGGACGGCGGGGTCGGCGAGCAGGCGGTCGGCCACATGGCGGCCGAGGTATCCGTTCGCGCCGATCAACAGCACTCTCATCGGGCGTCCTCCCGTGCTGCCACGGTGACGCCGGTGGTGCGCGGAACGGTCATCAGATGTGCTCCTTGTTCGGTGGTGCGCGGCGCGCGAGGGTGTGTGCGCCGGCGGAAAGGGTCGAGGGGTGCGGGAGGGGCCGGGGGCCGGGTCACGGCTCCTCCCGGTGGTGGGCGGACGCCCCGGTGAGGCGGGAGGCGGCGAACGCCGACAGGGTCAGGGCCGCGCAGGCACAGACCGCGGCGGGTACGGCCGCCGGCCCCCAGGCTGTGGCCAGCGCCTCCACGGGGCGGCCCGGGAGCGCCGGGCCCAGGTGCCCGGAGGCCACAGCGGCGGCGAGCGCGGCGGCCTCCAGCGCGCAGGCCGCGACGACGCCCCCCGCGGCGGCGGCCGGGAAGCCGTGGGCGGACAGCAGCAGGGCGGTGAACAGCAGGGTGCCCAGCGCGGCCGCCTCGGCGATCCGCGCACCTTCCGGCCCGGTCACGGCGGCGCTCACGGCGCCGGCCGCACCACCGGACGGGCCGCCGGTGAGACCGCCGTCCAGGGCCGCGTGCGCGACGGCCAGTACCGTGAGCTGGGCGACCGCGAACAGCGCGACGGCGGCGGCGAGCAGCGGACGCGTCCGGGCCGCGAACTCCTCCAGGCCGCGGCTGGTGCCCAGCCGCCGCCTCGCCCGCGCGGCGAACCAGCGCGCGCACCACACGGCGGGCGCGACGGCCAGCGCCAGGCCCAGCGGCACGCACCACTCGCCCGGGTAGGGGTCCGCCGCGGGCGGGCGGCCGTCCAGCGCCCAGGTCAGGGGAAGACCGCCGGCCAGCGCGTGTCCGGCCAGCAGGCAGCCGCCCAGCACGGCGGTCCGGTTCAGACCCGTACCGCGCAGGCACAGCCGCACGGACAGCAGGACGAGCAGGACTCCGGCCGCGCCGGCGGCGGCACGGGCGGGCGCCGGGAGGCCGGTGGTGAGGGCGTGTGCGGCCGGTGCCGCCGCGCACAGCCCGCCGGGCAGCAGGGGGAGCAGCGCGGTTCCCGCCGGGCATGCCCGTCCGGTTGCCCGGCCGCGCCGGGAGGACCGGGCGGCGGGCGCCTCGTCCCCGGGCCGCCCGGTACCGGGTCCGTACGTCTGCAGGGCCGTGTCCGCTCCGCCCGCGCCGCGGGGTCCGCCGCTTTCACGTGCTCCGCCGGCCTCGCGGGACTCGCCGGACCCGTCCGAGCGGGGGGTGCGGGCGTACAGCTCCTCGGAGAGCGAGAACACGTCCCGGTGCCGGTAGCGCGCCGCGGTTCGGTCGGTGATCCCGTGCGCCTCCAGGGCCGCGGCGATCTCCAGCGGGTCCACGGCCCGCGCGCACAGCTCCTGGTGGCGGTGCAGCAGCGAGCGCACGGGGTCGGCGGGCCGGTGCGGGTACGGCGGGGCGCTCACCGGCTCCCCCTGCTCTGCCCGGCGGGCACGCCCGCCGCGGCCGTACGGGCCCAGCTCGGGGCGCGGGCCGGGCGTCCGGCGGAGCGGGCGGCCGCCGCAGGGGCGGCGGGGGTGGCGGAGGCGGTCCAGCGGCCGGGGAGACTGGCCTCGGGCGGCCGGGCGAACGGCAGCGCGGCGACGGCCGGACCGGCGGGCAGCGGGCGCTGTGAGAGCAGCTCCAGATAGAGGCCGCGGAACGCCGCGACGTTCTGCTCGGCGGTGAACAGCTCCTGCGCCCGGGCCCGTGCCGCCGCGCCCAGCCGGGCGCGGCGGGCCGGGTCGCGCAGCAGGGCCGTACAGGCGTCCGCCAGGGCGCGGGGGTTGCGCGGCGGCACCACGAGCCCCGTGCCGCCGATGACCTCGCACACCGCGCCGACGTCCGTGGAGACCGTGGCGCGGCCGGCGAGCATCGCCTCGACCAGGGAGACCGGGAAGCCCTCCACCACGCTGGAGAGCACCACGACGTCGGCGGCGGCGTAGGCGTCGGCGAGGCGGGGAAGCGCGGAATCGCCGATCCTCGCGAAGCAGACCGGGTTCTCCCCGACGCTGAGGGGGCCTGCGGCCTCGTCGGGGAAGAGCTGTGCGGCCAGCGCCCGGCAGTGCGCCGGGTACCGGGCCGACTCCGGATCCTCCTCCGGAACCGGGCCGCCGGGCCGTTCGGCGATCAGCAGCCGGGCGCCGGGCACCGCCCTGCGGACCTCGGCGAAGGCGTGCAGCAGGCCGACCAGATCCCTGGCGGGGCCGGTCCGCCCGACCCACACCAGCACCGGGTCCGGCCGGGAGCGCCCCGCGTCCTCCTCGATCCCGGCCAGTTCCGACGCGTCCCTACCCGGGTAGACCGTGCGCAGCCTCCCGCGCTCCGCGCCGCACCTCTCCTGCCAGCGCCGGGCGTGGAGGTTTCCGGAGGTGACGATCTCGGCGCGGCGGTACGCCTCGCGCGCCAGGTTCCCGTGGAGGGAGGCGAGCAGGGCGCGCACCGGCGCGCTCACGGCGTCCGGCGCGACGGCGTGCGCGGCGCTGGCGAGGTAGTGCTCGCGCAGCCGCACTCCGTACTCGGTCACCAGCAGGGGGGTGCCGAAGAGGCGCCGGGCCAGCAGACCGGGGAGCGCGGCGGGGCCGGCGCCCACCGCGTGGCAGACGTCCGCGGCCGCGAGCCCGCCGGTCTCCCCGGCCCCGTACCAGTCCAGCGACAGGGGCCGCAGCGCCCTCTCCAACTGCTCGGCGACCGTGAGCAGGTCGGCCGGTGTCGCGGCGCGCGCGGCCCGCAGCGCGCCGGGGGCGCGGCACGCGCCCTCCAGCAGCCGGACCGCCCGCTCGGAGCGGAGGGCCGCGGCGAGTCCGCCGTGCTCCCGGGCCAGGTCGGCCAGCCCGTGGAGGCCGGCGGCGAAACGGTCCGCCTCGGCGGCGGCCCCACCGCCCCCGCCCTCGGTGCCTTCCGCTCCCGCGCCGTACGCACCGGCGCAGACCGCGCGGGCCAGATCCGCGAAGTGCTCACCGAAGCGGCGCCCGAGGCGCCGCCCGTATCCGCTCCGGCGCCCGCCGCCCCCGGGAGCGGGGCCCCACAGCGGGGCGGTGCGCACCCTCCGGACGTTCTCCGGCAGCGCGGGCCAGGCGCCCTCCCTGTGCCACTCGTCGCGGCCGAGCGCGTGGATCTCGAAGTCGTGGCCGTCCAGGCCGCGCACCAGCCGGTCGCACCACGCGTACGAGTCACCGCCCGGATGGGGATAACCACCCTCCGTGAGCAGTGCGATGCGCACCTGTCCACCCCCGTTCCTCCTCTGGGCCACCGGCCGTCGCCGTGGCGTCGCGGGAAGACGTTATGCGCGAGGTGGGGCGGTACGGCGGACGGTTGTCCGCCACACCACCGGAAGGGGTGAACTACCGTGACTTTCACAGCGATTGAACGTTCGGTCGGCTACCGCGGGCCGGAGCCGGAGGGCCGTCAGGCGTCGGGGAACGGCCAGGCGTTGGGCCGGCAGGTCGCCCCGCCCACCGTCAGGTACTTCGTCTGCTGCATCATCACCGGCGCCAGGGCGCCTTCCTTCGGGCAGTCCACATGGCCCTTGCCGAGCCGGTGGCCCACCTCGTGGTTGATGAGCATCTCCCGGTACTCCCGGATCCGGTCCGGCCCGAAGGTCTCCGCGCCGCGCGCCCACCGGTAGGCGTTGATCATGACGCGCTCGGTCGAGGCCGAGTCGCACGAGACGTTGTCGACCGTGGTGTCCAGGCCCGATCTGGCGCACCACTTGGCGGTGGTGGAGGGAGAGGCGAGCGTGATCACGAAGAGCGGGGCGCCGCCCCCGGACTTGCCCGGCCCCCCGGACTCCCCCGGACCGCCGGAGACCCGCTCGAAGGTACGGGTGCCCCCGTGGCCCCAGCTCCGCTCGTCGTTGAGGGTCCGGTGGACGGCCTCGGCGAACAGCTCACCGTCCAGCGGCAGCCCGTCCTCGACATCGACCCGGTAGCGGACGACCTCCCCCTTGCCGGGCGCCTCGTCCCGTCCCGCGACGGCGGTGAGCCGCCCGGAGCCCTCGAAGTCCGGGGCCAGGTCGTACAGACGCCCCATCCGCTCGCCGTAGGAGGCACGCGTCCCGGACGGGGCCCTCCCCTCGTCCGCTCCGCCCGAGGGGGTGGGGCGGGTGTCGAACCGGGAGGTGTCCGGGGCGCCCTCGCGCTGGGCCTCGCCGCCGGCCCGCAACTGCCGGTCCATACCGCTCCGGCCGTCGGCGACCTGTCCGGCCACCACGACGGCCAGCACGGTGGTCACGGCAGCCGCCGCGACCCCGGTGAAGGCCCGGCCGCGCCCGCCGCGGCCACCGTGCGCGCCGCGTCCGTCCCGGCCGTCGCCGTCCTCGCCGTCCGTCTCCTCCGCACGGGGGGCACCGCCCGGCCGGCCGGCCTCCGCCGCGGGCTCCGGCCCGGACTCGTCCGCGCCCGGTACGCCCGGCGAGCCGAAGACACCGTCGTCGAACGCCTCGACGTACTCGCGCCGCGGCATCCGCCCCGTCCCGTACACCGTCTCCCGCGGCGGTCCGGCGGGCCCGTGCCCGGCGCCCGGGGCGGGTGGCCGCCGCGGCGGCAGGCCCCAGCCGCCGCCCGGTTCGCGCTGCTCGGGGTGGCCGCCGCGGACCGGTGGCACCCCGCGCCGGTCCGCGGTACGCCCTTCGGACGGGGGGTGCTGCGGGGCCTGCGCCGAACGGGGACGCGGAGCCTCCTCCGGGACCGCCGGCCGGGCCGCGGGCCGCTGCCCGGTGACCATGGCCGTCGGCTTGCCGCTGCCCGGCCGGCCCCGGCGACTGTGACGTCCCACGACTCGTCAACCCCTGCCCGTATCGGTTTCTCCCAGCAGATCCCTGAAGGCGTCCCCCACCGCCTCCGGATATTCCATCATCGCGACGTGCCCGGCGTCGGGAAGCGCCAGCAGCCGCGATTCGCGGAACGCGGCGGCGGCCCTGCGCGCCATGCGGAACGAGACCAGCAGGTCCCGCCCGCCGTAGACCAGCAGCGTCGGCGCCAGCACCCGCTCGGCCTGGCGCCACAGCGCGTGCTGGCCACCGAGGGTGTAGGCGTTCACCAGGCCGCGCGCGGACCGGGAGAGCGAGTCCCAGAAGTACGGCAGCGCCAGGCGGCGCTCGTACTCCGCCACGGCCGCCTCGAACTCCTCCCGCGACACCGCCGCCGGATCGCCGTAGCACAGCGCCAGGAGCTCCCGGGTACGCCGTTCGGCCGTCCAGTGGCGGGTCATCCGCCCGAAGAGCCTGGTGGCCCCGGGCATCGCCAGCAGGGCGGTGGGCACCGCGGTGCGCTGCGGACGCAGTTCGGGCAGGGCGGGCGAGACGAGGGTGAGGGTGCGCACCAGATCGGGCCGGACCGCCGCGACCCGGGTGGCGACCGCGCCGCCCAGGGAGTTGCCGAACAGGTGCACCGGCCCGCGCCCGGAGACGTCGAGGTAGCGGATGACGGCGCGCGCGTGCCCGGAGACCGAGTAGTCGCCGTCGTCGGGCGGCGGCGAGTGGCCGAAGCCCGGCAGGTCGACCGCCTCGCCGTCGACCTCGCCGGCCAGTTCCCGCATCAGCGAGGACCAGTTCAGGGAGGACCCGCCCAGACCGTGAACGTACAGCGCGGCGGGCAGCCCCGGGCGCCGGCCCGGCCGCCCGCGCACCGACAGGGTCAGGCCGGGCAGTGTCACGGATCCGTGCGTCTCGCCCTCCCCGGCGCGCGACCGGCCCGAGGGAGGGACCTCCAACGGGGCCGCCGCCCGCGGCTGCTCGGTCGATGACATGGGGCAATGTTACGAGACGATCACTGCCGCTCTCGCGTGTTCGGGGTCACACCTTCCTGGCCTCCGGAATTCTCCTCTCCTAGGCTCGTGTGGGACCCCTTCAGCCTGGAAAGAGGATCGTCATGTCTGTTGACCCCACCGATCCCGACACCTTCGACCGGTTCGACGACGAGGACGGCAGGCCCGCGGCCGAGCGGTTCGGAGTCGAGGCTCCCGAGGCGGACGCGGCCGAACAGCACGCGGAGGTCCTGCCCCGCGAGGACACGCGCCTGCCGGCCGCCGGCTCACCGGAGGTGAACCCCGCGGACGCCGCCGAGCAGGCGCGTGTCGTCGAACTCGACGAGGACGATTACCGCTAAACCACGACATCGCGCGTTCGGGACGCGGATTTCTGTGCCCGCCGGACGCACAGAAGGTTTACCCAAAAGTACGATGGCGGGCGCAGCGCACCCCCGCGCGCGGAAGTACCGACGACCTCTCTCCGGATTCCCGGGCCCCCGGACCCCCTCGGGGCTCGGTCCGGGCCCTGCCCGGGAGGCGTTCCAGGGAGACCCCAGGAGGCGAGCGTGACAGCCATCGAGCAGACCGAGGCACGCCCGCGTGGCACACGGCTGCCACGCCGGGCCCGACGCAACCAGTTGCTCGGTGCGGCGCAGGAGGTGTTCGTCGCCCAGGGCTACCACGCCGCGGCCATGGACGACATCGCCGAGCGCGCGGGTGTCAGCAAGCCGGTGCTGTACCAGCACTTCCCCGGCAAGCTCGACCTGTACCTGGCCCTGCTCGACCAGCACTGCGAGGCGCTGGTCCAGTCGGTGCGCGCGGCGCTGGCCTCGACCTCGGACAACAAGCACCGGGTCGCGGCGACGATGGACGCCTACTTCGCGTACGTGGAGGACGAGGGCGGGGCCTTCCGCCTCGTCTTCGAGTCCGACCTGACCAACGAGCCCGAGGTTCGCAACCGGGTGGACAAGGTCAGCCTGGACTGCGCCGAGGCGGTCAGCGAGGTGATCTCCGAGGACACCGACCTGCCGCCGGACCAGGCGATGCTGCTGGCCGTCGGGCTGTGCGGCATGGCGCAGATCACCGCCCGGTACTGGCTGAGCGCCGGGCAGAAGGTCCCGCGCGACACCGCCACCAAACTCATCTCCTCGCTCTCCTGGCGGGGCATCGCGGGCTTCCCGATGCACGGCTGAGCCCCGCCGCCCACGCGTGCGGCCGCCCGGTGTTCGCTGTCGGCGTGCGGTCGCGAGCGGCCCACCGCCCCCGCGAGGGCTAATGTTGCTGGCATGACGGCGCGGCACGCCCGCGCACCCCGCCCCGGCTCAGCCAGGGAGAATCACCAACCGTTCGGAAGGGACATAGCCGTGGAGGTCAAGATCGGCGTGCAGCACGCGCCCCGCGAGATCGTTCTGGAGAGCGGGCAGACGGCCGAGGAGATCGAGCGCACCGTCGCCGAGGCGCTGACCGGCAAGTCGCAGCTGCTCAGCCTGGTGGACGAGCACGGTCGCCGGGTGGTCGTCCCGGCCGACCGGCTGGCCTACGTGGACATCGGCGAGCCCAGCGGCCGCAAGGTGGGCTTCGGGGCCCTGTGAGGAGACCGGCCGCGAGGCCGGCGCGAGCGGCGCGGTGAGCGGCGCAGCGAGCAGCGCGTGGAGGGCCGGGCGGGATTCCGCCCGGCCCTCCACGCGCTTTCCGTTTCGTCCCCGGCGCGTCCTGGGTAGGACCGGGTAGCCCGATGCGCAACCCACCGGCCCGCAGGAGGACCCAATGCTCTGGGAAGTGCTCGGCTCGGCGCTCGTCGGTCTCGCCGTCGCCCTCGTCGCCGGCCGCCGTTTCGCGGACCTGTTCCGCGACAGGTCGCTGGTTCTGGTCACCGGGCCCGCGGCCGCCTTCTGCGGCGGCGTGATCACACGCGTGGTGCTGGGCCCCGGATACGCGCTTCCCACCCTCGTGGTCGCCGCCCTGGTCGCGGTGGCCCTGCTGTCCCTGCTGGTCCGCCCCCGCCACCACGGCGGTCCGACGGCCGGCCGGCCCCACGTGGGCGCGGTCTGAGGCGGCACGGCCGGTGTGCGCCCCGCCGCACCCGGCGGGGCGCACACGTCAGGCCGCCAGCCCCAGCGCGGCCATGCGCTTGGTGTGCGCCTCGGTGATCCGCGAGAACATCCGGCCGACCTCGGCCAGGTCGAATCCCGCGGTGACCCCGCCGACCAGCATCATCGACAGCGCGTCGCGCTCGGCGACCACCCGCTGGGCCTGCGACAGCGCCTCGCCCATCAGACGGCGGGCCCACAGGGCGAGCCTGCCGCCGACACGGGGGTCGGCCTCGATGGCCCCGCGCACCTTCTCCACCGCGAAACCGGAGTGCCCGGTGTCGTCCAGCACGCCCAGCACCAGGGCCCGGGTGTCGGAGTCGAGGTGGGCGGCGACCTCCCGGTAGAAGTCGGAGGCGATCGAGTCGCCGACGTACGCCTTGATCAGGCCCTCCAGCCAGTCCGACGGCGCGGTCTGGCGATGGAACTCGTCCAGCGCGGCGGCGAACGGCTCCATCGCCGCCGCGGGGTCCTCGCCGATCTCCGCGAGCCGGCCGCGCAGCCGCTCGAAGTGCTGGAACTCCGCCGACGCCATGGAGGCCAGCTCCGCCTTGTCCACGAGGGTCGGGGCCAGCTTGGCGTCCTCCGCGAGCCGTTCGAACGCGGCCAGCTCCCCGTAGGCCAGTGCGCCCAGCAGGTCCACGACCGCCGCCCGGTACCGGGGGTCGGCCGAGGCCGATGTCCAGTCCTGGACGGTGGTCCCCTCGGTGTCCTCGGTTCCTGCGGCCCTCTCGGCGCTTCCGGTTCCCTCGGGGCCGGCGGGGGATGTGTCAGACGTCTCCATGCCGGGCACAATAGCCCGCCGCCAGGCCGTCCGACCTGCCCGGGAGGCATCCGGCGCGGTCCGGCGCCGCCTTGGCGGCGACCCGTTCCCGGAGATCGACCGGGCGCGGATGCGGGATCAGGGGGTACAGTGATATTGGGCCCGCTTCCTGACGGCGGGTTCTGCGCATACTGTGTTATCCGGGCCCCGGGGACGTTCTCCGGGCCCGTAACGGATGCCCGGTCGGTGGCCCGATCGGCTCCGACACGACCGCCCTCCACGTGGGCCGTATGCGGAGTGCCGGCTGTGGACGCACGCAGCCGGGCGTTCCGTACGGGCCGCGGTGAGGGGCCCGCTCGCGCGGTACGAGCGCTTGAGCGAGAGCCCGTGGTCCCGCGCCGCGAGGCCGCCCGACAGGCAGCCGGCGTCCGGCGCGGTACGACCCACCCCGCTCCCCCGGGGTGCGCCCTCGCTCCCCCGTTCCGCGTCTCACGGAAGAGGCAAGCATCCTGACCACCACATTCCGAGAGCTCGGGATCCTTCCCGAGACCGCCGAGGCCCTGGAAGCCGTCGGCATCACGTCCCCGTTCCCCATCCAGGAGATGACCCTCCCGGTCGCACTGTCCGGCTCGGACGTCATCGGCCAGGCCAAGACCGGCACCGGCAAGACCCTCGGCTTCGGTCTGCCGCTCCTGGAGTCCGTCGTCGTCCCCGCCGACGTCGACGCCGGCCGGGCCGCACCGGACCAGCTGACCGACGCCCCGCAGGCGCTCGTGGTCGTCCCCACCCGCGAGCTGTGCCAGCAGGTCACCAACGACCTCCTGACCGCGGGCAAGGTCCGCAACGTCCGGGTACTGGCGATCTACGGCGGCCGCGCCTACGAGCCCCAGGTCGAGGCGCTGAAGAAGGGCGTCGACGTGGTCGTCGGCACCCCCGGCCGCCTCCTCGACCTGGCCGGCCAGCGCAAGCTGAGCCTGGCGCACATCCGCACGCTGGTGCTGGACGAGGCCGACGAGATGCTCGACCTCGGCTTCCTGCCGGACGTCGAGAAGATCATCCAGCAGCTGCCCGTCAAGCGGCAGACGATGCTGTTCTCCGCGACCATGCCGGGGCAGGTCATCTCCCTGGCCCGGCGCTACATGTCGCAGCCCACCCACATCCGCGCCACCGCGCCGGACGACGAGGGCGCGACGGTGGCCAACACCGCGCAGCACGTCTTCCGGGCTCACTCGCTGGACAAGGTGGAGATGGTCTCCCGGATCCTGCAGGCCGACGGCCGCGGACTGGCGATGATCTTCTGCCGCACCAAGCGGACGGCCGCCGACGTGGCCGACCAGCTCTCGCGCCGCGGTTTCGCGGCGGGCGCGGTGCACGGCGACCTCGGCCAGGGGGCGCGCGAGCAGGCGCTGCGCGCCTTCCGCAACGGCAAGATCGACGTGCTCGTCTGCACCGACGTCGCCGCGCGCGGCATCGACGTCGAGGGCGTCACGCATGTGATCAACTACCAGACGCCGGAGGACGAGAAGACCTATCTGCACCGCATCGGCCGCACCGGCCGCGCGGGCAACACGGGTACGGCCGTCACCCTCGTCGACTGGGACGACATCCCGCGCTGGCAGCTGATCAACAAGGCGCTCGACCTGGACTTCAACGATCCGCCGGAGACGTACTCCACCTCCGCGCACCTGCACGAGGCGCTGGGCATCCCCGAGGGCACCAAGGGGATACTGCCGCGCGCCGAGCGCACCCGTGCCGGGCTCGCGGCCGAGGAGGTCGAGGACCTGGGCGAGACCGGGGGGCGCGGCAGGGGCCGCGGCCGCGGGGCCTCGGCCACCGCCACCGCCACCGAGGAGCCCGCGCCGCGCACCCGCACCCCGCGTCGGCGCCGCCGTACCCGCGGCGGCCAGAGCATGGAGCACCCCGGTGCCGACACCGCCGCCTCACCGGCCGGTGAGGCGGCGGACTCCGGTGCGCCGGGCGACGCCTCGGGCGAGGCCCGCAGGCCGCGCCGCCGTCGCACCCGTGCCGGTGCCGCTCCCCAGGCAGGCCGGGCCGCGCACGCCGATGCCCCGGCCGCGCAGGGCGGCGAGGGCTCTTCCGCGGACGGGCCGGGGGACTCCTCCGGCGAGGCCCGCAGGCCGCGCCGCCGCCGTCGCACCCGTGGCGGAGCCGGTGCCCGCCCGGCGGCCACGGAGGCCGCCCCGGAGAGCTGACGGATGCGCGGCGGCGTACACCGCCGCCGCGTGCCCGTGGTCACGACGATGCCCGCCCCCGCCGCACCCGCGGCGGGGGCGGGCGCCGTCGCGGGCGCGGGCACGCTCATGGGCGCGGGCGGAGGGCCGTTAGCCTCGCCTCATGAGCAAGCCGCCGACCCTGACCCTGCCGCCCGGCGCCCGGGCGTACCGCCTTCAGACCGCCCGCGGCGAGTTCGCCGTGCACGACGCGGGTGAGCCGCGCGCCGGTACGGCCCTGCTGCTGCCCGGGTTCACCGGCAGCAAGGAGGACTTCATCGCCCTGCTCGCCCCGCTGGCCCGCGCGGGCTTCCGCGTGGTGGCCGTGGACGGCCGCGGGCAGTACGAGACCGAGGGGCCGCGCGAGCTCGGCGCGTACGCCCAGGAGGAGCTGGCCCTGGACGTACTGGCCCAGGCGGAGGCACTCGGCGGGGGCGCCGGGGAAGCCGGGGGTGTCCATCTGCTGGGGCACTCCCTGGGTGGGCTGATCGCCCGCGCCGCCGTGCTGCGGGACGCGGCCCCCTTCCGCTCACTGACGATCATGAGCTCCGGCCCCGCCGCCATCACGCACCTCCAGCAGGAGCGCACCAGGATGCTGATCGAGGCGCTGGCGGTGCTGGACATGGAGTCGGTGTGGCGCGCGATGCGCGATCTGGACCCGCCGGAGGCCGCGGACGAGGCCACCGACACGGCCGTGGCCGAGTTCCTGCACCGCCGCTGGCTGGCCACCGTCCCCGAGCAGCTCGTCGCCACCGGCCGCCAGTTGCTGACCGAGCCGGACCGGGTCGGGGCGCTGGCGGCCGTGCCGCTGCCCAAGCACGTGCTGTCGGGCGAGGTGGACTACGCCTGGCCGGTGCCGCTGATGGACGAGATGGCGCGGCGGCTGGACGCCCGGCGCACGGTGGTGGCGGGCGCCGAGCACTCGCCGGGGGCCGAGCGCCCCGGCGAGACGGCCCGGGCGCTGGCCGCCTTCTGGCACGACTGCGGGAGCGGCGCGGAGACCGGGACCGGGGAAGGGGCCGGTACCGGTCCCGCCCGGGCCTGACTCAGCCGCCGCCCTGGATGAACCGCGTGACCCCGTTGGCGATCTGCTGGACCGCGATCGCCGACAGCAGCATGCCCGACAGCCGGGTCACCAGGACCACGCCGCCGTCCTTGATGACGCGGATGATCAGCAGCGAGTACCGCATCACCAGCCACAGCACGATGTGGAGCACGGCGATGGCCGTCCACACCGCGGCGTGGTCGGCCGGCCCGTCCGCCCGCTGCACGGCCAGGATGACGGAGACGATCGCGCCGGGCCCGGCCAGCAGGGGCATGCCCAGCGGCACCAGCGCTGCGTTGACGTCCTTGGTCTGGGTGGGCTCCTCCGCCCTGCCGGTGAGCAGGTCCAGGGCGACCAGCAGCAGCAGGAGACCTCCCGCGACCATCAGCGCGGGGATCGACACGTGCAGGTAGTCCAGGATCTGCTGCCCCAGCAGGCCGAAGACGGCGATCACCCCGAAGGCGACGGCGGTGGCCTGCAGCGCCATCCTGCGCTGGACCTTGACCGGGCGTCCGGAGGAGAGGGCGAGGAAGATCGGGATGATGCCGGGCGGGTCCATGATCACGAAAAGTGTGACAAAGACGGATCCGAAGAGGGCGACGTCGAACACGGTGCTGCCTTGCGTGAGGTGCGCGGTGCGCGCGGTGTGGATCTGAGGGAGGTTCAGGCGGAGACGGGCGCCGCGCCTGATCCGCGGGCGGCGATCTCGGCGTAGACGTCGGGGTCGGTGGTGTACTCCCCCAGCCGGCAGGTCTTGCGGCTGCCGTGGTAGTCGCTGGAGCCGGTGGCCAGCAGGCCGAGGTCGCGGGCCATGCCGCGCAGCCGCTCGCGGGCCGCGGCGTCGTGGTCCATGTGGTCCACCTCGATGCCGTCGAGCCCGGCGGCGGCCAGTTCCGCGACGGCGCTCTCCGGCACGCACCGCCCGCGCTTGACGGCCAGGGGGTGCGCGAAGACCGCGACCCCGCCGGCGCCCTTGATCAGCCGGACCGCCTCGAAGGGGTCCAGTTCGTGCTTGCCGACGTAGGCGCGGCCGTCGTCGGCGATCCACTCGGCGGTGAAGGCGTCGGAGACGGTCTCGACGACGCCCAGCTCCACCATCGCGCTCGCGATGTGGGGGCGGCCCACCGAGCCGCCCCCGGCGATCTCGGCCACCCGCTCCCAGGTGATCGGCACACCCAGCTCGCGGAGCCTGGCGACCATGCCCTTCGCCCTCGGCACCCGGTCGTCGCGGACGAGTTCGCGCTCGCGCGCCAGCTCGGGCTCGGCCGGGTCGAACAGATAGGCCAGCATGTGCAGGCTCACACCGTCCAGACGGCAGGAGAACTCCGCGCCGGGGACGAGGGTCAGGCCCGCGGGGAGGGCGGCGATCGCCTCGCCGTACCCGGCGACCGTGTCGTGGTCGGTCAGCGCCACCACGTCCAGCCCGGCGGAGGAGGCGTTGCGCACCAGCTCGGCGGGGGTGTCGGTGCCGTCCGAAGCGGTGGAGTGGGTGTGCAGGTCTATGCGCACGGTACGTAGCTCCCACGGCGGACGGCTGAGGCGGACACTCCAGGGTAGAACAGACGCGCGCCCGGTCCGTCCCGCGCCCGCCGGGACCCGGAGACCGGTCAGCCCCCGGGTCGTGTGAGGAGCTGGGGGGAGAGCGCCCCGCACGGCACCAGCTCCACCTCGGCGCCCGCCTCCCTCAGGTCCGTGAGCACCAGCTCGTCGTACATCAGAATCCCGGACTGCTCGGGCCAGACGATCGCCCACAGCCACAGGCCGCGCGCCTCCCCCGCGAACACCGCGCGGTCCTCGGGGGCTTCGTCCACCAGCCACAGCGGGGTGGGCCGTCCGCCCGCCAGCACCTTCGCGTGCGGGGGCCGGTCCACGTCGATCAGCGGGCCGGGGTCGGGGCCGGGCACCCCGGCGTAGCGCGCCCCGAGCCCGACGCCCAGCTCCTCGGCGACCAGCAGCAGTTCACCCGGGCCGCCGAGCGGGCCCGGGCCGGAGCAGGCCACGGCAGTGGCACGGCCGCCGCTGCGGTCGTCGCCCGCGTAGGCGATCCCGGTGAACAGCCAGCCGATCGGCAGCGGCCAGGGCATCCACACCGGGACCTGGGCTCTGTGGAGGACCACGCCGAGCGCCTCGACGCTCGGCGGGAGGACCGGCTGCAGCGGATGGACCGCGCCGTGCACGTCGCACTGCCAGGAGTCGGTGAAGAGGCCGGGCGCCCTGACACGGCCGCCGCACTTCGGGCAACTGGGTTCGCCCCTCATGGGCCCCACGGTCCTCCCCGGAGAGCCGCGCGTCAAGGACGATCACTCGTACGGACCGGGCGCGTCCCCGGCGGGCCGGCTCAGTCCGTCAGGGGCACGGACGCCCGCCTCGGATCGCGCAGGTCGGTGCCGCCGGCCAGCCAGCGCTCCTGGAGTCCGGCCGCTCCGTGCACCCGCTTCCAGGCCGCCTCGTTGGGCGTCATCGGCAGCAGGGGGAGGAAGCGCACCGGGTCCATCGGCGGATCGAGTTCCAGGTCCTCCACCAGGCCTCCGGGCTCGGCGACCAGCACGGAGGTGAAGGGGGCGCCGGGCCACAGCGGCTCGCCCACGTCCAGCGAGGCGCCGGGGGCCACGACCACGCCCTCGACCTGGGGGGAGGCGGCGAGTACGGCGAGCGGGCGCAGCACCTTGTCGGTGTCGGCCGCCCCGGCTCGCACCGTCAGCACCAGCTCGGCGCGGGGCCCCCGTTCGGGGTCGGCGAGCATGTCGGAGGGGTCGGCCATGGGGGCCGCGGACATCCCCAGGGTGGCGTAGCGCACCAGGCCGCTTCCGCCGCCGGGGCCCTCCCCGGCGTCCGGGAAGCGCAGCACCTCGATCCGGTCGGCGCCCAGGAAGGTCACCGCCGCCCGCGCGTCGGGCTCTCCCAGGGCGCTGCGCAGCCGGGCCTCGACCAGTTCCAGAACGTGTGCCATACGGCGAGCATAGATCGTGTATTGATCGGGCAAAGAGGGTAAGCGTCGGCCCCGGAACGGGATGGAGGGGCGCTCGCGAGTGCTACCGTTGACCGCTGGTCAAGGCGTGTACACAGATTTCCCCCAGCGGGGACCGGCCGGAGGAGGTGGGGCTGCGATGGATCCGAGTCGACCGTGCAGTACCAGCCGCTCTTCCGTACGGCAGCCACGTCCCCTTGCCTGAGGGCCTTCCTCCCCCCACCGCCGAGCGGTGAAACCCCGGAAGTCCCCTCCTTCTCCTCCTGCGGACCGGCTTCGCGGAAGAGCGCGTGAATCCCCTGCTCGACCGACGTTCTCAGCGAATGCCGCCTGTGCGTACGGTCCCGCGTGGTGCCCGCTTTGCAGACCTCCGGCCCGTGGACTTCCCGTCCCCGGCTCCGTAGGCCCCCATTCCGGGCAGCGCTGCGCCCGTTCACCGGCGGCTCGGCACGCGAAGGAGCCCAGCATGTCGATGATCCGTGACCTGCGCGCCGCGGTCCGCCCCGCCCTGCGCCGGGGCGGCCGCTCCCCCTACCCCTACGCCCACGGCGGCTCCGTCGCCGACACCACCGCGACCAGCGCGGTGGTGGACTGCGCCGTCTACCGGGACGGCCGCCGCGAGTCGCGGCACATGACCCCGGCCGAGGCCCTGCGTTCCCTGCGCCACCGCGAGCCGGGGGAGGCACAGGGCCGGCAGGACGGTCCGGGCGGCGGGGCGTTCGTGTGGATCGGCCTGCACGAGCCCACCGAGCGGGAGTTCTCCGGCATCGCCCGCGAGTTCGGCCTGCACCCGCTCGCCGTGGAGGACGCGGTGCACGCGCACCAGCGGCCGAAGCTGGAGCGGTACGACGACTCCCTGTTCACCGTCTTCAAGACGATCCACTATGTCGAGCACGCCGAACTCACCGACTCCAGCGAGGTGGTGGAGACCGGCGAGGTGATGTGCTTCACCGGCCGGGACTACATCATCACCGTCCGGCACGGCGGCCAGGGATCGCTGCGCACCCTGCGCCACCGGCTGGAGGACGACCCCGGGCTGCTGGCCAAGGGGCCCTCGGCCGTGCTGCACGCCATCGCCGACCAGGTGGTGGACGGCTACCTGGCGGTCGCCGACGCGGTGCAGGACGACATCGACGAGGTGGAGATCCAGGTCTTCTCCGAGAGCGCGGGCGGTGGCCGCCGGGGCCGCGACGCCGGACGGATCTACCAGCTCAAGCGCGAGGTGCTGGAGTTCAAGCGGGCGGTCTCACCGCTGCTGCGGCCGATGCAGCTGCTGAGCGAGCGGCCGATGCGGCTGGTCGACCCCGACATCCAGAAGTACTTCCGCGATGTGGCGGACCATCTGACCCGGGTCAACGAGCAGGTGCTCTCCTTCGACGACCTGCTCAACTCCATCCTCCAGGCGAACCTGGCCCAGGCGACGGTCGCGCAGAACGAGGACATGCGGAAGATCACCTCGTGGGCGGCGATCTTCGCCGTCCCGACGATGATCGCCGGGATCTACGGCATGAACTTCGAGTACATGCCGGAGCTCCAGTGGCGTTACGGCTATCCGGCCGTCATGACCGTGATCGTCGGGATCTGTTACGCCATCCACCGCGGCTTCAAGCGCAACGGCTGGCTGTAGGAGCCGTCGGCTCGCGGGTCGCGGGTCGCGGAAGACCGTGGGCGGGGGGCGGCGGGAGCGTGGGCGGACGGCGCGTCAGGCCCGCGCGCCGCGCGCGGGCCCGGCGTTGCCCCGGACCACCAGCGCCAGGCCGAGCAGGATCACCGCCAGCGCACCGTAGACGGCCGCCGGCGGGTTCTGGCCCAGCCAGAGCGCCGCGATCAGCGCCGCGCCCGGTGTCTCCAGCAGGATCGCGGTGGAGGTGACCGACGGCCCGAGCCCCCGGACCACCCGGTTGAGCAGCGAGTGGCCCAGCAGCTGCGCGGTGAGGGTGAGGACGGCGAGCTTGAGCCAGGTCTCGCCGCTGTAGCCGCCGAGGTCGGCGCCGAAGACCAGGCAGGCGGCCAGCAGCAGCACGGAGGTGGTGGTGTAGCAGACGTAGGTGTACGCGGTCGTGGAGACCGTGCGGCGCACCTCCGCCCCCAGCAGGACGTATCCGGCCGCCGCCATGCCGCCGCCCAGCGCCAGGGCGTCGCCCGCCAGCGCCCGGGGCGAGAGGGTCAGGTCGACCCCGGTGAGGAACACCACTCCGGCGAAGGCGACCGCCGTACCCGCCCAGACCAGGCCGGGGGAGCTGCGGCCGCGCAGCCGCAGCAGCAGGGTGGTCCAGATCGGGGTGGTGGTGACCAGCGCGGTCGAGGAGGCGACCGAGGTCATGTGGAGGCTGGGCAGCCACAGTGCGAAGTGCAGCGCGAGCAGCGCCCCGGCGGCGGCGGCCAGCAGCACGTTGCGGCGTCCCATGGCGCGCAGTCCGGCCCGGTGGCGGACGAGGGCCAGCGGGGTGAGGACGCCGACCGCCATGGCGTT
The DNA here is from genome assembly GCF_054072955.1 of Streptomyces sp. SS8. Classification (NCBI taxonomy): domain Bacteria; kingdom Bacillati; phylum Actinomycetota; class Actinomycetes; order Kitasatosporales; family Streptomycetaceae; genus Streptomyces; species Streptomyces sp. SS8. The sequence continues at coordinate 235,243 of NZ_JBSVCZ010000006.1, forward strand.
GCGCCAGAAGGCGATGGCCAGGGCCGGGGCGGCGGTGGCCGCGATCAGGGGCGCGGACAGGGAGATGCCGGACACGGCGACCGCCAGCAGGAACAGGTCCAGGCCGGTGCCCTGACCTCCCGCCACGGCTCCGGCTTCCTGTCGGGGCGCGGCGGTACGGGTCCTGACGGCGCGCACGGGGCTCCTCTCCGGGGCTGCTGGGGTCCGGACCGGGGCTCTGGGGGCCCGGGTCCGGAGCGCGGAACGGGTCGGGGCGCGCTGTCGGCCGCGCCGCCGGCCACCAGCGTAAGGCGCGTGACCATGTCGCGGTACTGACCGTCCGGCTGTCGGGACCGTCCCGGGCCCACGGCACGCACGGTGCGGGCGCCGGGCGCGGCGGTAGGGTCGTCCCATGGCCGATCCGTCCGTTCCCACCGGCTCCCGAACGCCCCGGGCGTCCCTGTCCGTGTCCGACCGGGCGCTGATCGAGGAGTCGGCGAAGAAGTCCGCGCTGGTGTGGGTGCGCGGCCCCCGGGGGCCGCGGCGCCCGCTGTGGCACGTCTGGCACGACGGCGCCGTGCACCTGGTGGGTGACGGCCCCGCGGAGCAGCCGCTGGAGCCCCTGGGGCTCGACGACGGCGCCACCGCCACGGTCTCGGTGCGCAGCAAGGACAAGGGCGGGCTGCTGGCCGTCTGGCCCGCCCGGGTGGTGGAGCTGCCGCCGGGCGGCGAACAGTGGCGGGAGGCGGTGGCCGGGCTGGCGGGCAAGCGGCTCAACGCGCCGGACGCCACGACGATCGCCGAGCGCTGGGCCCGTGAGTGCCGTGTGCTGCGGCTGGAACCGGCCGGGCCGCTCCGGGAAGGCCCCGGCTCGATGGCGGGGGACCTGCGGGCCGCCGTCCCGCCGCCGTCGCCGGCGACCACGCGCCGCCCGGCCCCGGCCGCGCTGCCGAGGCTGCTGCGCCGGGGCCGGCCGGGGCGGAAGGACCGGTAGGCACCGGCGGGGAAGCACCGAGGGCTCCGCGGGAAGGAGCCGGGGAAAGGGGAGAGGAGCCGGGCGGGAGGCCCGGGCGTCACTCGGCCGCCGAGATCTTCCTGCCGTAGTCGACGATCTGGTCCTTCTCCGGAGCGCGCAGGGTGAACTCCTTGTCCCACTCCAGCATCTGGACCACGCCCGCGTCCCCGCCGCGCTCCAGCCGCAGGGGGTACGGCGTGCCGATCAGCGAGACGCTGAGTATCCCGCCGTCGCCCTCGGCCGCCCGCACCTCGACCGTCCGCACGCCGTCGACCTCGCCGTGCTCCCCTGTTCCGCGCTCGCCGTTCAGGTTGAGCAGCCCGTCCAGCAGCACGTCCTTGTCCGTGAATCCGCTGAGCTGCTTGTAGGCGGGGTCGCCGGGCGGCACCTTGACGTACTTGCCCTCCAGCTTGCGGGCCGCCGCGAGGTCGGCCTCGCCCGGCTTCTCGCCGTCCTTGCCCTGGTTCGCCCAGAAGTCGGTGTTCGCCTTGAGGTAGAGGTCCTCGCCGGCCCGCAGCAGCTCGAAGCGGGGGCCGCCCCTGGCCGAGACCTCGCCCAGGCCGCCGTCCTCGTTCAGCCGCATGTCCAGCCGGTAGGTGCGGCCCTTGCTGACCACGCTGCCCGACAGCCGTACGGACCGCGCAGCACGGGCGGCCTTGTCCGCCCTCTTCTCGATCTCGGCGGCCGGCAGCCTGCCGACCCCGTTGGTCCCTTCGTTCGGATCCTTCGAACCGCACCCCGTGAGCAGGGTCAGAAGGACCGCGCAGACCGCTCCCACCGACACGGCCGTACTCCGGGCGCGAACACCGTGGACCCACGCAGTCACGTCAGCTCTTCCTCCTGATGCCGGGGCAGGACGACGGCACCCTACCGGGGGCCCCGGGGCGGGTCGCGGGCGACCGTACGGCCGGTGCCGCCGCACGGGACCGGCGGCGGTGCGCGTAGCCTGAAAACCGTATTCGGTTCACGTCCCCCATGCGGGCATCCGGCCAGACGCGGGTACACGGGCACACACACGGCAGGCACAGCGCGCACGGCGGGCGGGGATTCCGCCGCGCGCCGGACACGAGTGGGAAGCGGAGGATGGGCCATGGTGCTGGGCGCCCAGCGGGTCTTCGTCTCGCACCTCTCCGGCGTGGCCGTCTTCGACCCCGTCGGGGACCAGGTCGGCCGGGTGCGGGACGTGGTGGCGATGCTGCGCGTCGGCGGACGCCCGCCCCGCGTGCCCGGGCTGGTCGTCGAGGTCGTCAGCCGGCGGCGCATCTTCCTTCCCATGACCCGGGTGACCGGCGTCGCGTCGGGACAGGTGATCACCACCGGCGTGGTCAACATGCGGCGCTTCGAGCAGCGGCCCACCGAGACGCTGGTCCTGGGCGAGCTGCTGGACCGCCAGGTGACTCTGGTCGAGACGGGCGAGAAGGTCACCGTGCTCGACGTCGGCCTCACCCAGGTCCCCGGGCGCCGCGACTGGCTGATCGACAAGGTCTTCGTGCGCCGCGGCGGCGGCGGGCTGCGGCGGCGGTCGGGCGAGACGCTGACCGTGGAGTGGTCGGCGGTGACCGGCCTGTCGCTGGAGGAGGAGGGCCAGGGCGCGGCCAACCTGCTGGCCACCTTCGAGCAGCTGCGCCCGGCCGACCTGGCCAACGTCCTGCACCATCTGTCGCCCAAGCGCCGGGCGGAGGTCGCCGCCGCGCTGGACGACGACCGGCTGGCGGACGTGCTGGAGGAGCTGCCCGACGACGACCAGGTGGAGATCCTCGGCAAGCTCAAGGAGGAGCGCGCCGCGGACGTGCTGGAGGCGATGGACCCCGACGACGCCGCCGACCTGCTGTCCGAGCTGCCGGAGGGCGACATGAACCGGCTGCTGGAGCTGATGGAGCCCCAGGACGCGGCCCCGGTGAGGCGGTTGCTGACGTACGAGGAGCACACCGCGGGCGGCATGATGACCACCGAGCCGATCGTGCTGCGGCCCGACGCCACGGTCGCCGACGCGCTGGCCCGGGTGCGCGTGCAGGACCTCTCGGCCCCGTTGGCCGCCCAGGTGTACGTGTGCCGGCCGCCGGAGGAGACCCCGACGGGCAAGTACCTGGGGCTGGTGCACTTCCAGCGGCTGCTGCGCGAACCCCCCGGCACCCTGGTCGGCTCGGTCGTGGACACCGATCTGCGGCCGCTGCCGCCGGACACCCCGCTGCCCACGCTGACCAGCTACCTGGCCGCGTACAACATCGTGTCGGTACCGGTGGTGGACGAGAGCGGATCGCTGCTGGGCGCCGTCACCGTCGACGACGTACTGGACCACCTGCTGCCCGACGACTGGCGGGAGGCCGCCGCCCGGGAGGCGTTCGGAGTGCACGAGCCGATGGAGAGTCTGCGGGACGGCCGGGGGACCGCCGATGGGTGACAGGGAACGGGACGAGCGCATGGCGCGCAGGGAACGCGAGCGGAGCCTTCCGCCGGCCACCGGGCGCGCGGCCCGTGCCAGGCTGGACCAGCCGATGGTGCCGCGCCGCAGCCCACTGCCGGAGTACGACCCGGAGGCGTTCGGGCGGCTGTCGGAGCGGATCGCCCGCTTCCTGGGGACCGGGCGGTTCATCGTCTGGATGACGTTCACCATCGTGGTGTGGGTCCTCTGGAACATCGTGGCCCCGCCCGACCTGCGCTTCGACGAGTACCCGTTCATCTTCCTGACCCTGGCCCTGTCCCTCCAGGCCTCGTACGCGGCCCCGCTGATCCTGCTGGCCCAGAACCGGCAGGACGACCGGGACCGGGTGAACCTGGAGCAGGACCGCAAGCGCGGCGAGCGCTCCATGGCCGACACCGAGTACCTCACCCGGGAGATCGCCGCGCTGCGGATGGGCATGGGCGAGGTCGCCACCCGGGACTGGATCCGCTCCGAGCTCCAGGACCTGCTCAAGGAGCTGGAGCAGCGCGGCGCCCTGGAGCCGCCGCCCGACCGCGAGCGGTGATCCGGTCCCGTACCCGGCGCGTCCCGGGCGCATGCCCCGCCCCGGCCAGGCGCCCCCGTGGCGGTGACCCGCGTCTCATCCGCCGCCTTCGGCGCCGGCGCCGGTGCGCCGTACCATCGGGGCATGGCTACTGACACGCCCGCGGCATCCAGCCCAGCCCCCACCGAGGACGCGGTCCGCGCCGCGCTCGCGACCGTCGACGACCCCGAGATCCACCGCCCGATCACCGATCTGGGCATGGTGAAGTCGGTCGAGATCGGCGACGGCGGCTCGGTCGCGGTCACGGTCTATCTGACGGTGTCCGGCTGCCCGATGCGAGAGACGATCACCGAGAACGTGACCCGGGCGGTCCGCGGTGTGGCGGGCGTCACGGACGTGACGGTCTCCCTGGACGTGATGAGCGACGAGCAGCGCCGCGAGCTGGCGGCCACGCTCCGCGGCGGGCAGGCCGAGCGGGAGATCCCGTTCGCCAGGCCCGGCTCCCTGACCCGCGTCTACGCGATCGCCTCCGGCAAGGGCGGCGTCGGCAAGTCCTCGGTGACGGTCAACCTGGCGGCGGCGATGGCGGCCGACGGGCTGAAGGTGGGCGTCGTGGACGCCGACATCTACGGCCACTCGGTGCCGCGCATGCTGGGCGCCGACGGCCGCCCCACCCAGGTCGAGAACATGATCATGCCGCCGTCCGCCAACGGTGTGAAGGTCATCTCGATCGGCATGTTCACCCCGGGCAACGCCCCGGTGGTGTGGCGCGGGCCGATGCTGCACCGCGCGCTCCAGCAGTTCCTGGCCGACGTCTACTGGGGCGACCTGGACGTGCTGCTGCTGGACCTGCCGCCGGGCACGGGCGACATCGCCATCTCGGTCGCGCAGCTCGTCCCCAACGCCGAGATCCTGGTGGTGACCACCCCGCAGCAGGCGGCCGCCGAGGTGGCCGAGCGCGCCGGGTCCATCGCGGTGCAGACCCATCAGAAGATCGTGGGCGTGGTCGAGAACATGTCCGGGCTGCCCTGCCCGCACTGCGACGAGATGGTGGACGTCTTCGGCACCGGCGGCGGCCAGCGCGTCGCCGACGGGCTGAGCCGGACCACCGGCACCACCGTGCCCGTGCTCGGCTCGATCCCGATCGACGTGCGGCTGCGCGAGGGCGGCGACGAGGGCCGGCCGGTCGTGCTGACCGATCCGGACTCCCCCGCGGGCTCGGCGATCCGCTCGGTCGCGGGCAAGCTGGGCGGGCGCCAGCGCGGACTGGCGGGCATGTCGCTGGGGATCACCCCGCGCAACAAGTTCTGAGCGGCCCTCCCGCGCGTTTCCCCGTACGCCCGCGCACCCGGCGGGCGTACGGGCACCGGGCAGGCGTACCGGCCCCTGGCTGCCGGGTGTTCAGCGCTCGTACTCGCCGAGGTCCTTGATCACCGAGAAGCCCAGCCCGTACGCGCTCATCCCCCGCCCATAGGCGCCGATGTGCACGCCCTCGTGCGCGGGGCCGGCCAGCACCCACCCGTACTCCGACTCCCGGTAGCGGAAGTCGGTGGGGACGCCGTCGACCGGCAGCGAGAGGGTGGACCAGGCGGAGCCGCCCAGGTCGTCCGCCAGTTCCCAGGCGACCGCCGTCTGCTGGTCGAGCCAGTCCTGTCTGAGCCCGCGCTCCATCTGCGACGGCCATGTGCATGACAGCAGCCCCGATCCGGCCAGCCACGCGGCCGACGAGACCGAGGTGGCCTCCAGGACCCCCGTGCCGTCCGGGCTGCTGCGCACCGGGCGGTCGGCGACCGTCACGACGACGGCGAAGCGCCGGCCCTCCGGACCGGACTCGGCCCGGAAGGAGGGCTCGTCCCCGTGGCCGGTCGAGCCGTGCTCGACCGTTCCGTCCGCGGCGGCTCCCACCCGCATCAGCCAGCGCGGGCCGGTGAAGGCCTCGTCGAGGCCGTACCAGGGGAAGCCGGCCATCAGGTAGCCGTCGATCACCCGGTCCGCCCCGGACGCGGGTGCGTCTCTCGGCCCTACCCGGCCCGTCGTCTCCATCTGCGCGACGCCTCCTCGTGTGCCCCGTGTCGTGGGAGGCCCGCCCCCCTCGGACGGCCCGACCCCGGACACAGGGAGGATAGCCACCCTCGTGCGCCGAACCGGGCAGGACCGGCTGCGGAGTACGGGAGGTGGCCCTCCCGGTTCACCGGCGGGGCGGCCCCGGGCGGCCTCAGGTGGCGTCGGCGTCGTACGGCGGGAGGTCGGTCCCGGGCGCCGGGCCGTCCTTGCGCAGGTCGACCGCGGGCGCCGGGCCGTCCTTGCGCAGGTCGACCGCGGAGCCGCCCTGGGAGGATGCCGCCGGACCGCCCGGGGTGATCTCCCTGCCGTTGACCGCGTCCGTGACCTCGGCGAGCTCCTGGCGCAGGTCGAAGCCGTTGCGGATCTCCTTCAGCCCCAGGTCCTCGTTCTCCAGCAGGTGCTTGCGCGCGAAGTTCCTGGGGTTGAGGTCCTCGAAGTCGAAGTCCTTGAACTCCGGCCCCAGTTCCCTGCGGATGTCGTCCCGGGCACTGTCGGAGAACTCCCGGACCTTGCGGATGAACCGCGCGGTGTCCTGGATCACCTTCGGCAGCTTCTCCGGACCGAAGACGAGGATCGCGAGGATGACGAGAGCGATCAGCTCGAGGGGTCCTATGTCGAAGAACACCGTTCAGCTCCCTCATGTGCGTCCACGACCCGTGCGGCCACAGTCACGGTACCCGGCGCGGGTGCGGGTTGGGAGTCGGCGGGGCGAACAACCGCCGTCGTGGCGGCAGGCGTGACGGGTCTCACGGGCCGGCCGCCGAACCGAGGACCACCTCCACCGAGCGCCGGCCGCCACCGCGCTCGACCGTGAGCTCCAGCCGGTCGCCGGGGCGGCGGGCGCGGATCCTGGCGATCAGCTCCTCACCGCTGCGCACCCGGGCGCCGCCCACCTCGGTGATCACGTCGCCCTCCTCGATGCCGGCCGTGTCGGCCGGCCCTCCCGGCACGACCGCCGTGCCCTCGCGCCCGGCGGGCAGACCGACCCGGGCGCCCTCCGCGGGGTGTCCCATGTCGACGGTGACGCCGAGCACGGGATGGGTGGCGCGGCCGGTGTTGATCAGTTCCTCGGCCACCCGCCTGGCCTGGTTGACCGGAATGGCGAAGCCCAGGCCGATGCTGCCGCCTGTGTCCGCCCGGGGCAGGCCGCCGCCCGCGGAGCGGATCGCGCTGTTGACGCCGATCACCCGGCCCCCGGTGTCCAGCAGCGGGCCGCCGGAGTTGCCGGGATTGATCGGGGCGTCGGTCTGCAGCGCCTCCACGTGGCTGGGGCCGCCGCCCCCGCCGTCCCCCTCGCCGCCCGCGGTGACGGGGCGCTCGGTGGCGCTGACGATCCCGGTGGTGACCGTGCCCGCCAGGCCGTACGGCGCGCCGATCGCCACGACCGGGTCGCCCACCCTCACGGAGTCGGAGTTGCCCAGCGGCAGCGGGCTGAGGCCGCTGACCCCCTCCACCCTCAGCACGGCGAGGTCGTAGCCGCTGTCGGTGCCGACGATCTCGGCGGTGGCGCTCTCACCGCCGTGGAAGACCACCCTGATGCCGCCGTTCTCACCCCCGCTCCCGGCGGGCTCCACCACATGGTGGTTGGTGAGGAGATGACCGCGGCCGTCCAGGACGAAGCCGGTGCCGGTGCCCGACTCCCCGGCGCCGCGCACCTGGACGGTCACCACGCCCGGCAGGGCCCGCTCCGCGACGCCGGCCACGCTGTCCGGGGCCCGGCCGGTGTCCTGTACCGGTGCCTGGGAGAGCCGGACGGTGCCGATGTCGCCCTGGCGCTGCGCGTACGCCCCGATGCCGCCGCCCACCGTTCCGGCGACCAGTGCCAGCAGGACGGCCCCGGCGACGGCCGTACCCGGCCGGCCGCGGCGCGGCGCGGGGGCTTCCCGGTGCGGCGGGGGCGCGGTGCGCGGGACGGCCCGGTGCGGGGCGGCGGCGGAGGGCGGCGCCCATGGGTCGTAGCGCGCGAAGGCGTCCGTCGGCGCGGCGGGGCCGGTGGCGCGCTCGGGAGCGGGCACGGCGGCCTGCCTCCGGGGCGGCAGCAGGGTGCCCCGGGCCGGCGTGGCCTCGGGCCGCTGGACGGGCGGGGCCGGAGCCCAGGGGCCGGGGCCGCCGTAGGGCGGGGTGCCGTACGGATCCTCTCCGTGCAGCGGAACCGGCACGCTCCGGGGTGTACGGGTGCCTCCCGCCACCGGACGCGGGGCCGAGACCCCGCGTGGACGGCTCCACCACGTCGGCCGCTGTCCGGCGGCCGCCTTCCCCTCGTCCATGTTCTCCCCAGCATCGGCCCGCGTCGCGCTCCGTGCGGACTCGCACCACATTCCCACGATTCAACCAGTTCCGCCCCCGCCGGCGAAGCCGGACCGGCCGGGCCCCCGCGCGGTTTCCCCCGCGGGGGCCCGGCCGGGCGCGTCACCGCCCCCGGCGGTACGCCGGGGGCGGCGGGGTTCACAGGGGGTCGTGGAGGCATGCGGGGGTATGGACGGGCCGCGCGTACCGGCGGCCCGTACGCGCGGCACCGGGGAGGGTCAGCGGCCCGGCGGGAGCGTGGGCGCCGCAGTGGCGCCCACCGGGGCGGTTGCGGTGGCCGAGGGGACCGCGGTCGAGGGGACCGCGGCCATGGGGGTCGCCGCGACGAGCGGCTGCCTGACGGACTCCTGCCGCTCCGGCGGCCCCTCATCCGGATCCGGCGGCGTCCCGTACTGCGTGGGGTGTATCAGCGGCGGGTGCAGGGTGGGCAGCACGTCGATCACCGGCACCACCGTCAGCTCCTGGGACCGGGGGGCGTAGGCGGCCTCCAGCGGTGACACCGACAGCACGGGCGGCCGCGTCGGCGCCACGGCCGGTCCGCTCGGTGTGCCGCTCGGCCCCTTCCCCGCTCGCTGTCCCGGTCTGCCGCCGCTCCGCTCGCCGCCACGCTCCGTCCCGACGGCCGCCGTGCGCGGTGAGCGGGCGCTCGTACCGCCGTCCCCGCCCGCGGCGACCGTGGAGCCGCCGGTGGCCGCCGAGGTGAGCGCGCCGCCGATGGCGAAGGCCGCCAGCGAGACCGCGCCCGCCGCCGCGAAGGCGAAGCGGCGGCCGCGTGAGGAGGAGCGGTCCGCCTCATGGACCCGGTGGATGCGGAATCCGCGGTCGGGGGCGAGCACGCTGCCGGCCGGCAGGTACTCGAAGTCCCAGGGGGACGAGGAGGCGGAGGAGCCCGGCGGCCCACCCCGGCCCCGCCCGGGATCGTCGTCCAGGCCTCCGGGCAGCCCCTGGAGCCTGGCCAGCAGCCGCTCCGAGGGCGGCGGGGGCGCGGCGTCCGCGAAGACGCTCTTCAGCCTGCGCTGCGCGTCGGCCTCCGCCTTGCAGGTGTGGCAGGTCGCCAGATGCGCCAGGACGCGCTCGCGCGTCTCGTGGCCCAGCTCGCCGTCCACCAGGGCCGCCAGCCGGTCGCCCAGGTGCTGCTCGGCCGGGGTCGGCTCCGGGGCGGGTACGCCGTCGTGTGTGCCGCTCACGCGGTGCCGCCCTCCCCTCCCACGGCGCCGGGGAGGGCCCCGGCCAGAGCGCGCTGCCCCGCACGTGCCCGGGGGGACCGGTGCTTGAGGGCCTTGCGCAGATGGGAGCGGCCGCGGTGGATGCGGCTGCGGACCGTGCCGAGCTTCACGCCGAGCGTCGCGGCGATCTCCTCGTAGGACAGCCCCTCGATGTCGCAGAGCACCACCGCCGCCCGGAACTCCGGGGCGAGGGTGTCCAGCGCCTGCTGGACGTCGGCGTCGAAGTGGGTGTCGTTGAAGTGCTGCTGCGGCGAGGGCTCACGGCTGGGCAGCCGCTCGGCCGCGTCGTCGCCGAGGGCGTCGAAGCGGATGCGCTGCTTGCGCCGCACCATGTCCAGGAAGAGGTTCGTGGTGATGCGGTGCAGCCAGCCCTCGAAGGTGCCGGGGGTGTAGGTGGACAGCGAACGGAAGACCCGGACGAAGACCTCCTGGGTCAGGTCCTCGGCGTCGTGCTGGTTCCCGGTGAGGCGGTAGGCGAGGCGGTAGACCCGTGCGCTGTGGGTGCTGACGATCTCCTCCCAGGTGGGAGGCGTCCACGCCGGAGCGTCCGCGTCGGTTGCGAAGGTCGCGGTGGTCACGGAGTCGGCGGCGTGGCGGTGGTCAGCGGTGTCGTTCACGGATTTCGGCTCGCCGGAGGACCTGAGGAAGCGCCTGAGCACTTTCCGGTCGCCGGCCGCAGCCGCACCTCCCCTGTCGGCTCTGGTGGTGTCCAGTGGAGTCCCTACCATAGCCACCTCGCCCGTTAGCTCCGGATAAGCTTCTTTGACCCTCTTGCGGCCGAGTGCCATGTACCTTCCCCCGCCACTCGCCGTACGGCTCACACACAACCAACGCGCGGTCCCATCTGCGGGTTCCCGGCGCCAGCGGATACAGTCACGGTTGCGGGCACCACGGGGACAGGAGAGGGCGATTACCGGCAACCGGCAGACGAGCTGGGCGTTCGCCGACGCGTACGGCGCGGAGAACGTCCAGCACGCCGAGCGCTCCGAGCACTCGGCGGCGCTGCGCTGGGCCCGCGACCGGGCCCGGGAGGCGGGCCTGCGCGCGGTGTCGGACGGCACGGGCGCCGCGCTGCGGCTGCTGGCCGCGGCCGTGGACGCCAAGGCGGTCGCCGAGATCGGCACCGGCACCGGGGTGTCGGGCATCCACCTGCTGCACGGCATGCGGCCCGACGGCGTGCTGACGACCGTGGACACCGAGCCGGAGTGCCAGCAGATCGCCCGCCAGGCGTTCCGCGCCGCGGGCTTCGCGGCCAACCGCGCCCGCTTCATCCCCGGCCGCGCCCTGGACGTCCTGCCCCGGCTCGCCGACGGCGGTTACGACCTGGTCTTCTGCGACGGCGACCGAATGGAGTGCCTGGAGTACCTGGGCGAATCGTTGCGCCTGCTGCGCCCGGGCGGACTGGTCTGCTTCGAGGGCGTCTTCGCCGACGGCCGCACCGTCGACTCCTCCTCCCAGCCCGCGGAGGTCCTCCGACTGCGCGAGCTGCTGCGCACCGTCCGGGACAGCACCTCGCTGCTGCCCTCGCTGCTGCCGGTGGGCGACGGCCTGCTGTGCGCGGTCAAGCGCCACCACTGACCGCGCCGCCGACCGCCCCCGGGAGAGCGCGGCCACCGGCCACCGGCGCAGCCGGGCCGGCCGGCCGACAGCACACCGCCGCCCCCGGGACCGTGCTCTCCCGGGGGCGGCGGTGGTGGTGCGAAGGCGGTGTGCGCCGGAGGTCTGTCTTCGATCGCTCCTCAGCCGCAGGCCTTCTTCAGAGCTTCGCCGAGTGCATCCGCCTCGTCAGGGGTGAGCTCGACGACGAGTCGTCCACCGCCTTCGAGCGGAACGCGCATGATGATGCCCCGCCCCTCCTTGGTCACCTCGAGCGGGCCATCGCCCGTCCGCGGCTTCATGGCCGCCATGCTCGTTCCCCTTCCTGAAACCAGCTGATCTCAGCCGGGCAACCCAGGTGTCGCCGGCGTCGAACACATTGCTTCTTGGCCATTATCCCGCATCGCACGACCTCATGACCAACATCGGTCCGTATCCCTTGCACAACACCCTCGCGCAAAACCACCCAATTCGGGGATCGGACTGCAATACTGCGCCCTTTCTCCCCACGGAAGGCGCCGCGGCCGTTTGACGCAGGTCACACGCGGCTCGCCCGCGGGCCCGTATCGGCCCCCGCCGTTCCTTGCCATGCTGGCCCCCATGTCAGACAACGTCGTCTACGAAGTTTCCGGAGGGCTGGCGACCGTCACCCTCAACCGCCCCGACGCCATGAACGCGCTCGACACCGCGCTCAAGGAGGCGCTGCGGGACGCCCTGCGGGAGGCGGCCGGCGACCCGGCGGTGCGCGCGGTGCTGCTGACCGGCAGCGGGCGGGCGTTCTGCGTCGGGCAGGACCTCAAGGAGCACGTCGAGGAGCTGCGGCGCAGCGGCGGCGCCGCGCTGGACACCGTGCGCGAGCACTACAACCCGATCACCCTGGCGATCGCCTCCATGCCCAAGCCGGTGGTGGCGGGCGTCAACGGCGTCGCGGCCGGCGCGGGGGCGGGGTTCGCCTTCGCCGCCGACTACCGGGTGGTCGCCGACACCGCCGCCTTCAACACCTCCTTCGCCGGGGTGGCGCTCACCGCCGACTCCGGGGTGTCCTGGACCCTGCCGCGCCTGGTCGGTCCGGGCCGCGCCGCCGAACTGCTGCTCTTCCCGCGCAGCGTGAAGGCGCCGGAGGCCCTGGAGCTGGGCATCGCCAACCGGGTCGTCCCGGCCGACCGGCTGGCGGCCGAGGCCGAGGACGCGGCGCGGCGGCTCGCCGAGGGGCCGACGGTCGCGTACGCCGCGCTCAAGGAGTCCCTCGCCCACGGCTCCTCGCACTCACTGGCCGAGACGCTGGAGAAGGAGGCCGAACTCCAGGCCCGGGCCGGCGCCTCGGAGGACCACAGGGCCGCGGTGGAGGCGTTCGTCGCCAAGGAGAAGCCCGTCTACCGCGGCCGCTGACGCCCCGTCGGAGAGCGTCCCGCGCCCGGGACACCGGACGCTGGGCGCGGGACGCCGGTTCAGCCGGCGGCGCGCGGGGTGCGGGCGCAGCAGTCCGCCAGGTGGTCGTCGACCAGGCCGCACGCCTGCATCAGGGCGTAGGCCGTGGTCGGGCCGGTGAAGCGGAAGCCGCGCCTCTTCAGCTCCTTGGACAGCGCCGTGGACTCCGGCGTGATCGCGGGCACCTCGGCGAGCGTGCGCGGCGCCCGGCGGCCGGCCGGGTCGGGGGCGTGGGACCACACCAGGGCGTCCAGTTCGCCCGGCTCCCACTCGGCCGCGACCCTGGCGTTGGCGATGGTCGCGTCGATCTTGGCGCGGTTGCGGATGATGCCCGGATCGGCGAGCAGCCGTTCCCGGTCGGCGTCGGTGAACTCCGCCACCTCCGCGATGCGGAAGCCCGCGAAGGCCGCCCGGAAGCCCTCCCGCCGGCGCAGGATGGTCAGCCAGGACAGCCCGGACTGGAACGCCTCCAGGGACAGCCGCTCGAACAGCGCGTCGTCGCCGTGCACCGGGCGGCCCCACTCCGTGTCGTGGTAGGCGGTGTAGTCCCCGGCGGACAGGCTCCACGGGCAGCGCAGCCGCCCGTCCGGGCCGGGGAGCGCCCCGCCCCCGGCGGTCACCGCGGCTCCCCCGGTCCGCCGGGCTCCTCGCCGGGCGCGGTGCCGGACTCGGTTCCGGCCCCCGTGCCGGGGCGGTCCCCGGGGCCGCCGCCGGGCTCACCGAACATACCGGGCCCGCCCAGCGCCGCCGCCTGCGTGCCCGCCAGCGACGCCTCCAGTTCGGCGATCCGGGCGTCTCGTTCGGCCAGTTCGGCGCCGAGCCGGTCCAGCACGTCGTCCACCTCCTCCATCCGGTAGCCCCGTACGGCCTGCGGCAGCCGCAGCGCCTCCAGGTCGGAGCGGTTCAGAGGGCGGTCGGGCGGCAGCCATGCCTCGGTCCGGTCCGGCAGGGCGTCGGCGAGTCCGCCCGTCGCGGTGCGGCCCGGCCCGTCGCCGCCCCCCACCACGGCGAGCGCGACCGCGGCGACCACCACGACCAACGCGATCAGCAGAAACCAGAACACGCCATCTCCCCGGGTCCGACACGCCAAACGGCAGGTACAGGTCTGCTGTGATCGTGCCACGGCGGGAGGGCTAGGGTCGGCTGCGGGGCACTGCGCGGTGCCGGGGAGCGCGGGAGGAGAGGACGGCGGATGCTGCGGCTGGGACGGCGCGAGTTCGGCGAGCACGAGACGGTGGTCATGGCCATCGTGAACCGGACGCCGGACTCCTTCTACGACAGGGGGGCCACCTTCCGCGACGAACCGGCCCTGGACCGGGTCGAGCAGGCGGTCGCGGAGGGCGCCGCCATCATCGACATAGGGGGTGTGAAGGCCGGCCCCGGCGAGGAGGTCTCCGCCGAGGAGGAGGTGCGGCGCACCGCGGGCTTCGTCGCCGAGGTGCGGCGGCGCTGGCCGGACGTGGTGATCAGCGTGGACACCTGGCGGCACGAGGTGGGCGAGGCGGTCTGCGAGGCGGGCGCGGACCTGCTCAACGACGCCTGGGGCGGCGTGGATCCGAAGCTTGCCGAAGTGGCGGCGCGGTACGGGGCCGGGCTGGTGTGCACCCACACCGGCGGCGCCGCGCCGCGCACCCGCCCGCACCGGGTGGCGTACGACGACGTCATGGCCGACGTGCTGCGCCGCACGGTCGCGCTCGCCGAGCGCGCGGTCGCGGCCGGGGTGCGGCGGGACGCGGTGCTGATCGACCCCGGCCACGACTTCGGCAAGAACACCCGCCACTCGCTGGAGGTCACCCGGCGGCTGGAGGAGATGGTGGCCACCGGGTGGCCGGTGCTGGTGTCGCTGTCCAACAAGGACTTCGTCGGGGAGACCCTGGACCGGCCCGTCAAGGAGCGGCTGACCGGGACCCTGGCCACGACCGCGGTCTCCGCCTGGCTGGGCGCGCGGGTCTACCGCGTCCACGAGGTGGCCGAGACCCGTCAGGTGCTCGACATGGTGGCCTCCATCGCGGGTCTGCGCCCGCCGGCCGTGGCCCGCCGCGGCCTGGCCTGAGCCCTTGTCCGGCGCACCCGGTCCGGCCCCGGTCCGGCCGGGATGCGCCGGACCGGTCAGTCCGGGTCCTCCGGCCGGAACCCGTCCCCCGGCGCGCCACTGCCGGAGGTCTCCTTGGTGACCAGGGCGATCGCCTCGTCCACGTCGTCGGTGAGGTGGAAGAGCTCCATGTCGTGCGCGCCGATCTTCCCGCTGGGCACGACGGTGGCACGCAGCCAGTCCACCAGCCCCTGCCAGTAGTCCGTGCCGAACAGCACGATCGGGAAGCGGGTGACCTTCCGCGTCTGGACCAGGGTGATCGCCTCGAACAGCTCGTCCATCGTGCCCATGCCGCCCGGCAGGACGACGAAACCGCTGGCGTACTTCACGAACATCGTCTTGCGCACGAAGAAGTAGCGGAAGTTGACGCCGATGTCGACATAACGGTTCATCCCCTGCTCGAAGGGCAGCTCGATGCCCAGGCCGACCGAGGTGCCGCCCGCCTCCCTGGCGCCCTTGTTGGCCGCCTCCATCGCACCCGGGCCGCCGCCGGTGATCACCGCGAAGCCCGCCTCCACCAGCGCCCGCCCGATCCGCACGCCGGCCTCGTACTCGGGCGATCCCCCGGGTGTGCGCGCCGAGCCGAAGACGCTGATGGCGGGGCCGATCTCGGTCAGGGTGCCGAAGCCCTCGACGAACTCCGACTGGATGCGCATGACCCGCCAGGGGTCCTGGTGCAGCCAGTCCGAGGGGCCGGCGGTGTCCAGCAGACGCTGGTCGGTGGTGCTGTGCTGCACCTGGCCGTGGCGGCGCAGCACCGGTCCGAGGCGCTGCTCCCGCGGCGCTTCCCCCTGCTCGAACTCCTCCGCACTGGCCATGCCGTACTCCCTATGTCTACGCCGACGTACAGGCCGCCAGGGTACGCAGGCCCGGATCACACGGAGCGGAACTTTCCCGGACGCACCGGCGGCCACCGGATGTCGCGGGGCCCGCACCGGCGGTGCGGGCCCCGCGGATCAGCCGATACCCAGCGGTTCAGGCGGTAAGCCAGGCGCGCAGCCGCTCCTCGCAGTGGCCGATCAGCGCCGTCTCCACCCTCTCGTCGCGCTTGTGCGCCAGATTCGGGTCCCCGGGGCCGTAGTTGACGGCGGGCACACCCAGCGCGCTGAACCGGGAGACGTCCGTCCAGCCGTACTTCGGCCGCACCTCGCCGCCGACCGCCTCGACGAAGGCCGCCGCGGCGGGATGCGTCAGGCCGGGCCGTGCCGGGCCGGAGCTGTCCTCCACCTCGCACTCGGCCACACCGCAGCCGGCGAACACCTCGCGCACGTGGGCGAGCGCCTCCTGTTCGGTGAGGTCGGGCGCGTAGCGGTAGTTGACGGTCACGGTGCACTCGTCGGGGATGACGTTGCCCGCGACGCCGCCGGTGATCCCCACGGCGTTGAGCCCCTCACGGAACTCCAGCCCGTCGACCACCGGCCGCCTGGGCTCGTACGCGGCCAGCCGGGCCAGGACCGGCGCGGCGGCGTGGACGGCGTTGACGCCCTTCCAGCTCCGCGCCGAGTGGGCGCGCTGCCCGGTCATCCGCAGCACGACCCGCAGCGTGCCCTGGCAGCCGCCCTCGACCTGCCCCTCGGAGGGCTCCAGCAGCACCGCGAAGTCCCCGGCCAGCCAGTCGGGGTGGGTCCGTGCCAGGTGGCCGAGGCCGTTGAGGTGGGCCGCGACCTCCTCGTTGTCGTAGAAGACGAAGGTCAGGTCGCGGTTGGGCTCGGGCACGGTGGCGGCGATCCTGAGCTGGACGGCGACCCCGGCCTTCATGTCGGAGGTGCCGCACCCCCACAGCACGCCGTCCTCCAGCCGCGAGGGCACGTTGTCCGCGATCGGCACGGTGTCGATGTGCCCGGCCAGGACTACCCGTTCGGCCCGGCCGAGTGCGGTACGGGCGACGACGTTGTTGCCGTACCGGTCCACGCGCAGGTGCGGCAGGGCGCGCAGCGCGGTCTCGATCGCGTCCGCGAGCGGTTTCTCGTCTCCGCTGACCGAGGGGATGTCGACCAGGCGCGCGGTCAGCGACGCCCCGTCCAGGGTCAGGTCCAGGGCCGGATCCGGGCTCTCCCCGGGGGCGGTTCCCGGGATTTCGGGGGCACTCTCCATGCGGCCGACCCTACCTGGCGCCCGTCCGTGGGATCCGCGTCACGTCCGGGTCCCGGACACGGCGGGGCCGGTACCTTTGTCGCGTGTCCGAGCGAGCTTCAACTCCACGCCGCGGCAGGCTGCTGCGCCTGGCCGCCGCGTGCGTCGTACTGCTCGGACTCGCCGGGTACCTCCTCGTGCGCCACGACCCCGGCGGGTCCGGACCGGCACGCTGCACCGTGACCGCGGCCGGCGGTGAGCCGTACGTCATCGAACCGCAGCAGGCCGCCAACGCCTCGACGATCCAGGCCGTCGCCTCCGCCCGCGGGCTGCCCGAGCGGGCCGTCACCATCGCCCTGGCCACGGCCATGCAGGAGTCGGCGCTGCGCAACATCGACTACGGCGACCGCGACTCCGTCGGTCTCTTCCAGCAACGGCCCTCCCAGGGCTGGGGGACGGCGGAGCAGATCATGGACCCGGTGTACTCGGCCGGGAAATTCTACGAGCATCTGGTGGAGATCCCGGGCTACTCCCGGCTTCCCCTGACCGTCGCCGCCCAGCGGGTGCAGCGCAGCGGCTTCCCCGACGCCTACGCCAAGCACGAGCCGAAGGCGGCGCTTCTGGCCGCCGCGCTGACCGGCCGCCGGGCCGCCGCCCTGAACTGCGTGCCCGCGAAGGCCGCCCCGGAGGAGACGGCCGCCGGCGACCCGGTGCGGGTGCGCGAGCGGCTGGTGCGCGAGTTCGGCGCGGACATCCTGCCGGACGCCCCCGGCATCGACGGCGGCGGCGCCGGGCGCAGCGCGCCCGGTCCGGTGGTCTCCGTCCCCGTCCACACCCCGGCGCGCGCCGGCGGGGCGGACGCCGACCGCCGAGGCTGGGAGCTGGCGCACTGGGCCGTGGCCCACTCACAGGAGCTGGGGATCGAGCGCGTCTCCTACGGGAAGCGGGTCTGGGAGGCCGGCCGGGCCGCCGAGGGCTGGCGCACGGCCGGGGACGAGCCGGGCTCCGAGGTCGTCATCGCCACCTCGCGCTGACCGCCGGCCCGCGCGCCGCCTCCGCCCCGGCTCCGTGCGGTGACGCGGTGACGCGGTGACGCGGTGGCGGAGCGGAGGGGCCGAGGGCGTCCGCCGCGTCACCGCACGGCGTCTCCCCCGTCACCCGAACGGGGGGTCGTACGCCTCTGCCGCCAAGCCCCCGGAAGCCGTCGGTGCGGCCCTGCGGTCCGGTCCGGCCGAGTCGCGGAAAACCCATGGCCGCACCGGGCTCCGGCGCCCTTCGGGAGCCCCTGGGGGCGGCCCCGCCCCCCGCCTCCCCCACCACCGGGGCCACCGGCGCATTGCCAATCCTTTACCCGGACGGCCGCAACCTCCGGGCCTCCCGGCCCGATAGGCACAGCGTCCGGGGGGCGCCGCCCCTGCCGGATGCGCAACGACGCCCTCCGGGCCGGACGGCCCGCGGGAAACCTCAGCAAGCCTCTTCTCCGTCGAAGGAGCAACATGTCCCTCCCCCTCTCGCGCCGGATCGCACGGACCGCGCTGCTGGTCGCAGCGGGCGCCGCCTCCGCAGTCGGTGCGGCCGGTTCCGCGAACGCCGCCGAACTCCTGCCGGACGCCAAGAACCTGGGCGGAGTGAGCAACCTGGACGGCGCGAACCTGGGCGACACCATCGACGACACCTCGCGCAAGGCGAGCACCCAGGTGGCCGACACCGGCGGCAAGGCCGTGAAGAAGACCGTGCCGACCGCGGGCAGGACCGTCGGCGCCGCGGGCAGGACCGCCGTCCCGGCCGTGCAGAGGACCGCCGACGACACGGTG
>NZ_JBSVCZ010000007.1:0-223865 GCF_054072955.1 Streptomyces sp. SS8
TACGGGACCTTTCGTGTGTTCGGGATGGGTGGCCTATGCGTTATGACCTGGTGATCTTCGACAACGACGGTGTCCTGGTGGACAGCGAGCCGATATCCAACCGGATTCTCGCGGCCTGTCTGACGGAACTGGGGCATCCGACCACCTATGAGGACTCCATCCGGGACTACATGGGCTCCGCCATGCACCGGATTCACGATCTGATCCTGGAGCGATCGGGGCAGCGCCTGCCCCATGACTTCGACGACGTCTTCCACGGCCGGGTCTTCGAGGCCTTCCGGCGTGATCTGCTGCCCGTGCCCGGTGTGGGCGAGGTGTTGCGGAACCTCGACACCGAAAGCGTGCCGTACTGCGTGGCTTCGTCCGGCAGCCACGAGCGGATAAGGGTGGCGCTGGGGAGGACCGGGCTGTACGAGCGCTTCGGGGAGAAGCGTGTCTTCAGCGCGCAGGACGTCGGGCGGGGAAAGCCCGCACCGGATCTCTTCCTCCACGCCGCGGAGGTGATGGGGGTGCCGCCCGAGCGCTGTGCCGTGGTCGAGGACAGTCCTCCGGGAGTGCGGGCGGCCGTCGCGGCGGGGATGGACGTGTACGGGTTCACCGCCATGACGCCGGCGGAGAGGTTGCCGGGGGCGACGGCGCTGTTCTCCGCCATGGACGAACTGCCCGCACTCCTCCTCGCCTGAGAGGCCGGGGCAGGAGGGGAGGCAGGACGAGAGGGGCCCTGGTGGCCGGACTGTCCGTTCGCGGCTCGCGGCGGTGTGGGCGGCCGTGTGGCTCCCCGGGCCGCCCGATACGGTGGCGGGTATGAGCGGCGGCGCACAGTTGATGTGGGACGAGGCGGTCACGGGATACGACTTCGGGCCCGGGCATCCGATGGATCCGGTGCGCCTGAAGCTGACCATGGAGCTCGTCGAGGCTTTCGGGCTGCCCCGTGCCTCCGGGCTGAAGGTGGTCGCCGCGGCGTCCGCGGGCGACTCCACGCTCGGGCTCGTGCACCGCTCCGACTACATCGACACCGTGCGCCGGATCTCCGCGGACCCCCGGGCGGCGGACGGGTCGTACGGCATCGGGACCGAGGACGATCCGGCCTTCGAGGGTATGCACGAGGTCTCGGCGCTGATCGCCGGGCAGTCGGTCGGGGCCGCCGAGGCGGTGTGGCGAGGGGACATCCTCCACGGCGTGAACTTCGCGGGCGGACTGCACCACGCCATGCCGGGCGGTGCGGCCGGCTTCTGCGTCTACAACGACGCCTCCCTGGCCATCGCCCGGCTGCTGGAGCTGGGCGCCGAACGGGTCGCCTACGTGGATATCGACGTCCACCACGGGGACGGCGTCCAGGCGGCCTTCTGGGACGATCCGCGGGTGATGACGGTGTCGTTGCACGAGCACCCCCGCATGCTCTTCCCCGGCACCGGCTGGCCGGAGGAGACCGGCGGGGAGAAGGCGGAGGGCAGCGCGGTCAACATCGCCGTCCCGCCCGGCACCTCCGACGGCGGATGGCTGCGGGCGCTGCACGCGGTGGTGCCGGACCTGCTGCGCTCCTTCCGGCCGCAGGTGCTGGTGACCCAGCACGGCGCCGACACGCACATCGAGGACCCCCTGGCGCACCTGGCGGTGACCGTCGACGCGCAGCGGGCGGCCGCCGAGACCTGCCACGACTGGGCGCACGAGTACGCGGAGGGACGCTGGGTCGCGCTCGGCGGCGGCGGTTACGCGGTGGTCGACGTCGTACCGCGCGCCTGGACGCATCTGGTGGCGATCGCGGCGGGCGAGCCGATCGCGCCGGAGACCATGATCCCGGAGGACTGGCGGCGGCAGGTGTACGCACGCACCCGGCAGGACGCGCCGCGGCGGATGACGGACGGCCGCGAGCCTGTGTGGTCGGAGTGGGAGGCGGGTTACGACCCGGCGAGCGCTCTGGACCAGGCGGTGCTGGCCGCGCGGCGCTCGGTGTATCCGGCGCACGGGCTGCTGCCCTGAGCCGCTGAGCACGGCGGCGGGCCGGGCCCCGAACCGGGCTCGCAGCCGTGTCCCGGCGCAGTCGTCCTGCCGGGAGCACCCGGCCGGCTCACGGGTCCCTACGCTCCCCGTCCGGTGCCCTGTCGGCGGGGTGACCTCCCGTTCTCGCATCGGTGCGGGGGAGATGTGTCGACATGGCGACCCGGTTCGAGGTACGTCCACCGACCCCGCCGGTGCTTGCGCGGGGTCGCGCCGATCCGGAGAGAGGGAGCGCACCTGACGCCCGGTGCGCCGGGCGTACGCTCCCGGCCTCTCTTCCCCGGACGTACGGCCCTCGCCGCCGCGGCGGCGGCCGGGGCCGCGGTGGAGTCGGCGGCCGGGGGGCCGTGCACGGGCAGCGGGGCAGGTCAGCCGGGTGCCGGGATATCGGCTCGGTGGACGGGGGCGGCCCTGCGGCGTCCGCCGCCCGGCCGGGCGGACGGCGTCGGCGGCTGTTCCGGTGTGTGACCGCCCGGCACCACGAGGTCACACACCGCCTGTGTGTTATGTGCTCAATCGTTCCCGTCTGTCACATTAGGAGACCGATGGTTACTCCTCTTCCCCACTCGCATCACCCGCCCCTAATCTGGGGAGGAGCGCGCATGCGAGCAGGAGACACCGGAGGGGAAGCCGGTGCCCGACATGTGCGGAAGGTTCAGGTGTGACATGGCTGCTGCCGAGAGGCCTCTGAACGAGGTCGTGTTCCTGACCGTGGCGGAAGTCGCCTCGGTGATGCGAGTGTCCAAGATGACCGTGTACCGCCTGGTGCACAGCGGTCATCTGCCGGCGATCCGGGTGGGCAGGTCCTTCCGGGTGCCGGAGCAGGCCGTCCACGAGTACCTCCGCGAGTCGTACGTGGAGGCGGAGAAGAGCGCGTAACCGCGGAACGACGGGCTTGTGGCCCCCTCGTGTCACGAGCACTATCCGGCGCCGGGTAGGCTGGGCCGACGTAGGTCGTGTGGGCTCGGACGCCCCGCACCGAGTGACGAAGTGAGCGAGGGTAAGTCGTGGGCTCTGTTATCAAGAAGCGGCGCAAGCGGATGGCCAAGAAGAAGCACCGCAAGCTGCTCAAGCGCACGCGCGTTCAGCGCCGCAACAAGAAGTGAGCGGGCGCGCCGCACACTGATCACCGCCCTCCCACCGCCGTGTCGGTGGGAGGGCGGTGGCGTTCCGCCGTGGAGCGGCGGCCAGCCGATACGGTGGCCGCGGACCGCGCGCAACCGGTCCGGGACCAGGCCGTGAGGAACGGTGGGGAACGGCGAGGAACAATGGAGGGCCGCCGGGGCCCGTGGCAGGACTCCCGGAGGCGCTCCACCGCACGCTGAGAGGGAGCAACGTTGGGCAAGGTCGTGCTCGTCACTGGCGTCGCCCGCCGGCTCGGCGGGCGCTTCGTACGGCGGATCCTGCGCGAGCCCGATGTCGACCGGGTCGTCGGGGTGGACGCCGTGCCGCCCGGACACCACCTCGGCGGGGCGGAGTTCGTCCGCGCCGACATCCGGCAGCCCTCGGTCGCCGGGGTGCTGGCCGAGCACGGGGTGGACACCGTCGTGCACCTGGACGTCAGCGGGGTGCAGCTCCTGCCCGGCACCCGGGCGTCGGTCAAGGAGACCAACGTCATCGGCACCATGCAGCTCCTGGGCGCGTGCCAGAAGGCGCCGTCCGTGCGGCGGGTGGTGGTGAAGTCCAGCACGAACGTCTACGGCTCCTCGTCCCGCGACCCGGCGGTGTTCACCGAGACCACGCCGGCCAAGGGGCTGCCCGGCGGCGGCTTCACCAAGGACATCGTGGAGGTCGAGGAGTACGTGCGCGGGTTCGCCCGCCGCCGCCCCGACGTGGCGGTGACCGTGCTGCGCTTCGCCAACATCCTCGGCCCCGGCGCGGACACGCCGCTGGCGGAGTACTTCCGGCTGCCGGTGCTGCCGACCGTCCTCGGGTACGACCCGCGGCTGCAGTTCGTCCATGAGGACGACGTCGTCGAGGTGCTGCGGCTGTCGGCCGGGGAGCCGCGGCGCGGCACGCTCAACGCGGGGACGTTCAACATCGCCGGCGACGGGGTACTGCTGCTGTCCCAGGCCGCGCGGCGGCTGGGGCGGCCCACGCTGCCCCTGCTGCTGCCGGCGATCCGGTGGACGGGGACGGCGCTGCGCACGGTCGGGGTCACGGACTTCTCGGCCGAGCAGATCCGGCTGCTGACACACGGCAGGGTCGTGGAGACCACGCAGATGCGCGAGGTCCTCGGCTTCGAACCGCGGTACACCACGGCCGGAGCCTTCGCCGACTTCGCGCGCTCAGGGGGTCCGGGGCTGCTGCCGCCGGAGAGACTCGCACACGCGGTGGACCGTATCGAGGAGGTCGTCCGCCATGGCTGACGCCAAGGTCATTCCGTTCGACGACGACCGGTCGCGCGGCGGCCCGGGACGGACCGCCCGGGGACGGGCGGCGGGCGGCGGGCGCCGTACGGGGGGCGACGGTGGCCGTACCGGCCAGGAGGACCGGGGCGGCGCGCAGCAGCCGCTCACGGCCGTTCCCGGAGCCGATTCACGGTCCGGTCCGCAGGACGGCCCGGGGAGCGGCCCGGGGCCGCGGCGGGCGGACCGGGGCGACTGGGACCGCAGGATCGCCGAGGGGCTGGCCTTCCTGCGGCGGCGGATCACCGGGGAGTACGAGGTCGACGAGTTCGGTTACGACGCCGACCTCACCGAGCACGTGCTGCTGTCGGCGCTCCGGCCGGTGTACGAGAAGTACTTCCGGGTCGAGGTGCTCGGCATCGAGAACATCCCCTCCGAGGGCGGCGCGCTGGTGGTCGCCAACCACTCCGGGACCCTGCCGCTGGACGCGCTGATGCTCCAGGTCGCCGTGCACGACCACCATCCGGCGGAGCGGGCCCTGCGGCTGCTGGCGGCCGATCTGGTCTTCATGCTGCCGGTCGTCAACGAGCTGGCCCGGAAGGCCGGGCACACCCTGGCGTGCGCGGAGGACGCCCAGCGGCTGCTGGAGCGGGGTGAGATCGTCGGCGTGATGCCGGAGGGCTTCAAGGGGCTGGGGAAACCGTTCTCCGAGCGCTACAGGCTCCAGCGCTTCGGACGCGGCGGCTTCGTCTCCACGGCGCTGCGGGCCGGGGTGCCGATCGTGCCGTGCTCGATCGTCGGGGCGGAGGAGATCTACCCGATGGTGGGCGACTTCAGGACGCTGGCGCGGCTGCTGGGCATCCCGTACTTCCCCATCACGCCCACCTTCCCCTGGCTGGGGCCGCTGGGGATGGTGCCGCTGCCGACGAAGTGGACGATCCAGTTCGGCGAGCCGGTCCCGATGGACGACTATCCGCCGGAGGCGGTCGACGATCCGATGCTGATGTTCAACCTCACCGACCAGGTGCGCGAGACGATCCAGCACACCCTCTACCGGCTGCTGGTGAGGCGGCGTTCGGTGTTCTTCTGAGCGGCGTTCCCATGGGCACGCGCCACCCGTGGCAGGAGTGCCGTCGGTACGAGCTCCGGGCGGCCGGTGCCCTTCGCGGGCACCGGCCGCCCGTCCGCTAGTCGGAGTCGTCGCCCGCCTCGATGCCCAGTCCCGGCAGGAGGTTCGGGAGGAGGGGCGGGATGGTGATGTCCGGCTCGGGAAGCCGGGGGGCGCCGTCCGGTGTCTTCGACGCGCCGCCCTCGCCGGGGGAGGGGTCCAGCAGATCTCCGGGGTCGGGCAGAAGCCCCTCCCCGTCCGGGGCGGTGGAGCCGGAGGAGCCGGACGGGCTGGGCCGCCGTTCGCCGTCCCGGCCGCCTTCCTCCGCGCCGTCCGCACCGCTCTCGCCGGGCACGGGTGACGACGGCCGGTCCGTACGGCCGGCGTCCGGCCGGTCGCCGCGGCCGGTGTCGGCGGCGGAGTCCGTGTCCTCCTGCGCGGAGTCCAGCAGGGGCCTGAGCGGGCCGACTTCGTCCTCTATGGCGTCGAGGAGCGAACTGACCTCGTCGCCCACGTCGGTGAGCTGGACGGGAAGACCCGCGCGCACCTCGTCCCACTTGGCGCGGTGGGACCGGGAGAAGGACGACAGCGAGCGGATCGGCGCGATCTCGCCCTCGCGCTCGTAGGCCTGGCTGAGCAGCCGGTGGCCCTCAAAGACGTCGTCGCGCATGTGGGAGAGCGTCCTGCGGATGTCGCCGAGCGACTCGTGGTCCAGCGGTCCCGACCGGCCGCGCTCCAGCAGGCGCCGGGCCTCGTCCAACCGTGTGGAGGCGTGGTCCAGATGGACCTCGCCGCGGTCGGCCTCGTCGCCCGCCATGCCGAGTCTGAGATCCTCTATGCCGAGTTTGAGGCCGTAGAGGGTGTCACCGGGCAGGGCGTCGGTGCTGGCCACGGCGGCTCCGCTGAGGGCGCCCGCCGCGAAGCCGAAGCTCAGGCCGCCCGCCGCCAGTCCCCTGGCGAGTCTCGTTCTCGGGCGCAGTCTGCTCAACGGGCCCGGCGCGGAGGCCCGGTGGGTCCCGCCGCGCTCCGTGCGGGCGGAGCGCGGTCCGGGGACCGAGGCGCCCTCGCCGCTTTCGGCGAAGGCGTTCTCCACGGCGGCGAGGAGCTGTGCCCGCTGGGCGGCCTTGACGTCGGGGTCCAGCGCCGGTTTCGGCAGGGCGTCGAGCCTGTCGGCCAGCGACAGCAGCGCCGTGCGCTCGTCGGACGGCCCGCCCGTCGGCCCGGCCTTCGTCTTCTCCGCCTCCCCGGCCGGGACTTCGGGGATCACGCCCCCGGACCGTTCGGCCGCCGCACCCACGGACTCGCGCTCGTCGAGGGCCTGGGCGAAGGCGTTTGCCCGCCGGCTCGGCGATACGGCTCCCATCACGGGCGGCACCTCCTCTCGTCAGCACAGTCGACTCCCTGCCCCACAGGAGGGTTGCACGGCCGTACGGGAGCGGCGGCTCGGGCGCCGCAGTCCGGACGCGACGGGCCGCGGGGAGTCTGCAAACCGCACAACGACCACCGGCCGACGGGGTTACGCCCCGACGGGGGCGCGGTCGCCCTGCCGACCGCTGTGAAACGGAACGTCACCGCACGTCACCACATGTCACCGGCTGTCCTCCGGAAGCAGCCGGGCCAGGGTCCGCACCGCCCGGTACTGGAGGGTCTTGATCGCGCCCTCGTTCTTCCCCATGACCCGCGCGGTCTCGGCGACCGACAGACCCTGCAGGAAGCGGAGCGTCACGCACTCCTGCTGCTGCGGGTTGAGCCGGCGGACGGCGTCCAGCAGGGCGGCGTTGGAGAGGGACTCCAGGACCGAGTCCTCCGGGCTGCGCTCCACCTCGTTGGCGTCGAGCATCTCGCCGGTGGTCACCTCCAGGCGGAAGCGGCTCGACTTGAAGTGGTCCGCCACCAGATTGCGCGCGATGGTGACCAGCCAGGCGCCGAAGTCCCGGCCCTGCCAGGTGAAGGTGCCGATCCGGCGCAGGGCGCGCAGGAACGTCTCGCTGGTGAGGTCCTCGGCCGTGGCCCGGCCGCCGACGCGGTAGTAGATGTAGCGGTAGACGGTGTCGGAGTACTGGTCGTAGAGGCGCCCGAAGGCCTCGGCCTCGCCGCCCTGGGCGCGTTCGACGAGGTCCATCATGCGGCGGCTGTCGCCGTCGACCGGGCGCCGGGCGGCGCCCGGGGCGGCCGCGGCGCGTGTGCGCCGGCCCACCGCGGCGGTGCCGGCGGCTCCCTCGGCCAGGGCGTAGACGGGGCCTGCGGGGACAGGTGCGGCGAGGGCGGGGACGGCGTGCGCGGAGGGGACGAGGACGCGCAGCTGGTCGATGACCAGCGTGCGCAGCGCAGCCAGGCCCGAGGCGTCAACCCCGACGTGTGGGTACACGGGACTCCCAGAGGCAGAGCTTCCATCACGTGCAGTGCGGGACCGTCCGCCCGTCACAAGGGCGTGTGGACACCGGATTGCGTCTGAGGAGAATAACGCTTCGTACAGACCGTGCTACACCTAGTTGCCGAAATCGCCGGTTAGGTTTGCTCTGTTACGCGTTTGCGGCTGCCCGGGCGGCGAACCGGGGTGTTGATGCGATCGGTTCGTGTCGCTTTCCGACCGAATCGGCGTTTCGCCTGTGGCCGGGGACGGCTTCCGTCCGAACTGGCGACCGGTGCGGCCGCTCGGGTGCGGACCGGGCGAGGCCCGGATGCGGCTTCGGCGCGGCCTCAGCGGCGGCGGCGCTGGATCGCCATGGCCGCGGCGGCGCCGCCGGCCACCGCGCCCACCCCGGCCGCGGCCGGGATGCCCACCTTCGCGGCCTTCCGGCCGGTCCGGTAGTCGCGCAGCCGCCAGCCCCGCTCGCGCGCGTGGGCGCGCAGCCTGCTGTCGGGGTTGATGGCGTACGGGTGCCCGACCAGCGAGAGCATCGGGATGTCGTTGGCCGAGTCGCTGTAGGCGGCGCAGCGGGAGAGGTCCAGGTCCTCGGCGGCGGCCAGCGCGCGCACCGCCTCCGCCTTCGCCGGACCGTGCAGCGGCTCGCCGACCAGGCGGCCGGTGTAGACGCCGTCGACGGACTCGGCGACCGTGCCCAGGGCGCCGGTCAGCCCCAGCCTGCGGGCGATGATCGTGGCGGTCTCCACGGGGGCGGCGGTGACCAGCCACACCTTCTGGCCCGCGTCCAGGTGCGCCTGGGCCAGCGCGCGGGTGCCCGGCCAGATCCGGCCGGCCATGTACTCGTCGTAGATCTCCTCGCCGATCTCCGTCAGCTCCGAGACGCGGTGGCCCTTGACGATGGACAGCGCGCTGTCGCGGGCGTCCTGCATGTGCTCGGCGTTCTCCGAGCCCGCGAGCCGGAACCAGGCCTGCTGCCAGGCGAAGCGGAACAGTTCGCGCTTGTGGAAGAACTTCCGCTTGTACAGGCCGCGGCCGAAGTGGAACAGGGCCGCGCCCTGCATGATCGTGTTGTCGAGGTCGAAGAAGGCCGCGGCCCTGGTGTCCCCGTGGACCGGGAACTCCGGCTCCGCCGGTTTCCCCGCCTCGCCGGGGGCGAGCGCGTCGACCTCCCGCGAGGTCTTGCGCGCCGCCTCGGCGGCGGCCTCGCCTGCGAGAACGCTGCGAGCCGTCGCCGAACGCCTGCGGGGAACGAGCCATCCAAGTGCGGCCATGCCGCGAGCATAGCCAGTGTTCCGTGGGGTTCCGGTGACGGAGGGGTGTCGGCAGGGCGGTGACTGCGCCAACCGGGGAAAGCGCGTTCCGGACCGGGCCGGGGACGGGCGAGGACGTGGCGGGAGGTGGCGGGGGACCGGGCGCGGAGGGGTCGGGTGCGGCGGCACAATGGCGGTCATGAAGACCGTCACTCTCATCGGCAAACCCGGGTGCCATCTGTGCGACGACGCCCGCGCGGTGGTCAGCGAGGTGTGCGCGCAACTGGGCGCGCGCTGGGAGGAGAAGGACATCACGCGGGACGAGGAGCTGTACCGCCGTTACTGGGAGCAGATCCCGGTGGTGCTCGTGGACGGCGCGCAGCACGACTTCTGGCGGGTGGACCCGCGGCGGCTGCGCGCGGCGCTGGAGGCGTGATCCGCAGGTCCGCCGTCGGCGGGCCCGCGGCGGGGACCGGCCGCCCCTCGACCGCTCCTCGAGGCGTCCCACGGCCGACGGGCGTATATGTAGGAGGCGTTCCGGGCGGGATCCGGTTCCGCCCGGCGCGTGTGGCACCGGTCACTTTGGCCGGACAAAGCGGACACCGTCTTTGTGCACACGTTCACAAAGACATAGCCTGGGCGGGACGGAGCGGTCCGGACGCATGTCCAGCGGGTGTCCAGCGGGGCCGCTCACCGTTCCGCTCAGACGGCAGGAGCACCGTGGCAACTGGCCGAACACACCGACCGGCGACCCGTAGCCGAGGGATCCCCGAGGCCACCGTCGCCCGGCTTCCGCTGTACCTGCGGGCGCTCACCGCGCTCTCCGAGCGCTCGGTGCCCACGGTCTCCTCGGAGGAGCTGGCGGCCGCCGCCGGCGTCAACTCCGCCAAGCTGCGCAAGGACTTCTCCTACCTCGGCTCGTACGGCACGCGCGGCGTGGGCTACGACGTCGAGTACCTCGTCTACCAGATCTCCCGCGAGCTGGGCCTGACACAGGACTGGCCCGTCGTGATCGTCGGCATCGGAAACCTGGGCGCCGCGCTCGCCAACTACGGCGGCTTCGCCTCCAGGGGCTTCAGGGTCGCCGCGCTGATCGACGCGGACCCGGCGATGGCCGGGAAGCCGGTCGCGGGCATACCCGTGCAGCACACCGACGACCTCGAGGCGATCATCGAGGAGAACGGCGTCTCCATCGGTGTCATCGCCACCCCCGCCGGAGCCGCGCAGCAGGTCTGCGACCGGCTCGTGGCCGCCGGGGTGACCTCCATCCTCAACTTCGCGCCGACCGTGCTGTCCGTGCCCGACGGCGTGGACGTGCGCAAGGTCGACCTCTCCATAGAACTGCAGATCCTCGCCTTCCACGAGCAGCGCAAGGCCGGTGAGGAGACGCCCGGCGAGGGCGGTGCCGACACCACCCCGCCCGCGGCGCCGCCCGCAGCGGCCGTGCGCCGCCGCGGCGAGGGGACCGAACCGGGGCCCGACGGGGACGTGCCCGCCGTGATGCCCGCATGAACGAACGAGCGACCGTGAGACGCGTCACGCGCGCACCGCACGCCGCGCGGTCCGAGCGGAGCGGGGGAGGCGCATGAGTCTGCTGGTAGTGGGGCTGAGCCACCGCAGCGCACCGGTGAGTGTCCTGGAGAGGGCCTCGCTGGCGCCCGAGGTGCGCGGCAAGCTCCTGCAGGACGCGGTCGGAGCCGAGCCCGCCTCCGAGGCGGCGGTGCTCTCCACCTGCAACCGCACCGAGCTCTACGCCGACGTCGACAAGTTCCACGCCGGCGTCGCCGAGCTGTCCTCCCTGCTGGCCCGCTACAGCGGCGTCGACCTGGAGGAGCTGACCCCGTACCTGTACGTCCACTACGAGGACCGGGCCGTCCACCACCTGTTCTCGGTGGCCTGCGGGCTGGACTCGATGGTCGTCGGCGAGGGGCAGATCCTCGGCCAGATCAAGGACGCGCTGGCCGTGGCGCAGGACCAGCACACCGCCGGGCGGCTGATGAACGACCTGTTCCAGCAGGCGCTGCGGGTCGGCAAGCGGGCGCACAGCGAGACCGGCATCGACCGGGCCGGGCAGTCCCTGGTCACCTTCGGCCTGGAGCAGCTCGCGGCCGGGCGCCCGGTCGGCGAGTGGGCGCGCGGCCGGCGCGCCCTGGTGATCGGCGCCGGCTCGATGTCCTCCCTGGCCGCCACGGTGCTCGCCCGCGCCGGCGTCACCGAACTGGTGATCGCCAACAGGACGCTGGAGCGCGCCCGCCGCCTGGCCGCCGGGCTCCACGGCGGCGGGCTCACCGCACGCGCCGTGCCCGCCCACGAGATGCCCGCCGAGCTCCCGCACGCGGACGTCGCCGTCTCCTGCACCGGGGCCACCGGGCTGGTGCTGACGGCCGGCGACCTGTCGGCCGCGCTCACCGCGCGTGCGCGGACCCGCGAGTCCAGCGGCTCCCGCGAGGAGCCGATGGCGCTGCTCGACCTGGCCATGCCCCGTGACATCGACGCCGCCGCGCACCGCCTGGAAGGCGTACGGTTGGTGGACATCGAGTCGCTGGCCGAGGCATCCGCCGACGCGCCCATGGCCGCGGACGTCGACAAGGTGCGCGGCATCGTCGCCGACGAGGTCGCGGCCTTCGGCGCGGCCCAGCGGGCCGCGACGATCACGCCCACCGTGGTCGCGCTGCGCGCCATGGCCGCCGACGTCGTCGCGGCCGAGATGGCGCGCCTGGACGGGCGCCTCCCCGGACTCGACGCCAAACAGCGCGCCGAGATCACCCAGACCGTGCGCCGGGTCGTCGACAAGCTGCTGCACGCGCCGACCGTGCGCGTCAAGCAGCTCGCCGGCGAACCGGGCGGCGCCGGATACGCCGACGCGCTGCGAGAGCTCTTCGACCTCGACCCGCAGACCGTGGCGGCCGTCAGTAACCCCGAACAGGAGCGGCAATGAGCACCAACGCACCCCAGCCGCTGAAGCTGGGCACCCGCCGCAGCCGACTCGCCATGGCCCAGTCCGGGCAGGTGGCCGAGCGCGTCCGGCGGCTCACCGGCAGGCCCGTCGAGCTGGTGGAGATCACCACCTTCGGCGACGTCTCCCGTGAGCACCTCGCCCGGATCGGCGGCACAGGGGTCTTCGTCTCCGCGCTGCGCGACGCGCTGCTCGGCGGCGAGATCGACTTCGCCGTTCACTCGCTGAAGGACCTTCCCACCGACCAGCCGGAGCAGCTCGCGCTGGCGGCCGTACCCGTCCGGGAGGACCCCCGTGACGCGCTGGTCGCCCGCGACGGCCTCACCTTCGAGGAGCTGCCCGACGGGGCGCGGGTCGGCACCGGTTCGCCGCGCCGCATGGCGCAGCTGGCCGCCTGGGCCCGGTCGCTGGGCCGGGACATGGAGATCGTGCCGATCCGGGGCAACGTCGACACCCGCATCGGATACGTGCGCTCCGGCGAACTGGACGCGGTCGTCCTGGCCACCGCCGGCCTCCGGCGCGTCGGCCTGATCGGCGAGGCCACCGAACTGCTCGACCCCGGCGCGGTGCTGCCCGCACCCGGCCAGGGAGCGCTGGCCGTCGAGTGCGCGGCCTCGCGCCCCGACCTCGCAGCCCTGCTCGCCGAGCTCGACGACCCGCGCACGCGGGTCGCCGTGACCGCCGAGCGAACCCTGCTCTCCGCTCTGGAAGCCGGTTGCAGCGCGCCCGTCGGCGCACTGGCCGACTTCCCGGCGGCAGGGCAGGATGTCACCGAACTGCGTCTGCGCGGTGTCGTCGGCACGACCGACGGCGCCACACTGGTGCAGTTGTCCACCACCGGTCGCGTACCGGCGTCCGACGGCGAGCTGCTCTCCCTGGCCCAGGCCATGGGGCGCGAACTCGCCGACGAGATGCTCGCCAAGGGCGCGGCCGGTCTGATGGGGGAGCGAGCACATTGAACCCCACCACCGATCACTCGTACGGCACCCACGGGCACGTCACCTTCCTCGGTGCCGGGCCCGGGGACCCGGGACTGCTGACGCTTCGCGCCGTCGAGGCGCTGGCACAGGCCGATGTACTGGTCGCCGACCCGCAGGTGTACGACGTCGTGCGGGCGCACGTGCGGGCAGGTGCCGACACCCCGCTCCAGAGGGCAGGTGACGACACGTCAACAGCATCCGCGGGTGCCGACGATGCCGTAAATCTTGTCATGAGGGCCGTACGGGGCGGCAAGCGGGTCGTCCGTGCGGTCGCCGGCGACCCCGGCCTCGACGCGGACGCGGCGAGCGAGATGCTGGCCTGCGCCTCCGAGGGCGTCACCTTCGAGGTCGTGCCGGGCATCGCCAACGCGGTCGGGGTCCCCGCCTACGCGGGTGTGCCGCTGCGCAACGGCCACGGCGCGGACGTGCGCTTCCTGGACGCGCGGACCGCCGACGCCCAGGCGTGGAACGAGGTCGGCGCCAGCGACGCCACCCTCGTGGTCTCCACGACCCTGGAGACGGTCGCCGCCACCGCCGCCGAACTGGTCACCGCGGGCCGCAAGCCCGACACCCCGCTGACCGTCACCGTCGACGGCACCACCACCCGGCAGCGCACCTGGACGGCGACGCTGGGCTCCATCGCCCAGACCCTCAAGGCGGCCAAGGTGCTGCCCGCGGCCAACGGCTCCCGGCCGGCGATAGCCGTGGTCGGCGAGCTCAGCGCCGCCGCGCAGCGCGACCGGCTCGCGTGGTTCGAGTCCAAGCCGCTGTTCGGCTGGCAGGTGCTGGTGCCCCGCACCAAGGAGCAGGCCGCCTCGCTCTCCGACCAGCTGCGCTCCTACGGTGCGGTGCCCAGCGAGGTGCCCACCATCGCGGTGGAGCCCCCGCGCACCCCGCAGCAGATGGAGCGCGCGGTCAAGGGCCTGGTCACCGGGCGCTACGAGTGGATCGCCTTCACCTCGGTCAACGCGGTCAGGGCGGTGCGCGAGAAGTTCGAGGAGTACGGTCTGGACGCCCGCGCCTTCGCCGGGATCAAGGTCGCGGCCGTCGGCGACCAGACCGCCAAGGCGCTGGTCGACTTCGGCGTCAAGCCCGACCTGGTGCCCAGCGGCGAGCAGTCCGCGGCCGGGCTGCTGGAGGACTGGCCGCCCTACGACCCGGTCTTCGACCCGATCGACCGCGTCTTCCTGCCGCGCGCCGACATCGCCACCGAGACGCTGGTGGCGGGTCTGATCGAGCTGGGCTGGGAGGTCGACGACGTCACCGCCTACCGGACGGTGCGCGCCTCGCCGCCGCCGGCCGAGACGCGTGAGGCGATCAAGGGCGGCGGGTTCGACGCCGTGCTGTTCACCTCCTCCTCCACCGTCCGCAACCTCGTCGGGATCGCGGGCAAGCCGCACAACGTGACGGTCATCGCCTGCATCGGCCCGGCGACGGCGAAGACCGCCGAGGAGCACGGGCTGCGGGTGGACGTCATGGCGCCGGAGCCGTCGGTGCACAAGCTGGCCGAGGCGCTGGCGGAGTTCGGCGCCAGGCGCCGGGACGCGATGATCGAGGCGGGCGAGGCGGTGCAGCGGCCCAGCGAGAAGCGCCCGGCCAGGAGGAGGGCCCGGACATCGTGAAGATCGGCGAGAGCACCTACGGCAGCGGTTACGGCGGTGCTTACGACAGGGGGCGCGGCGGCTACGGGGACTTCCCCGTGGTGCGCCCCCGCCGGCTGCGCACCACCCCGGCGATGCGCCGGATGGTCGCCGAGCACCGGCTCCACCCGGCCGATCTGATCCTGCCCGTCTTCCTGCGGGAGGGCATCGCGGAGCCGGTGGAGATCTCCTCGATGCCGGGCGTGTACCAGCACACCCGCGAGACCCTGCGCAAGGCGGCGGCCGAGGCCGTGGCCGCGGGCGTGGGCGGGATCATGATCTTCGGCGTGCCCGAGGAGGGGAAGAAGGACGCCACCGGCTCCTGCGGCACCGACCCGGAGGGCGTCCTCCAGGTGGGGCTGCGCGATGTGCGCGCGGAGGTCGGGGACGATCTGGTCGTCATGTCCGACCTGTGCCTGGACGAGTTCACCGACCACGGCCACTGCGGTGTCCTGGACGAGCGCGGCCGGGTGGACAACGACGCCACGCTGGAGCGGTACGCCGAGATGGCGTGCGTCCAGGCCGAGGCGGGCGCGCACGTGCTGGGGCCCAGCGGGATGATGGACGGCCAGGTCGCCTTCGTCCGCCGCGCCCTGGACGAGGCCGGCCACCAGGACGTGGCGCTGCTGGCGTACACGGCCAAGTACGCCTCCGCGTTCTACGGCCCCTTCCGGGAGGCGGTGGACTCCTCGCTGACGGGCGACCGCAAGGCCTACCAGCAGGACCCGGCCAACGCGCGGGAGTCGATGCGCGAGCTGGCGCTCGACCTCGCCGAGGGTGCGGACATGGTGATGGTCAAGCCCGCGCTGCCCTATCTGGACGTGCTGCGCCGGGTGGCGGACGCGGTGGACGTGCCCGTGGCGGCCTACCAGGTCTCCGGCGAGTACGCGATGGTCGAGGCCGCCGCGCAGCGCGGCTGGATCGAGCGGGACCGGGCGATCATGGAGACGCTCACCGGCGCCAGGCGGGCCGGCGCGGACATGATCCTGACCTACTGGGCGACGGAGGCGGCCCGGCGGCTGCGCTGAGCCGCCGGACGCGGCCCGGGACCGGACGAGCGGGCCGGGGCCGCCGGCCCGTGGGGCCGGGCTCAGTCGCGGGGGAAGCCGTCCGTGGCGATGGTGAGCTCCACGGACGTCTCGGTGATCTTCACGGGCTCGCCGAAGTCGACGGTCAGCTCGCTGCCGTAGCCGCCGTCCTTGGGATGGGTGTGGAGGTGGCAGCGGGCGCCGTACGGGTCGACGATCAAGTAGGCGGGGACTCCGGCGGCGGCGTACGCCTTCAGCTTGGGACCGTGGTCGTTGGCCGCCGTGGAGCGGGAGAGGACCTCCACGACCAACTCGACGTCGTCCGGGGAGTAGCGGTCCTGCGCGTCGGGGACCGCGCCTTCGGTGATCTTCACCAGGTCGGGGGCGAAGCCGTTGAGGTGGCCGGGGAAGTCGATCCGGACGTCGGAGCCGATCTCCGCGTCCAGACCGAACTGGTCCTCCAACTGCCGCAGGACCTTCCGGATGATCCTCCAGTGCGTCCAGCGCTGCGGTGTCATGTAGACCGACCCCTCGACGATCTCGACCTTGTATCCCTCGGGGACGGGCATCCGCTCCAGACGCTCGAAGAGTTCGTCCAAGGTGGTCTCGTCGGACTCGGCCATCTCGATCCTGTCGGTCAGCTCGACGGTCACGGTGACGCTCCTCCCCGCCGCGCCGGGATGCGCGGCCGCGCGGTACAACGATACGTCCGGGCCACCGGTCACGCCCTGACCCGGCGCCGCACCGCGCGGGCGCGTCAGCCCTTGACGCAGACGACCTGCCGAAGCTTCGCGACCACCTCGACCAGATCGCGCTGACGGTCGATGACCTGCTCGATCGGCTTGTACGCGGCCGGGATCTCGTCGACGACGCCGGAGTCCTTGCGGCACTCCACGCCCCGGGTCTGCTCCTCCAGGTCCCGCGCGGTGAACCGCTTCTTCGCCGCGTTGCGGCTCATCCGCCGCCCCGCGCCGTGGGAGGCGGAGTTGAAGGAGGCGGCGTTGCCCAGACCGCGCACGATGTAGGAGCCGGTGCCCATCGAGCCGGGGATGATGCCGTACTCGCCGCCGCCCGCGCGGATGGCGCCCTTCCGGGTGACCAGCAGGTCCATGCCGTCGTAGCGCTCCTCGGCCACGTAGTTGTGGTGGCAGGAGATGACCTGCTCGAAGGTTGGGGAGGCCTTCCGGAACTCCTTGCGGATCACGCCCTTGAGCAGGCTCATCATGACCGCGCGGTTGCGCTTGGCGTACTCCTGCGCCCAGAACAGGTCGTTGCGGTACGCCTCCATCTGGGGGGTGTCCGCGACGAACACGGCCAGGTCGCGGTCGACCAGGTCCTGGTTGTGGGGGAGCTTCCGGGCCACGCCGATGTGGTACTCGGCCAGCTCGTTGCCGATGTTGCGGGAGCCGGAGTGGAGCATCAGCCAGACGGCGCCGTCCTCGTCCAGGCAGACCTCGACGAAGTGGTTGCCGCCGCCGAGCGTCCCCATCTGGCGGGCGGCCCGCTCCCGGCGGAAGTGGACGGCCTCGGTGACACCGTCGAAACGGGACCAGAAGCCGTCCCAGCCGGAGGCGGGGGAGTCGGGCAGGCGGCCCGGGTCGACGGGGTCGTCGTGCATGCCGAAGCCGACCGGGATGGCCTGCTCGATGCGCGAGCGCAGCCGGGAGAGGTCGCCGGGCAGGTCGTTCGCGGTCAGGGAGGTCCGGACCGCCGACATGCCGCAGCCGATGTCCACGCCGACCGCCGCCGGGCAGACCGCGCCCTCCATGGCGATGACCGAGCCGACGGTGGCGCCCTTGCCGTAGTGGACGTCGGGCATGACCGCCAGACCCCTGATCCACGGAAGCGTCGCGGTGTTGCGCAGCTGCCGCATCGCGCCGTCCTCGACGCCGGACGGGTCGGCCCACATCCGGATCGGCACCCGGGCCCCGGGAACCTCGGTGTACGACATGTTCGTTCATCCCCCTGACGAAGAAGTGCGAGCACGCTCTGCCACATGCGTGCGAATCGCGCACGGTTCGCGCACGGATCGCGCGCGAACCGGGTACGTCCGCACACACAAGACGGACGTATTACTGCATATGCACCGATGGGTGGAGGTCCCGCGGCGCGCGTGGCGGACGTCGTGCGATAGACATTGTGTTCTGTCGTGGTCGTACGGCGGCAACGTGTTTTCGAGTTCTCGGGCGTTCGCGCGGACATGAGGAGTTGGGCAGTGCAGCGGAAGGCATACGC
This sequence comes from Streptomyces sp. SS8, assembly GCF_054072955.1. Classification (NCBI taxonomy): domain Bacteria; kingdom Bacillati; phylum Actinomycetota; class Actinomycetes; order Kitasatosporales; family Streptomycetaceae; genus Streptomyces; species Streptomyces sp. SS8. The sequence goes on from NZ_JBSVCZ010000007.1 coordinate 17,912, forward strand.
CACCGGCGCGGCGCTCGTTGCCGCGCTGGCCGTCGGGACCGTCGGCTGCACCGGCGGCTCCGGCACGGGCGGCGCCGCGGCCGACAGCAAGCCCGGCACGGTCGGCACCGCCGCCGCCACGGCTCCGCCCGGCACCTACCGCGATCTGCCCGAGCCCTGCGGCGCGGTCGACACCGGCCTTCTGAAGGCGATGCTGCCGGGTGCCGCGAGCGCCTCCCCCGAGGACGGCGCGGAGGGCGGGGAGACTCCGGCGGCGTACGAGGGCGAGCAGACCGTCACCTACGACGACGACCGCCGGGTCGGCTGCCGCTGGAAGAGCTCCACCGGCATGGGCAGCCGTCACCTCCTGGTGGACTTCGAACGGGTCGTGTCCTACGACCCCGCCGTCAGCGACGACGAGCGGGCGGTGCGCCTGTACGAGGACATGGTGCTGGAGGCGGGCATCCCCAGCTCGCCGCCCTCGGAGGAGGAGTCCCCCGGCCCCGGCGAGGAGACGGACGGGGACGGGACCGGGGACGGCGGGGACGCCGGCGAGGCGTCCCAGGAGAGCGGGGAGCCCGCCGAAAGCGGCGGGGACGGCGACGACGGAGCCCGGGACGGCAGCGGCGAGCCGGAGACGTCCGTCCCGCAGCCGGCCCCCAGCGCGGCGGCGGCACTGGCCCCGCGCCCCCTGGAGAACCTCGGGGACGCCGCGTACATCGACGACGAGCTGGTCACCGCGGACTCGGGCGTCCACCGCGACATCACCCTGGTCTTCCGCACCGGGAACGTCATCGTCACCGTCGAGTACGAGCAGTGGGTGACGGACAAGCGCAGGCTGCCCGACAGCGCCGAACTGCAGGAGAGGGCACTGGAACTGGCCGGCCGGCTCGCCGGGGAGTTCCGGGACTGACGCCCCCTCGCGGGCCCGCTCCCGTGCCCGCCCCGCGCCCCCACCGGGACTGAGACGACGGACACACCCGGCCCCGGCGCCGCCCGGCAGGGCCTGAGGCCGTTCTAGGCTGCTGCGGTGTCATCGCCCGAATGGCGTACCGTCGTGCCGTCCGACAGGGCGTGCCCGGCGCCCAGCACATCCGGAAGCGAAGGAACCATGCACCGTAACGCCACGCGCACCGCCGTCCGCACCCTCGCCTGCGCCGCCGTGCCCATGCTGCTGGTCGCGGGCTGTTCCTCCGGCTCCGGTGGCGACGACTCCGCCGGGCCCTCGCCCAGCGCCTCCGCCTCCAGCGCGTCCCCGACCCCGGCGCCGGTGAAGTTCACCACCCTGCCCGACCCCTGCAAGACCCTCTCGGGGGACACGGTCGGCGAGGTGGTGCCCGAGGCGAAGAAGAAGGGCAAGAACCTCGGCTCCAAGGACACCGACGGCTACGGCACCTGCCTGTGGAGCGGTCTGGACGACTACCAGTACCGGGCGCTCACCGTCTCCCTCAAGCGGTTCGACTCCGACGTGACGCTCGGCAGCGGCAGCGAGCGGGCCGCCGAGTACGCCGGCCAGCAGGTGGCCGCCGTCTCGCAGGACGAGGAGAACAAGAAGGTCAAGGACGCCCCGCTCGACGGGGTCGGCGACCAGGCGACGTCCATAGCCTTCGAGACCGAGCGCAAGGACGGCAAGAAGACCGAGGAGTACCGCGAGCAGCGGGTCGTCGCCATCACCGGCAACGTCGTGGTGACCGTGGACTACGAGGGCGCCGGGTTCGAGACCGGAAAGACGCCGAAGGCCGAGGACATCCGCGAGAACGCGGAGAAGGCGGCGAAGGAGGCCGTCAAGGCCGTCAAGTAGGTGACCGGGCCGGCTCCCCGGTCCCGTCACCCGCCGCGCGTACCCTGTCTTCCCCTCGGGGACCTCCGGCTCCCCGTCCCCTCCGCCGTCCCTCCCGCCGTCCGGCCGGGCGGCGGGCACCGGCGCCGACGACCGACGACGATCTCGCGAGGACGCAGCAGTGGACCTGACACGCACTCACCGAATACTCATCGGCGTGGTCGTCGCCGGGGCGGTGGTGATCGCGGCGATCGGCTTCGCCGGATCGTACGCCGCCGTCCGCGACCTCGCCGAACAGAAGGGCTTCGGCGGCTTCGCGCCGTTCTTCCCCATCGGCATCGACGCCGGGATCGTGGTGCTGCTCGCCCTGGACCTGCTGCTGACCTGGATCCGCATCCCCTTCCCGATGCTGCGGCAGACCGCCTGGCTGCTGACGGCCGCCACCATCGCCTTCAACGGCGCCGCCGCCTGGCCCGACCCGCTGGGGGTCGGGATGCACGCGGTGATCCCGGTGCTGTTCGTCGTCGCGGTCGAGGCCGCGCGGCACGCGGTCGGCCGGATCGCCGACATCACCGCCGACAAGCACATGGAGGGCGTGCGGATCTCGCGCTGGCTGCTGGCCTTCCCCTCCACCTTCCGGCTGTGGCGCCGGATGAAGCTGTGGGAGCTGCGCTCCTACGACCAGGTCATCCGCATGGAGCAGGACCGCCTCATCTACGAGGCGCGGCTGCGGGCGCGCTACGGGCGCGGCTGGAAGCGGCGGGCGCCGGTGGAGGCGCTGATGCCGCTGCGGCTGGCCCGGTACGGGGTGCCGCTGGCGGAGACCGGCCCGGCCGGGCTGGCCGCCGCCGGCATCGACCCGCAGGCACTGCCCGCCGCGGGCGGCAAGGCCGCGGTCGCGGGCGGGAGGGCCGCGGCCGCCGAGGCGCTCCCCGCGGGGACGTCCGCCGAGCGGGCACCCGGCGCGGCGGCCGGTGAGGAACCCGGGCCGGGCACGGCGGTCCCGGTGGAGGCGGCCGGACAGGAGCGGCACGAACTGCTTCCGCCGTCCTGGCGGACCGCCGGGGACAGAGGGGAAAGAGGGGCCGCGGTGAGGGAAGCCGCTCACGGGCCGGCGCCTTCCGCACGGGAGGAGGTCACCTATGTGCGGGCCGCACCGGCGGAAGAAGCCGTTTCGGTGCGGGAGGCCGTGCCGGAGACGGTGCCCCGGAACCGGCCCGCGCCGGAGGAGGTCCCCGCCACCGGGCTCACGATTCCGAGGGATCCGGCCAATCCGGACGGGCCTCACCGTCCGCTGGGAGGGGCCCCGTCGAACGGCCGCTCCGTTTCCGTGCCGGGGCAGTACACGGCCCGGCCGGAAGCGGAGGAGGAAGTGGCCGACGAACCCGTCGGCATACCGGACGGGATGCCCCGCGAGGAGGCCTACTACCGGGCCTACCACAGGTACATCGTGGAGAAGGGCGACTTCCCCAACCCCCACCAGCTCGCTCTGACGCTCCTGGACGACGGCATCAAGGACGTCAACGGCGGGCCCCTCAGCGAGTCCTACCTCCGCCCGTACGTGTACGAGTTCAAGGACCGGTATCAGACGGGCCTGGTGGGCTGACCACCCGTCAGGTTCCCGACTCCACCCGGCGGGCACCCCCCGCGCCGGGAGGTCGGCCCTCCCGCTCCGGGTACGGAACGCACCGTGCCGCGGCCCCGGCACTCCTTCAAGGAGTGCCGGGGCCGCGGCACGGGCGGGCGCCGGTGTTACGCGCCCAGCAGCTTGCGGACCCGGTCCGCGCCGACGGCCAGCAGCAGCGTGGGCAGCCGCGGGCCGGTGTCACGGCCCACCAGCAGCCGGTACAGCAGCGCGAAGAAGGCGCGCTGGGCCACCTTCAGCTCCGGCGTCGGCCTGGCCTCCGGCGACAGGCCCGCCCGGACCTTGGGCACGCCGTAGACCAGCGTGGTCAGCCCGTCCAGCGACCAGTGGTCGTCCAGGCCGTCCAGCAGCAGCCGCAGCGACTCGCGCGCGTCGTCGTCGAGCGAGGCCAGCAGCTCGGTGTCCGGCTCCTCGCGCACCCGGGTGCGCTGCTCGGCCGGCACGTGGGTGCTGATCCAGCGCTGCGCGCAGTCCAGCCGCGGACGCGTCTCGTCCAGGGAGGCCACCGGGTTGTCCGGGTCCAGCTCGCCCAGGATGCGCAGCGTCTGCGCCTCGTCCCCGGTGGTGATGTCCGCCACCGAGGCCAGCGTGCGGTACGGCAGCGGGTGCGGGGTGCGGGGCAGTTCGCCGCCGGCCGTGGTGGTGGCACGGCGGTACGCGGCGGCGTCCGCGGGCTGCGCGGTGCCGTCGGCGACCTTGCGCTCCAGGGCGTCCCACTCGTCGTAGAGCCGCTGGATCTCCTGGTCGAATGCGATCTTGAAGGACTGGTTCGGGCGGCGGCGGGCGTACAGCCAGCGCAGCAGCGGAGCCTCCATGATCTCCAGCGCGTCGAGCGGGGTGGGCACCCCGCCCTTGGAGCTGGACATCTTCGCCATGCCGCTGATGCCGACGAAGGCGTACATCGGGCCGATCGGCTGCTCGCCGCCGAAGATCTCCCGCACCAGCTGCCCGCCGACGACGTAGGAGGAGCCGGGGGACTGGTGGTCCACGCCGGAGGGCTCGAAGACCACGCCCTCGTACGCCCAGCGCATCGGCCAGTCGACCTTCCAGACCAGCTTGCCGCGGCGGTGCTCCGACAGCAGCACCGTCTCCTCGTGGCCGCACCGGCACACGTACGTCATCCGCGTGCTCTCGTCCTCGTACGCGGTGATCGTCGTCAGGTCGCGGTCGCAGACGGAGCAGTACGGCTTGTAGGGGAAGTACCCGGCGTCGCCCGTGCTGCCGTCGTCCTCGCCCGCGGCGCCCGAACCCTCGGCGGCCTCGATCTCGGCCGCGGACATCTCGGCGTCCTTCGGCCCGCCCTGCTTCTTCGGGGACTTGCCGGCGTTCTCGGGCGTGACCTTGGTGCGGTAGCGGTCCAGGACGGCGTCGATGCGGGCGCGCTCGCGCATGGCGAAGAGGATCTGCTCGCCGTACGCGCCGGAGGTGTACATCTGGGTCTGGCTGATGCCGCGCACCTCGACGCCCAGCTCGTCCAGCGCCCGCACCATGGCGGCCCTGAAGTGCTCGGCCCAGCTGGAGTGCTCGCTGCCGGGAGGCGCGGGCACCAGGGTGAGCGGCTTGCCGATGTGCTCCGACCACGAGGCGTCGACGCCCTCGATGCCCGCCGGGACCTTGCGGAAGCGGTCGTAGTCGTCCCAGGACAGGATGTGCTCGCAGGGCACGCCGCGCCGCTTGATCTCGTCGGCGACGAGGTGCGGCACCATGACCTCGCGGAGGTTGCCCAGGTGGATGGGGCCGGAGGGGCTCAGGCCCGAGGCGCAGACGACCGGTTTGCCGGGGGCACGGCGCTCCGCCTCGGCGATGACCTCGTCCGCGATGCGGGAGACCCAGTCGGCCTCTGTGCTCTGAGCCACGGTCGGCACGTCCCTTTCCTGGCTGTGGTGTGCTGTGGTGTCCGGGATGACGGCTCCATTGTTTCAGACGCGGTACGGGCCGCGTGCCCGTGACGAACGCGCGCGCCCCGGCGGTGGACCGCGTGGGATACTGGACCGATCCGGTAAACCCCACTCAGAGGAACGGCACTCCTTCATGGCCTCGGTCCCCTCCCTTGCCGCAACCGTCCACCAGCGCGTCGCGGACGCCCTCTCGGCAGCCCTGCCGGAGGCTGTGGCATCGGGTACGGACCCTTCCCCTCGCTCTTCGAGCTGGGGAGACCCCATGCTGCGACGCAGCGACCGGGCGGACTTCCAGGCCAACGGGATGCTGGCGCTGGCCAAGAAGCTGGGGGGCAACCCGCGTGAGCTGGCCGGCAGGGTGGTCGCCGCGCTGCCGGAGACCGACGAGATCGCCGGCATCGAGGTCTCCGGGCCGGGCTTCCTCAACATCACCGTCTCCGACGCCGCGATCGTGCGGACGCTGGCGGCGCGGGCGGCCGACGAGCGGCTGGGCGTGCCGTACGCCGAGCGGCCGGGCACCACCGTCATCGACTACTCGCAGCCCAACGTGGCCAAGGAGATGCATGTCGGGCACCTGCGCTCGACGGTGATCGGCGACGCGATCGTGCAGATCCTGGAGCACCGGGGCGAGAAGGTGGTCCGGCGGCACCACATCGGGGACTGGGGCACGCAGTTCGGCATGCTCATCCAGTACCTGGTCGAGCACCCGCACGAGCTGGACCACGCCTCCGGCGAGGAGGCCGGCGGATCCGGCGCGTCCGGTGAGGCCGCGATGTCCCGGCTGAACCGGCTCTACAAGGCGTCCCGGGCGCTGTTCGACTCCGACGAGGAGTTCAAGGCGCGCGCCCGCGACCGGGTGGTGCTCCTGCAGAGCGGCGACCAGGACACTCTGGAGATGTGGCGGAAGATCGTCGGCGAGTCGATGATCTACTTCCACGCGGTCTACGACCAGCTCGACGTGGAGATCCGCGACGCGGACGTGGTCGGCGAGAGCGCCTACAACGACGACCTCCAGCAGGTCGTGAAGGAGTTGGAGGACAGCGGCGTCGCGGTCCGCTCCGACGGCGCGCTGTGCGTGTTCTTCGACGACGTCAAGGGCCCCGACGGCAAGCCCGTCCCGCTGATCGTGCAGAAGTCCAACGGCGGTTTCGGCTACGCCGCCACCGACCTGGCCGCCATCCGCGACCGGGTCGGGAAGCTGGGCGCCGACACCCTGCTGTACGTGGTGGACGCCCGGCAGGCGCTGCACTTCAAGATGGTCTTCGAGACCGCGCGCCGGGCCGGCTGGCTGCCCGAGGGCGCGGCGCGGCAGCTCGCCTTCGGCACGGTGCTGGGCAAGGACGGCAAGCCGTTCAAGACCCGTGAGGGCGAGACGGTCCGGCTGGTGGACCTGCTGGAAGAGGCCGTCGAGCGGGCCACGGCCGTGGTGCGGGAGAAGGCGGAGCAGGGCGGCCTGGGGCTGACGGAGGAGGAGATCGCCGAGCGCGGCGCCCAGGTGGGCATCGGCGCGGTGAAGTACGCCGACCTGTCGACGTCCATGTCGCGTGACTACGTCTTCGACCTGGACCGGATGGTCTCGCTCAACGGCGACACCAGCGTCTACCTCCAGTACGCCTACGCCCGGATCCAGTCGATCCTGCGCAAGGCCGGGGACGCGCGGCCCGCCGCGCACCCGGAGGTGGAACTGGCTCCGGCCGAGCGGGCGCTGGGCCTGCACCTGGACGAGTTCGCCGAGACGCTGGCGGGTGTGGCCGAGACGTACGAGCCGCACAAGCTGGCCGCCTACCTCTACCAGCTCGCCTCGCTCTACACCACGTTCTACGACCAGTGCCCGGTGATCCGGGCGGAGTCGGAGGCGGTCAGGGAGAACAGGCTCTTCCTGTGCGATCTGACGGCCCGCACCCTGCGGCAGGGCATGGCGCTGCTGGGCATCCGCACCCCCGAGCGGCTCTGAGGCGGACGCGCCGGAACGGCACGGGCGCGTCCGAGGGCTCAGCGCTCGCGGTGCACCTTGGTGTTGGACGCCTGGGCGCGGGGCCGGACGACCAGCAGGTCGACGTTGACGTGCGGGGGCCGGGTGACGGCCCAGACGACGGTGTCGGCCACGTCCTCGGCGGTCAGCGGCTCGGCGACGCCCTCGTAGACCTTCGCGGCCTTCTCGGCGTCACCGCGGAAGCGGGTGAGGGAGAACTCCTCGGTGCGCACCATGCCGGGCGCGATCTCGATGACGCGCACCGGCTGCCCGCACAGCTCCAGACGGAGGGTCTCGGCCAGGACGTGGGCGCCGTGCTTGGAGGCGACGTAGCCGGCGCCGCCCTCGTAGGTGCCGTGGCCGGCGGTGGAGGAGAGCACCAGCACGGTGCCCTCGCCGGAGGCGGTCAGGGCCGGGAGCAGGGCCTGCGTCACGTGGAGCGTGCCCAGCACGTTGACCTCGTACATCGACTGCCAGTCGGCGGGGTCGGCGGTGGCCACGGGCTCCAGGCCCAGGGCGCCGCCGGCGTTGTTGACCAGCACGCTGCCGGGGGCGAGGGGGCCGAGCCGGGAGGCGAAGGCGTCCACGGCGGCGCGGTCGGTGACGTCCAGGGGGTGCGCCTCGGCCCGGTGCCCGTCGGCGTTCAGCTCGGCGGCGAGCTCCTCCACGCGGTCGGCGCGGCGGGCGGTGAGCACGGTGCGGTACCCGGCGGCGGCCAGCCGGCGTGCGGCGGCGGCGCCGATACCGCTGCTCGCGCCGGTGACGACGGCGGTGGGCTGCTGCTCGGCGGGCATGGGCATGGAGGGCTCCTCGCGGTGTGGCGGACGTTTCCAAGGGCGGACCGCCTCGAAGGATAGGCGGCCGGTTCACCCGCCCCGCGGCGCGTACATGCTGTGCTGTCCCGGGGGCTCCCCCCGGACCCCCGGCCGGTTCACCCGCCCCGCGGCGCGTACATGATCAGCGCGACCCCGGCCAGGCAGACCAGTGCCCCCGCGACGTCCCAGCGGTCCGGCCGGAAACCGTCCACGACCATGCCCCAGGTCAGGGAGCCGGCGACGAAGACCCCGCCGTACGCCGCCAGCACCCGGCCGAAGTTCGCGTCCGGCTGGAAGGTGGCGACGAAGCCGTAGGCGCCCAGTGCGATCACCCCGGCACCGATCCACGCCCAGCCGCGGTGCTCGCGCACCCCCTGCCACACCAGCCAGGCGCCGCCGATCTCCAGGAGGGCGGCCAGGACGAACAGCAGGACGGAGCGCGCGACGGACATACCGGGAGCGTAGGGGGCCGCTCAGGGCCAGACCAGGCAGTACGGCTGGTGGCCGGCCTCGTGGAGCCGGTGGCTGAAGTCCTGCCACTCGTGCAGGAGCCGGTAGACGTCGAAGGCGTCGCGCGGGCCGCCCCGGTCGGGGACGGTGGACCAGATGAAGGCGGCGGCGCCCACCGACTCCTCCCCGATGCCGCGCAGCGGGTCGACGACCGTCATGGGGAGCCTGACCACCGCGTAGTCGGAGTGGAGGACGACCAGTTCCAGCGGAGGCACCTTGTGCAGCGGGACCCCCTCGATGCCGGTGAGGACCATGGCGGCCATCGTCTCCGGCTTGATGCTGGTGAACATGCCGTGGCCCAGTTCGTCCCCGCCGAGTTCGTCCGGGCGCATCGTGATGGGCACACGGGCGGCTGTGGCGCCGTCCGGCGCGCCGAAGTACTTGTAGGTCACCCCCACCCGGCCACCCTTGCTGCTCCTCGTCTCCGTGCCCTCGGCCCCGGCCGTCCCGGTCTGGCCGGCCACGTCCTCGGCGGTCTCGCTCACCGCTCTCGCGTCGCGGTCCCGCCGGTGGCGCCCCCGCGCCCGTCTGGGGCCCCGGCCCAGGTCCCCCGTGCCCTCGCCCAGTCCGCCACCGCGCTGCATGTCACCACCCGACCACTTGCGGCCCCCGCCGCGCAACCAGATCATCGTCTCCAAAGACTTTCAGAGACCTCCCCTTCTGGCGGGCTGTGAAACGCCCGGCCGCACATGCGCGCGAGGCTCTGAGACCATGGCTTGCGTGAGCTATCCGTACGATGCCCCAGTATCGCAGTCGCTGTACGACCGTGCCGCCGTCGTGACGCCCGGAGGCGTGAATTCTCCGGTGCGCGCCTTCCGCGCCGTGGGCGGTACGCCCCGCTTCATGGTGTCCGGTGCCGGTCCGTACCTCACCGACGCCGACGGCCGTGAGTATGTGGACCTCGTGTGCTCCTGGGGTCCGATGGTCCTCGGGCACGCCCATCCCGCCGTGGTCGAGGCGGTCCGCGCGGCGGTCGCGCGCGGCACGTCCTTCGGCACGCCCGGCGAGGGCGAGGTCGAACTGGCCGAGGAGATCGTCGCCCGTATCGCCCCCGTCGACCAGGTGCGGCTGGTCTCCTCCGGCACCGAGGCCACGATGTCCGCGATCCGCCTGGCACGCGGTTTCACCGGGCGGGCCAAGGTGGTCAAGTTCGCCGGCTGCTACCACGGACACGTCGACGCGCTGCTGGCCGCCGCCGGCTCGGGCGTGGCCACCTTCGCTCTGCCCGACACCCCCGGTGTGACGGGCGCGCAGGCCGGGGACACGCTGGTGCTGCCGTACAACGATCTGGACTCGGTCGCCGCCGCCTTCGCCGCGCACCCCGGCGAGATCGCGTGCGTGATCACCGAGGCGTCGCCGGGCAACATGGGCGTCGTGCCGCCGCGCGACGGCTTCAACGCCGGGCTCAAGCGCCTGTGCGAGGAGAACGGCGCGCTGTACGTCTCGGACGAGGTGATGACGGGCTTCCGCGTCTCGAAGGCCGGCTGGTACGGCCTGGACGGCGTCGTGCCGGACCTGATGACCTTCGGCAAGGTGATGGGCGGCGGCTTCCCGGCCGCGGCCTTCGGCGGCCGGGCCGACGTGATGGCCCACCTCGCCCCCGCCGGCCCCGTCTACCAGGCCGGCACCCTGTCCGGGAACCCGGTCGCCACCGCCGCCGGCCTCGCCCAGCTCCGCCTGCTGGACGACGCGGCGTACGAGCGGCTGGACGCCGTCTCCGCGCGGATCCGCGCGCTGGTCACCGAGGCGCTGGCCGAGGAGGGCGTGGCGCACCGGCTGCAGAGCGCGGGCAACATGTTCTCGGTCTTCTTCACCGACGAGGACGTGGCGGACTACGACGCGGCCCGGCGCCAGGAGTCGTTCCGCTTCACCGCCTTCTTCCACGAGATGCTGGCCCAGGGCGTCTACCTGCCGCCCTCCGCCTTCGAGTCCTGGTTCGTCTCCACCGCCCACGACGACCGGGCCGTCGAGCGGATCGCCGCCGCCCTGCCGCCGGCCGCGCGCGCCGCCGCGCGGGCCACCGCCGCGGAGGAGGGGGCATGACCGGCGAGCCGAACGGGAGCGTCCCGAACCCGGCCCAGTCGGCGGACCCCGCGGGCATGACGGATCCGGCGGACGTGGCGGTCACCGGCGAGACGGCCGGAGAGCGCGAGCAGCACGGCGGCGGCAGGCGCACCGTCGTCCACCTGATGCGGCACGGCGAGGTGGAGAACCCCAAGGGGATCCTCTACGGGCGCCTGCCCGGCTACCACCTCTCCGACCTGGGCCGCCGCATGGCCGAGCGGGTCGCCGAGCATCTGGCCGGGCGCGACATCACCCATGTCGTCGCCTCCCCGCTGGAGCGCGCCCAGGAGACCGCCTCGCCGATCGCCAAGGCCCACGGCCTGGACGTGGCCAGCGACGAGCGGCTGATCGAGGCGGAGAACATCTTTCAGGGCAAGACCTTCGGCGTCGGGGACGGAGCCCTGCGGCGGGTCGCGAACTGGCCGCACCTGCGCAACCCCTTCCGCCCGTCGTGGGGCGAGCCGTACATCGACCAGGTGGTGCGGATGATGGCGGCGCTGGAGGCCGCCCGGGACGCCGCGCGCGGCCACGAGGCGCTGTGCGTCAGCCACCAGCTGCCGATCTGGACGGTGCGCAGCTTCGTCGAACGCCGCCGGCTGTGGCACGACCCGCGCAGGCGGCAGTGCACCCTGGCGTCGCTGACCACCTTCACCTTCGTCGGCGACCGGATCGTCTCGGTCGGCTACAGCGAGCCGGCCCGCGATCTGGTGCCGCCGCACCTGAGGGCCGGGGCGAAGCCGGCCAGAGGGCAGGCCGGCCAGGGACCCGGCTTCGGCGCCTGACCGGCTCCGGCGCCGCCGTCTCGCGGGAGGCCGCGGGGCGGCGGCGCGGCAGCCGGTCGCGGCCGCCCGGCGACCGCCGCGAGGAGTGATCCAAGTCACATCCAGGTGGGGGGAGTTGTCGGGTTATCGCCCGGTGGGGCCTTTTGGCGGGGGCGGGGGAACGCCTGCGCGAGGCGCATGGGAAACTTTTCACATGTTTCTTCGCGCTACCGGCTCCCCAGGCCGCTCCCGGCTGTCCGCGGCCTTCACCGCCGCGGCGGCCTGCGCACTGATCCTGTCGGGCTGCGGCGCGGGCGGCGGCCAGGAGCAGAGCGGTGGATCCGGCAAGAACTACGTGGACGGGACGGGCGCGGTCACCGAGGTGAAGCCGGCCGACCGCAAGCCCGCCCCCGATCTATCCGGCGAGACGGTGGACGGGAAGCGGCTGGACGTCGCCGACTACCGGGGCGATGTCGTGGTCCTCAACGTCTGGGGCTCGTGGTGCCCGCCCTGCCGCGCCGAGATGCCGCACCTGGTGAAGGTGGCCGAGGAGACCGAGGACCAGGGGGTGCGGTTCGTCGGGATCAACACCCGGGACCTCGACCGGGTCCCGGCCCAGCGCTTCGAGGAGGAGTACGAGGTGCCCTACCCCAGCCTCTACGACCCCTCCGGCAAGCTCCTGCTGCGCTTCCCCAAGGGCAGCCTCAACCCGCAGGCCATCCCCTCCACCCTCGTCCTCGACCGGGAGGGGAGGATCGCCGCCCGGGCCCTGAAGCCCCTCGGTGAGGAGGAACTCCGCTCCATGATCGACCCCCTGGTCGAGGAGAAGTGAGCCGGATGCCCCACCTCGCCTCCGAGACGGGGATCTACGAGACCGTCCTGACCGGCGGTCTGCTCCTGGCGATCCCCATCGCGCTGCTGGGCGGGCTGGTGTCGTTCTTCTCCCCGTGCGTCCTGCCGCTCGTCCCCGGCTACCTCTCCTACGTCACGGGGATCGGCGGCGCCGACCTGGCCGAGGCGCGCAGAGGGCGGATGGTGCTCGGCGCCTCCCTGTTCGTCGCCGGCTTCACGGCCGTCTTCGTCTCGGGCGGCGCCCTCTTCGGGTACTTCGGCCAGACGCTCCTGGAGTACCAGGAGACGGTCACCCGGATCCTGGGCGTGTTCCTGATCGCGATGGGCCTGCTCTTCGCCGGACTGCTCAGGGGGGTCGGGCAGCGCGAGTTCCGCTTCCACCGCAGACCGGCCGTGGGCCTGGCCGGCGCCCCCGTGCTCGGTGTGCTCTTCGGCGTCGGCTGGACCCCGTGCCTGGGGCCCACGCTGGCCGCGGTCAACACACTGGCGCTCAGCGAGGCGAGCGCGGGGCGGGGAGCGCTGCTGACGGTCGCCTACTGCCTGGGCCTGGGCCTGCCGCTGATACTGACGGCGGTGGCCTTCCGGCGGGCGATCGGCGCCTTCGCCGTGGTCAAGCGGCACTACGTATGGGTCATGCGGATCGGCGGGGGGATGCTGGTCGCGCTGGGGGTCCTGATGCTCACCGGGGCGTGGGACCTGCTGCTGACCGAAATGCGGACCTGGACCAACAGCTTCACCGTAGGGATCTGAGATGCCCACAGCCGATGTCGGGAACACTCCCGAGAACACCCGGGCCGGCGCCGAGGAGCAGGAGGCGGGCGGCCGGATCTCCACGGCCCCCCGCGAGGACTCGGCGGTCGACGTCCCCGCCCTGGGGCCGGTGGGCTGGGCCCGCTGGTTCTGGCGGCAGCTCACCTCGATGCGGGTCGCGCTGATCCTGCTCTTCCTGCTCTCGCTCGCCGCCGTCCCCGGCTCGCTGATCCCGCAGAACGGCTCGAACGCCTTCGCGGTCCAGGACTTCAGGGAGCGCAACGGGACGCTGGCGGAGGTCTACGACAAGCTCCAGCTCTTCGACGTCTACAGCTCGGTGTGGTTCTCCGCGATCTACATCCTGCTGTTCGTCTCCCTCATCGGCTGCATCCTCCCGCGCAGTTGGCAGTTCGTCGGCCAGCTCCGCTCCCGTCCGCCGCGCGCGCCGCGCCGGCTGACCAGGATGCCCGCCCACACCACCTGGCGCACCGACGCCGAGCCGGAGCGGGTGCTCCGGGCGGCGCGCACGCTGCTGAAGGGGCGCCGCTTCCGCACCTCCCCGACCGAGGAGCCGGGAGATTCCGGCGGCTCCGGTTCCGGGGGCTCGGTCGCCGCCGAGAAGGGCTATCTGCGCGAGGCCGGGAACCTCGTCTTCCACGTCTCGCTGATCGTGATGCTGCTCGCCTTCGCGGCCGGGCAACTGTGGAACTCCGAGGGCGGCAAGCTCATCGTGGAGGGCGACGGGTTCTCCAACACGCTCGTCCACTACGACGACTTCACCTCCGGGTCGCTGTACGACACCGACGACCTGGACATCTTCGGCTTCACGCTGGAGGAGTTCCACGCCTCCTTCGAGCGCACCGGCCCGCAGCGCGGCACCGCGCGCACCTTCCGCGCCGACGTCTCGTACTGGGAGGGCGCCGACGGGCCGGAGAAGAAGACCTCCATCGAGGTCAACCACCCGCTGAAGGTCGGCGACTCCAAGGTCTTCCTGGTCGGCCACGGCTACGCGCCGGTCGTCACCGTCACCGACGGGCAGGGGAAGATGGCCTACCGCGGCCCGGTGCCGTTCCTGCCGCAGGAGAGCCTGGGCCTGACCTCCACGGGCGTCATCAAGGTCAAGGACTACCGGAACAAGGACGGCGAGAAGGAGCAACTGGGCTTCCAGGGCATCTTCACGCCCACCTACGGGATCGACGCCGAGCGCGGCCCTCACTCGACCTTCCCCGAGCTGGACTACCCGGTGCTCTCCCTCAACGCCTTCCACGGCGACCTGGGCGTCAACGCGGGCCTCCCGCAGAACGTCTACCAGCTCGACACCGACAAGATGGAGCAGTTCAAGGCCGAGGACGGCGACCTGTTCCGGGCCGACCTGCGCCCCGGCGAGTCGGTGGAGCTGCCGGACGGCGCGGGCACGCTGACGTTCGACCGCGTCGAGCAGTGGGCCAGCTTCCAGGTCTCCCAGGAGCCCGGGGAGGGCTGGGCGCTGGCCGGGGCCACCGCCGCCGTGCTCGGCCTGGCCGGCTCGCTGTTCATCCGCCGCCGCAGGGTGTGGGTCCGGGCCCGGCGCGGCGCGGACGGCGTCACCGTGGTGGAGATGGCCGGACTGGGCCGCAGCGAGTCCACGCGGCTCCCCGAGGAACTGGGCGACCTGGCCTTCGCGCTCCAGGACGACGCCCCGCCCACGGCGGATCCGGACGGGGCGGGCCCGGACGGGGCGGGCCCGGCCCCCGGCGGGAACGCCGACCGGAGCTCCGGCCGGGACACCGGGGGGAGCACAGAAGACGTACCGGCTGCCATCGAGGACGCCGGCCCCTCGTCACGAGGAGAGAACGAGTGAACCCAGTGGACATCGCCGTCGCAGCGAACGAGAGCCTCGCCGAGTTCAGCAACCTGCTGATCAAGTCGGCGATGGCCGTGTACGCCCTGGCCTTCGTCGCGCACATCGTGGAGTGGGTGTTCGGCAGCCGCAGCAAGGTGGCCCGCACCGCCGCCGCGCTGACCGCCCAGGGCGCCGGGAAGTCCGGGGGCGCCCGGACCGCCGCCGCGGACAAGGGCGCCGACAAGGTCTCCGTCACCGTGCGCACCTCCGGCGGCACGGAGGTGCTGGAGCGCCCCAGGGTCGTCACCCGCTCCGCCCCGGGCCGCCGGGCTGGAGTGCCGGACGGTCCGGGCGCGGCCGGCGGGGACGAGCAGGGCGACCTGTACGGCCGGATCGCCGTCTCGCTCACCGTGCTGGCCTTCCTGCTGCACTTCGGCGCGGTGCTCACCCGCGCCCTGTCGGTACAGCGCGCCCCCTGGGGCAACATGTACGAGTTCTCGACGGCCTTCTCGATGGTCGCCGTCGGCGCCTACCTGGCCTTCCTGGTGGCGAAGAAGGACATCCGCTGGCTCGGGCTGCCGCTGGTCACCACCGTGCTGCTCGACCTGGGTCTGGCCATCGTGGTCTTCTACACCGAGAGCGACCAGCTCGTCCCGGCGCTCGACTCGTACTGGATGTGGATCCACGTCTCGCTGGCCATCGTGTGCGGCGCGCTGTTCTACCTCGGCGCGGTCTCCACGCTGCTGTACCTGTTCCGGGACCGCTACGAGGCCAAGCTGGAGGCCGGCGGGCGGCCGGGCGCCTTCGCCACCTCCGTGCTGGAGCGGCTGCCCAGCTCCGCGTCGCTGGACGGCTTCGCCTACCGCATCAACGCCGCCGTCTTCCCGTTCTGGACCTTCACCATCATCGCGGGCGCCATCTGGGCCGAGAACGCCTGGGGCCGCTACTGGGGCTGGGACCCCAAGGAGACCTGGTCCTTCATCACCTGGGTCGGCTACGCGGCCTACCTGCACGCCCGCGCCACGGCGGGCTGGAAGGGGCGCAAGGCGGCGTACCTGGCGCTGATCGCCTTCCTGTGCTTCCTGTTCAACTACTACGGCGTCAACATCTTCTTCGACGGCCTGCACTCCTACGGCGGGGTGTGACCGTCCCGGCGTGAGGTGACGTGACGCGGGCGCGCTCTCAGGAGGCGGCGGGCGGGGTGGTGTCCTCCGGCCCGCCGTTCTCCCTGTCGGTCTCCCTGCCCGCGCTGCCGTCCTTCCGGCCCCGCTCCTCGCCGGGCTCCCGCTCCTGCTCCCGCTTCCGCTCCGGCTCCGGCGTCTCGGGGTGCTGCCGTCCGCGCTCGTTGATCGACTTCAGGAAGTCGGGGTTGTCGTCCGGGGCCACCCACCGGCGCTCGGCGGGGCGGGTGGCGCCGTAGGGCGCGTTCCTGCGCGGCCGTCCGACCACCAACCAGGCGATGGGGCCGACCGGGGGGAAGAGCAGGATGACGAACACCCACGCCAGCTTCGGAAGCTTGCGGGCCTCGTTCTCGGGGGTGTTCAGGCAGTCGATGAAGGCGTAGAGCAACACCGCCAGGAGCAGAACGGTCGGAAGGATCCTGAGCATTGGGCAACGCCCCCTGGAAGCGTGTAGTGCGGCAGGTGCCGGTCCCTGTGCGGGCCCGCGGTCCGGGGTGCCCGGCCGGAGGAGGCCCCGTGACACGCCCAGGGTAGTCGGTGTCGGATACTTGCCCGTATGGCATACGACGATCTCCGCTCGCTGCTGCGGGCCCTGGAGCGCGACGGCGACCTCGTACGGATCAAGGCCGAGGTCGATCCCCATCTGGAGGTCGGGGAGATCGTCGACCGGGTCCAGAAGTCCGGCGGCCCGGCGCTGCTCTTCGAGAACGTCAGGGGCTCCGACATGCCGCTGGCGATGAACGTCTTCGGCACCGACCGCCGCACGCTCAAGTCGCTGGGCCTGTCCTCCTACGACGACATCAGCGAGAAGATCGGCGGGCTGCTGCGGCCCGAGCTGCCGCAGGGCTTCGTCGGGATGCGCGAGGCGTTCGGCAAGCTCGGCGCGATGGCGCACGTGCCGCCGAGGAAGGTCAAGGAGGCGCCGGTCCAGGAGGTGGTCCTCACCGGCGACGACGTCGACCTGGAGAAGCTGCCCGCGCTGTTCACCTGGCCGAAGGACGGCGGCTCCTTCTTCAACCTGGGCCTGACCCACACCAAGGACCCCGAGACCGGCATCCGGAACCTGGGCCTGTACCGCCTCCAGCGGCACGACCGGCGCACCATCGGGATGCACTGGCAGATCCACAAGGACAGCCGCAACCACTACCAGACGGCCGCACGGCGCGGCGAGCGGCTGCCGGTCGCCATCGCCTTCGGCTGCCCGCCCGCCGTCACCTACGCCTCCACCGCGCCGCTGCCGGGTGACATCGACGAGTACCTGTTCGCCGGCTTCCTCCAGGGGAAGCGGGTGGAGATGGTGGACTGCAGGACGGTGCCGCTCCAGGTCCCCGCCCGCGCCGAGGTGGTGCTGGAGGGCTGGCTGGAGCCGGGCAGGATGCTCCCGGAGGGGCCGTTCGGCGACCACACCGGCTTCTACACGCCGCAGGAGGACTTCCCGGCCCTGACCATCGACTGCGTGACGATGCGCAGACGGCCGGTCTTCCAGTCCATCGTCGTGGGCCGCCCGCCGACGGAGGACGGGCCGCTGGGCCGGGCGACGGAACGCTTCTTCCTGCCGCTGCTGAAGATCATTGTCCCGGACATCGTGGACTACCACCTCCCCGAGGCGGGCGGCTTCCACAACTGCGCGATCATCTCGATCGACAAGAAGTACCCCAAGCACGCGCAGAAGGTGATGTCGGCCATCTGGGGCGCGCACATGATGTCGCTGACCAAGCTGATCGTGGTGGTCGACTCCGACTGCGACGTCCACGATCTGCACGAGGTCGCCTGGCGGGCCCTGGGCAACACCGACTACGCCCGCGACCTCCTGCTCACCGAGGGGCCGGTGGACCACCTCGACCACGCCTCCTACCAGCAGTTCTGGGGCGGCAAGGCGGGCATAGACGCCACCGCCAAGTGGCCCGAGGAGGGCTACACGCGCGACGGGGGCTGGCCGGACATGGTCCTGTCCGACCCCGACACGGCCGAGAAGGTCAGCCGCCGCTGGCGGGAGTACGGGCTGTGAGCTCCGTCACCGAGGGCGTCGCAGGCCCCCAGCCCGCCCGGCCCGCCGGGCGGGTCAGGGCGTTCCTGCGGCTGGTGATGATCGAGCACTCGGTCTTCGCGCTGCCCTTCGCCTACATCGCCTCCCTCACCGCGATGTTCCTGGACGACGGCACCGTCCACTGGTGGGAGCTGTTCCTGGTCACCGTCGCGATGGTGGGGCTGCGGACCTTCGCGATGGCCGCCAACCGGATCATCGACCGGGAGATCGACGCCCGCAACCCGCGTACCGCGGGGCGCGAGCTGGTCACCGGGGCGCTGTCGGTGCGCACCGCGTGGGCCGGGGCGCTGGTCGCGCTCGCCGTCTTCCTGGGGGCCGCCGCGCTGCTGAACCCGCTGTGCCTGGCGCTCGCGCCCGTCGCCGTGGTGCCGATGGTGGTCTACCCGTACGGGAAGCGGTTCACCGACTTCCCGCACGCCATACTCGGGCTCGCGCAGGCCATGGGGCCCGTGGGCGCCTGGATCGCGGTCACCGGCGCCTGGTCGTGGGAGGCGGTGGTCCTCGGGCTCGCGGTGGGCGTGTGGATCGGCGGCTTCGACCTGATCTTCGGCTGCCAGGACGTGGCCGCCGACCGGGCCCACGGGGTGCGGTCCGTCCCCGCGCGCTTCGGCATAGCCGCCGCGCTGTACGGGGCCCGCGGCTCCCATGCCGTCACCGTGGCGCTGCTGGCCTGGTACGGCGCGCTGACCGGGGCCGGCGCGCCTTACTGGGCGGGGCTGGCGGTCGTGGTGGCGGCGTTCGTCTACGAGCACTCCATCGTGCGGCCCGGCGACCTGTCCCGGCTGAACCGGGCGTTCTTCACCGTCAACGGCTTCATCGGGATCGTGCTGTTCGCCTGCGCCCTGCTCGATCTGGTGCTGCGCGGCCTGACGGTGTGACGTCGCGGCCGCGGGGCGGCTGCCCGGCGGTGTGACGTCGCGGCCGCCGCGGCGGGCCCGGCCAAACAGACGAATCAGGGGATCTGCCGACTCACCCGCGCGGCGGGCGCCGAGCGGCGGAACCAGAACGCCGCCAGCACCCCGCCGATCAGCCCGAACAGATGCCCCTGCCAGGAGACGCCCTGGGCGGTGGGCAGCACGCCCCACAGGATCGAGCCGTAGAGCAGGACGACCGTGATGCCCACGGTGATGTCGAGGGCGTCCCGGTCGACGAAGCCGCGCACCAGCAGATAGCCGAAGAGGCCGAAGACCACACCCGAGGCGCCCGCCGTCAGGGAGTTCTCCGGCGCGGTGAGCCAGACGCCGAGGCCGCTGACGACGATGATCGTCAGGCAGACGGCCAGGAAGCGGCCTATCCCGCGCACGGCCGCCAGGAAGCCCAGCACCAGCAGCGGCAGGCTGTTGGCCGCCACGTGGTCCCAGCCGAAGTGCAGGAACGCCGCCGGCACCACATCGGCCAGCTCCTCCGTCTCGCGCGGCGAGATGCCGTACGGGTCGAGGGAGTTGCCGGTGGCCACGTCGACGGCCTCCAGCACCCACAGCAGGGCCACCCAGGACACCATCAGCACACCCGCCGACATCGCCCTGGAGGCGCGTGAGGAGCGGGAAGCCCCGGCCGCCGATCCGTACACCATCCGGTCTCTCCCGTTCGATACCGCTGTCGGTCCCGGCGACCCCGGCGATCACCGCCTGCGCCGCCCGTGACGGCGGCGCCGCCGCCTTGCCGCCCGCCCGTCCCGCCGCCGCGTACGTCCTGAGAACGTCACCGAACGTGTCGGGAGTTCCGGCCGGGGCGCATCAGGGCCGGGGCGGACCCAGCTCCTCGTAGAGCACCGCGGCCATCACGTCCTGCGGATCCAGCCACCTGGCGCCCCTGGGCGCCTTCACCGGTACCGCCGAGCCGGGCGCGAACGACACGGTGAGCGGTATCTCCTCCGCATCCCCGGCGCCCGTCTCCTCGGTGAACTGCGCCAGGTCCACCGTCATTCCCGACAGGACGCCGCCGCGCAGCGCCAGCTCCGCCGTGACCCGCCGGTCCGGTGCCCGCTCCAGCCAGGAGAACCCGATCCCGTCGAAACGCTCCTCCAGCGGGGCCAGCGCCGGCGCGAGGCCGTCGGCGACCTCGCGGGCCGGGAGGGTCACCCTGACGCGCTCGGTGCCGTCCGCCCGGCCGGCCTCCCGCAGGACGGCGTGGTCCTCCAGCGCCCGGCGCACCGCGCCGATCACATGGTGCTGGGCCCGGGCGCTCTGCAGGATGTCCACGCTGTTGGCCAGCCGCTGGGCGCGCTCGCCGTACTTGCCGCCCACCGCCCGCGCGAAGTGGTCGAACTCCTCGGGGTCCATCTGCACCCACCGGCCCTCGAGCAGGTCCCGGGCCGCGGCGAGGGAGGGCGGCAGGGAGTCCGCCGAGCGGGCCAGCCCGGCCGCCCGCACCACCGTCTCGCGGCTCCGGTTCGTCTCGTGCGCCAGCCGCGTCCAGTCGGCGCGCACGTAGAAGTCGGCGCCGACCGACTTGTAGGCGGCCACGTCCCGGTTGCCGAAGTTCACGGCCGCGGCCGTGTCGATCCGGTCCTTGCCGCCGAGGTCCTTCAGCGGCCTGTCCGCGCCGAACACGAACGCCGTCTCCATCCGGGACAGCAGCAGCGCGTCGGTGCGGGAGACCGCCGGGCCCGCGCCCCGCTCGTGCTCGCGCCGCAGGAAGGCGTGTATCTCGTCGGCCGAGGCCTCGACGCGCACGGTGGCCGACACCGTCTCCCACTCGCCGAGCCTCTCGACGGCCTGGCGGACCCTGGTCCCCGCGTCGGCCCTCCCGGGGGTCTGGCAGGCGGCGGAGGCGGCTATCAGGAGGGCGCAGCCGGCCACCGCCAGGCGTATGCGCCCGTTGTGCCCGGCGCGGAGGGCGTGCGGGGCGCGCCCGGGGCGCTCGGCGGGAGTGGGGGCGGTGCGGGACGTACGGGGCATACGGCGATCCAACTACTTCGGGGCGGAGACGGCCAGGGTCCGGAGTGCCCCGGCCGACGCGGGAGGGCGGTGCGGCGGCCGTTAGGCTCGGTGCCGTGAGGGACAGTGTGCGACGGCCGTGGATCGTCGGTGTGTCCGGGGCGTCCGGGACGCCGTACGCCGCTTCGGTGATCCGCGCGCTGCTCGCGGCGGGCGAGGACGTGGACCTGGTGGTCAGCCGGGCCTCCCGGCTGACCCTGCTGGACGAGACCGGCCACCCCTTCCGCGACGCCCACTGGCGCGAGGACCTGCGCCGCTGGCTGGCCCGGGGGGCGGACGGCTCCCCGGACGCGTACGACGTGGCGGTGCCCGAGCCCGGGGGCCCGGAGACGGAGACGGCCGGGGGGAGGGCGGCGGGCGGCACCGTGCGGTACTGGCCCGCCGGAGACCTGGCCGCCGGACCGTCCTCGGGCTCGTACCCGGCCAGGGGGATGATCGTCGTCCCGGCCTCCACCGCGGCCGTGGCGGGCATCGCCCTGGGACTGTCCAAGGACCTGCTCCAGCGCACGGCGAGCGTCACCATCAAGGAGCGCCGCCCGCTGGTCGTCGCAGTGCGCGAGACGCCGCTGGGCGGCCAGACCCTCAGGCATCTGGTCACCCTGGACGAGGCGGGGGCCGTGGTGCTGCCGGCCTCGCCCGCCTTCTACGCGGGGGCGGCCCACATCCAGGAACTGGTCGACTTCGTCGCCGGCCGCGCGCTGGACGCACTGGGCGTTCCGCACGATCTCTACCGCCGATGGGAAGGCGAGCTGGGGGGCGCACAGGGGCAGTCGTAGGGCAGCGGGCACGGATGCCTTAGATTCGATTACGGAAAGCTCTTGCGGTATCCGACAGCCGGACAGCCCGGACGACAGCCGAACGACGGAAGGCACCAGGACGCATGGACGCGGTGGACAGACAGCTCATCCAGGCGCTGCGCGAGAACGGCAGGGCCTCGTACGCGGAGCTGGGCCGGCTCGTCGGCCTCTCCGGCCCCAGCGTGACCGACCGCATCAACCGGCTGGAGGCGGCCGGCGTCATCACCGGCTACCGCGCGACCGTGGACGCCCCCTCCCTGGGCCTGGGCGTCACCGCCCTGATCGGCATCCAGCTCTCGGACTCCGTCGACCACGAGGACGTGGTGGAGCGGCTGCGGGACCAGGCGGAGATCGAGGACTGCTGGTTCATCGCCGGGGACGACTCCTTCATGCTCAAGGTGCGCGCCACCGACGTGGACGGCCTGGAGCGGACGATCCGCAGGCTCTCGGGCACCAAGGGCGTCTCGCGGACCCGCACCACCATCGTGCTCTCCACCAAGTGGGAGAACCGGGTCGGCGTACTGCCCACCGAGGAGGAGTGACGGCTTCCGCCGCGACCCCGGGGATCCGGCCCGCCGCGCCCCCGGGGCCCCGCCCGGGGCGCGGCGGGGCAGGCGTAGGCTCAACGGGCCGCCCGCAACGGACGGCCCCGCAGGACCCGCAACCCGCAGACAGGAACAAGGAGGCGGCGACGCATGGACGCTGGGCTCAAGCGCGAGCTGGAGGAGAAGGTCCGCGCCGGTGAGCGGCTGAGCCGTGAGGACGGCATCGCCCTGTACGAGTCCGACGACCTGGCCTGGCTGGGCGGCCTCGCCCACGAGGTGCGCGTCCGCAAGAACGGCCACGTCGTCTACTTCAACGTCAACCGCCACCTGAACATGACCAACGTGTGCACGGCCTCGTGCGCCTACTGCTCCTTCCAGCGCAAGCCGGGGGAGAAGGACGCGTACACCATGCGCATCGAGGAGGCCGTGCGGCTGGCCAGGGCGATGGAGGGCGAGAACCTCACCGAGCTCCACATCGTGAACGGCCTCCACCCCACCCTGCCCTGGCGCTACTACCCGCGCTCGCTGCGGGAGCTGAAGAAGGCCCTGCCGAACGTCTCCCTGAAGGCGTTCACCGCCACCGAGATCCACCACTTCGAGACGATCTCGGGCCTGTCGGCCTCCGAGATCCTCGACGAGCTGATCGACGCCGGACTGGAGTCGCTCACCGGCGGCGGCGCGGAGATCTTCGACTGGGAGGTGCGGCAGCACATCGTCGACCACCGCACCCACTGGGAGGACTGGTCGCGCATCCACCGCCTGGCGCACTCCAAGGGCCTCAAGACGCCCTGCACCATGCTGTACGGGCACATCGAGGAGCCCCGCCACCGTGTCGACCACGTGCTGCGGCTGCGTGAACTGCAGGACGAGACCGGCGGCTTCCAGGTCTTCATCCCGCTGCGCTACCAGCACGACTTCGTGGACGTGAAGGACGGCAAGGTCCGCAACCGGATCCAGTCCCGCACCACCATGGCCACCGGGGCGGAGGCGCTCAAGACGTTCGCGGTCTCGCGGCTGCTGTTCGACAACGTGCCGCACGTGAAGGTCTTCTGGGTGATGCACGGCGTGCAGACCGCCCAGCTCGCCCTCCAGCACGGCGCGGACGACATGGACGGCTCGGTGGTCGAGTACAAGATCACCCACGACGCGGACAACTACGGCACCCCCGACAAGCTCACCCGCGAGGACCTGCTGGAGCTGATCCGCGACGCCGGCTTCCGCCCCATCGAGCGCAACACCCGCTACGAGATCGTCCGCGAGTACGACGGCCCGGACCCGGCGCGGCGCGATTCGCCGCAGCCGATGCGGCTGTGACCCGGCGGCGGACGTGACGCGGAACACATCGGTGAGGGCGGCTCGATGACGCTGCGGTACGTACTCGACCCTCCCGTCGACCGGCGACTGGCCGACGGGGTCTGCGACCTGTGGGCGCGGGTGACCAACGCGGGCGGCGCCGTCGGCTTCGTACCGCCGGTGACCGCCGAGGACGTACGGCCCGAGCTGGCCCGGCACCTCACGGCGATGGCCGAGGGGCGGGCGCGGCTGCTGGCGGCGTACGACGAGGAGGACCGGGTCGCGGGCACCGCCTTCCTGATGCCGAACACACACCGGCTGATGCGACACTGGGTGTGGCTGTACACCGTGATGCTGAGCCCCGACCGCCAGGGCCGGGGCGAGGGACGGGCCCTGATGGCCGCCGTGGAGGAGGCCGCCCGGGGCATGGACGGCATCCGCGGCATCCGGCTCACCTGCCGCGGCGGGCTCGGGCTGGAGCACTTCTACGGCTCGTGCGGCTACAAGGAGGTCGGACGCGTGCCCGACGCCATCCGCGTCGCGGACGACGACCTCCGGGACGACATCACCATGTGGCTCCGGCTCAGCTGACCCGGCCACGCCGAAAGGACCCACCACCGTGACCAGCACATCGGAGACCGGCAACACGAACAGGGCACCGCACGCCGCTTCCGACGCCACTTCGGACGCCGCCTCCGGGACGGCGTCCGGCACGGTGCCGGGCCGCACGCCGCACGCGACGCTCCGCTACACGGCCATGCGCCTGGGCGTCTTCCTCGCCTGCTTCGTGGTCGTCGCGGTGCTCGCCTACGTCGGCGTACTGCCCGAGGCCATCGGCAAGGCCAACCCGCTGTGGCTGCTGATGCTCGCCATGGTCGTCTCCGCGCCGCTCAGCCTGGTGCTGCTGCGCCGGCAGCGCGACGAGATGTCCGTGCAGATCGCCGAGCGCGTGGACCGGGCCAAGCGGAAGCTGGCCGCCAACCAGAGTCAGGAGGACTGAACCCGGGGGAGCGCGGACCGGGCTGGGCTCGGGAGGTCCGGGCCCACAGGGCCCGGGCCCTGTGGGAGCGCGGAGCGGGCGGGCGAGGCGGACCTGACCGGTCGCCGGGCCGCTCCTGCGCCCGTCACGCCGCTCCGGGCCGCGTAACCCTCGTCACACCCCCTCATGACGCCCCGGCCGGGAATGCCTTTCCCCGCCGGGGCGTTGTGCGTCGGCGGAAACCGTTCCGCCCGGGAGGCCCCCGGGCCCGGTGTTAGCGTGAGGACCATGACTACCGCAGCCCGCACCACTCCCCAGGCCAGGAGCACGATGCTCGTGGCCCGGCTGCACGTCGACCTCTGCCGCTGCCTGTCCGCGGCCTGTCGCATCGGCTGAGTCCCGCGCGACCCGGTGCCGCGTCAGTCAGGGTTCACCCCGCTCGCCGCCTCCCCCAGCCTCCGGCCGGGGGCGCCCCCATGCTGCGTTGGTCGAAAGCCCAGGTAGGACGACTACATGCGGCTTCCGACCGCCTTGCGATCGCACGCGCCAGGACGCCTTGCTATCGGGCGAACCCTGACTGACGCGGCACTGGGCGGCCGGATCCCTCCGGCGCCCTCTTCCCTCTTCCCGGGTTCTCCGGGACCGTCGAGTCCTCGACGTACGCATGGAACGCGCACAACCCCCGAGAACCAGAAGAACCCTGTCCCCGCCACATGTCCCACCGGAGTGTGTCCGTGTCCTCCAACACGCCATCCAGCGCGCCCGGCGAGTCCGCCCCGACCGCCGGGAACACCGCGGCCGGCGAGCCCGCCGCGCCGAAGCGCCGCACAGGTCTCGCCAGAATCCCCTTCTGGGCCCAGATACTCCTCGGCCTGGTCCTGGGAGCCCTGCTGGGCTGGGTCGCCCGCAGCGGCGACGTAGCCTGGCTCAGCACCGCCCTCGACAAGGTCGGCGGCACCTTCGTCCAGCTGCTGAAGCTGGCCGTGGGCCCGCTGGTCTTCTTCGCCATCACCGTCTCGATCACCAACCTGAGGAACGTCTCGGGCGCCGCCCGGCTGGCCGGCCGCACCCTGCTGTGGTTCATGGCCACCTCGCTGATCGCCGTCGGGATCGGCCTGACCATCGGTCTGCTCACCAACCCGGGCGCGGGCACCGGACTGTCCCCGAAGGACGGCGCCCGGCCCGAACAGGCGGGCTCCTGGCTGGACTTCCTCACCGGGATCATCCCCACCGACGTGATCACGCCGTTCACCGAGCTGAACGTCCTGCAGATCGTCTTCATGGCCGCCGTCGCCGGCGTCGCCGCCCTGCGGATCGGGGAGAAGGCCGCACCGCTGCTCTCCTTCTCCGAGTCGGCCCTCACCCTGCTGCAGAAGGCCCTGTGGTGGGTCATCCGCCTGGCCCCGCTGGGCACCCTCGGCCTGATCGGCCGCGCCATCGACCAGTACGGCTGGGACCTGATCGGCCAGTACGCCACCTTCACCGCCGACGTCTACATCGGCTCCCTGCTGGTGATGTTCGGCGTCTACCCGCTGCTGCTGGCGCTGGCGGCCCGGGTCAGCCCGCTGCAGTTCTTCCGCGGGGCCTGGCCCGCCATCCAGCTGGGCTTCGTCTCCCGCTCCTCGGTCGGCACCATGCCGGTGACCCAGAAGGCCATCGAACGGCTCGGGGTGCCCAGGGAGTACGCCTCCTTCGCCGCGCCGTTCGGGGCCACCACCAAGATGGACGGCTGCGCCGCGGTCTACCCGGCGCTCGCCGCGATCTTCGTCGCGGAGATCTTCGGCATCTCCCTCGGCGTCGGCGACTACGTGCTGATCGCCTTCGTCTCGGTCATCGGCTCCGCCGCCACCGCCGGCCTCACCGGCGCCACCGTGATGACCACGCTGACCCTGTCCACCCTCGGCCTGCCGCTGGAGGGCGTGGGTCTGCTGCTGGCGATCGACCCGGTCCTGGACATGATCCGGACGGCCACCAACGTCGCCGGCCAGGCGGCGGTCCCGGTCGTGGTCGCGGCCCGGGAGAGGATCCTCGACCTGGACGCCTTCCGCCGCGCCCGCAGCTTCGACATCGACGACCTCGACGGCACCGAGGACGCCGGCGGGACCGTCCCCGCCGCAGGCGCGGGAGACCGCCGCGGCGGCGAGCCCACCCCCGCCACCGCCTGACCGGCTCCCGCGCGACGGTCGGCCACAACGGCCATGGGCCCCGGCGGGCTCCCGAATCCGGGAGCCCGCCGGGGCCCGTCGCGTCCCCTCCCGAGCCACCGCACCGAGCGGCGCCGGAACCGGGCCGGCGACGCCGGAGCCGTGCGGGGAGAGGCAGCCGTGCGGGGAAAGGCAGGAGCCCCCGTCGTGACGGGGGCTCCTTGGGTACTGCTTATCCGGTCGTCTGCCGGCGCCGTACCGCCCTCACGGGCGGACGCTACGCCGTCACGGCCAGGGCGTCTGGCCGAGCCGGGCAACTCAGGCCGCGGTGACGTTCTCCGCCTGCGGACCCTTCGGGCCCTGCGTCACGTCGAAGGTGACCGCCTGGTTCTCCTCCAGGGAACGGAAACCGTTGGCGTTGATCGCGGAGTAGTGAACGAACACATCGGGACCGCCGCCGTCCTGAGCGATGAAACCAAAGCCCTTTTCGGCGTTGAACCACTTGACGGTTCCGGTAGCCATAAGCCCTCCTTGGGCCTATAAGGGTTGCCCTGCTCCAGAAGCCAGTGAAGAACTCTGAAAACGACGAGAGCCCGCGGTCACATGCTCCGCAGGCTCTGTACTGCAAGGGAAACCAAACTGCAACTTGCTGTGAGCGTAGCACGGTGCCCACCGGAGGGGAAGGGTGATCATGCTCCGGCGCGCCCGTCCGGGTGAGCACCCCCGAGGAGGCGGAGCGGACCTGCGGGGATAGCCTCGCGAGGTGGACACCAATGACGCTGACCAGCCCGTCGCCGAGCCCCTGCGGAGGCGGCCCCGCGTCGGGCACATCCAGTTCCTCAACTGCCTGCCCCTGTACTGGGGACTCGCCCGCACCGGCACCCTGCTGGACCTGGAGCTCACCAAGGACACCCCCGAGAAACTGAGTGAACAGCTGGTGAACGGGGATCTGGACATCGGCCCGGTCACCCTCGTGGAATTCCTCCGCAACGCCGGCCGGCTGGTCGCGCTGCCGGATATCGCGGTGGGCTGCGACGGCCCGGTGATGTCCTGCGTGATCGTCTCCAAGGTGCCGCTGGCCGCCCTCGACGGCGAGCGGGTCGCCCTCGGCTCCACGTCCCGCACCTCCGTGCGGCTGGCCCAGCTGCTGCTCGCGGAGCGCCACGGCATCGCCCCCGACTACTACACCTGCCCGCCCGACCTCGGCCTGATGATGCAGGAGGCCCAGGCCGCCGTGCTGATCGGCGACGCCGCACTGCGCGCCTCCCTGCACGACGCGCCCCGGCTCGGCCTCCGGGTCCACGACCTGGGGCTGATGTGGAAGGAGTGGACGGGCCTGCCGTTCGTCTTCGCCGTCTTCGCCGCCCGCCGCGACTACCTGGAGCGCGAGCCGGAGACCGTGCGGGAGGTCCACCGGGCCTTCCTCGACTCCCGCGACCTGTCCCTGGAGGAGGTCGGCAAGGTGGCCGAACAGGCGGCCCGCTGGGAGGCCTTCGACGCCGAGCTGCTGGAGCGCTACTTCACCACCCTGGACTTCCGGCTGGGCCCCCAACAGCTCGGTGGCATCGCCGAGTTCGCCCGCCGGACCGGGCCCACCACCGGATTCCCGGCCGATGTGCGCGTGGAACTCCTGAGCTGAGGCCGTACCCCGCCGCCCCGGCCGCCGCGTTGCCCCGGCCCCGCCCGGCCGGAGCGGACTGACCTGCCGAAAGGCCGCCCGGGCACTGGCGTACGCTGGATCGGACGCCGTGCCGCCGCGCACCGGCCGGCCCGGCCGCCAGGCCCGACCGACCCGACCGCCAAGCCCGAGAGGACCGCCCGGTGACCGATAACGCCGACCTCCAGTCCGTACTCGACCGCGCCGCCGGGGGCGGGCGGATCAGCGCGGAGGAGGCGTTGGAGCTCTACCGGCACGCCCCGCTGCACGCACTGGGGCAGGCCGCCGACACGGCGCGCCGCCGCCGGTACGCGGGCACCGAGCACATCGCCACGTACATCATCGAACGGAACATCAACTACACCAACGTCTGTGTGACCGCCTGCCGGTTCTGCGCCTTCTACGCGGCCCCCAAGGACACGGACAAGGGCTGGACCCGGGACCTGGACGACATCCTGCGCCGCTGCGAGGAGACCGTGGCGCTGGGCGGCACCCAGATCATGTTCCAGGGCGGCCACCACCCCGACTTCGGCGTGGAGTACTACGAGGAGCACTTCTCGGCGATCAAGAAGCGCTTCCCCGAGCTGGTGATCCACTCCCTGGGCGCCTCCGAGGTCGAGCACATGGCCCGGATCTCGGGCGTGACGGTGGAGGACGCGATCCGCCGCATCCACGCCGCCGGCCTGGACTCCTTCGCCGGAGCCGGCGCCGAACTCCTCCCCGAGCGCCCGCGCAGGGCGATCGCGCCGCTGAAGGAGTCCGGCGAGCGCTGGCTGGAGATCATGGAGACCGCACACCGGCTGGGTGTGGAGTCCACCTCCACCATGCTGATGGGCACCGGCGAGACCAACGCCGAGCGCATCGAGCACCTGCGGATGATCCGCGACGTGCAGGACCGCACCGGCGGCTTCCGCGCCTTCATCCCGTACACCTACCAGCCGGAGAACAACCACCTCAAGGGCCGCACCCAGGCCACGATCTTCGAGTACCTGCGCATCCTGGCCGTCGCCCGGCTCTTCCTGGACAACGTCGCCCACATCCAGGGCTCCTGGCTGACGACGGGCAAGGAGGTCGGCCAGCTCTCCCTGCACTACGGCGCGGACGACCTCGGCTCGGTGATGCTGGAGGAGAACGTCGTCTCCTCGGCCGGCGCGAAGCACCGCTCCAACCGCATGGAGCTGATCGACCTCATCCGCAAGGCCGGACGCGTCCCGGCGCAGCGCTCGACCACGTACGAGCATCTGGTCGTCCACGACGACCCGGCGAAGGACCCGGTGGACGACCGCGTCGTCTCCCACCTGTCCTCCACCGCGATCGAGGGCGGTACCGCGCACCCCGAACTGAAGCTCATCGACGCCGGCTGAGCGCCCTCGCCCCCGCGATCCCGTGCTGACGATCCACGTCCCGCTCGCCGTCCGCCTCACCGGGGACGGCGAGCGTCTGGACGGGCACGCGGTGGCGGTCTCCGGCGACCGGATCGCGGCGATCGGCCCCGCGGGCTCCCTCGCCGAGACGTACCCGGCCGCCCGCGTCCGCCACTGGCCCGGCGAACTGGCCCCCGGCCGCTGCGCGGTGGACGCGGTGGCGTGGCTGGAGGCCGCCTACCACCCGGACCCGCGCGAGGTGGGCCTGCCCGGCATCCCCGACACCGAACCGCTCACGGGCTCCGCCCTGGCCACCCTCCCCATGGACGAGGCGCGCTGGGGTCACAGCGCCCGCCGAGGCCTGCAGCGCCTCCTGCGCGAGGGCGTCACCTCCGTCGTCGGCCCCTTCACCCGCCCCTCGGTACGCACCGCCGTCCAGCGCTCGGGCCTGACCGTCCTGGCCGCTCCCCGCCCCGCTGCCCTCTCCGCGGGCGCCCGCGCGGACTTCGCCGTCCACGCCGCCGACGGCCACTGCCTCGCCACGGTCCTCGCCGGCCGCCTCCTCCACCGCCGCTCCTGACCGCCCTGGCCTCCGAGGCGCCGCCGAGCCGGCCTCCTGGAACTGCTTCTGAACCCCCGCACTTCAGAAGTTCACCAGGGCTCAGTCCTCTTCTGAATACCTCCGTGGTTCTCGCACTCCAACTCCCCGGCAACATTGCGAGCTACGTACTGAAGAAAATCCATGTTTCTCTTCAGTGTCTTCAGGCCGGCCCTGCTGGTTTTCTCGTAATCAAGTTCAGCGCGGATCACAGTAGAGACGCCTTTGCCTTTCGTCCATGGTGCGTGACATTCAAAGTATATGTCAGATCCTCTGGGGTCGCTCACGGATCGAAGAGCTACAGGGAAATTACTCTCTCCAGCCAATCCCTTTTCAACCGGCGGTGGGATTTCCTCCTCACTGGAAAGCGTGAATTTTACTTCTGGGCTGGGGAAATCGTCACCCTTTGGGTTGGGTATCTTACAGAAAACGCGTGAATCCTCTTCGTCGCTCCCTTCGGTTGCGAGGAATTCTTCAGCGAACTTCTTCGCGTCTGCTTGAGATGAAGCGGGAAAGCGTTTCCCCCCTGTAATTTCAGCCAGCGCTGTGGCTGCGATATCGGACAGCTCGCCGCAGGTTGATTTCGCTTCGACTCTTCCTTCCTCTCCCCCTGTGCATCCCGAAACTATGGCGAGGGATGCCGCAGCGAATACGGTCAACACCTTCCTTGAGAAGAGTGTTCCTATGTTGTTGTCCACTCAACTTCACCCTTCATCTCCCGTGTTACTTACCGTAGTAGAGTTCTATGAACCTTCTGCGCTCTGCAAACCATGGATCGTCGCTGGGAATGCCATGAGCCTTTGCGTAGGCTAGGCGGAGAGAGGGGATGCGGCGCTAGACTTACCGATATCCTTGAACTCGTCTTTCTCTATTTCCGCCTTTCATCCTCTAGGATCATCCGGTTCCGGGATGCCCCCGTGACCATCGCATCCCAATTCACCCGCGACATTGCGAGCCACATGCTGAAGTATGTCCATGTGCAATTGAATTGATTTCAAACCACCCTCGCCCCCAACGAGCCGAGGGCCGTAGGAAAGTTTTCCGTGCACTACAGGGTGTTCTCTGCTGTTTCTTCTTTCGCTACTTGAGCGACACTCGAAATATATTTCAGCGGAGGTGTAGGTCGAAGTCGCCCGTAGGGCAAACGGGAAATCCTTCTCGCCGACGACCGCCGTTTTTCTGTCAGGAGGGATGTTGTCTCGACTGATTATTTCGAAATGAATGCGTGGAACAGGTGTTCCTTTCCCTTCTGTAGGGTGGACTCGGCAGAACTCTCTCCTCTTTCCTGTTCTTTCTTCCTTCAGGTCGGACAAGAGGAGGTCCGCGAACTTCCCTTCGTCGTCGGCAGAATCTTTTCTGAATTTCTCTGCCTCTGTAATTTCTTTCACGGCTGAGGCGGCTTTCTCTGCCAGCCCGCCGCACACCTCCTGTGCGGAAACTGAGTTTTCCCGGTCCCCGCTAGAGCAAGATGACGCCATCAGAATGATGCCCACCAAGGCGGAGGTGATGCGCAATCGAAAAATTTTCTTCCCCATCAGACAATCTCTCTAAGTGTTTCATCTTCGAGGTGACGGGTGCTCACCTTTCGCGATCTGATCGAGTGCTTTCTACCGGGATTGCTTCGTCCACTTCTAAGTATTTCGTCGGCAACTCGTGTTATTTTTGGAATAGCGGTGCAATGTCGTTCCTTCCAGTGTCGTACCTGTCCTCGAGGTTGATCTCCCGAAGCCAAGAGCTGCCTGGCTGGATTTCATGAGCGACAACGAAGGCATCGAGCGGATCCACGGACCGGACTTTCCCGCGATCGTAGAATTCCATAGCGTCAACTTTGTTTTCTTCCTCGAATTTTTTCATCCTTTCTTCCAGTTGGCGATTCAAGGACACCTCATATTGGGTTTCTGTGGCGCTCGCCACCCCTTCCACCACGGCGGGAACCGCGAAGGCAACCGCTGCAGAAGTGGTAGGTCCCCCAAAGGGAAGAGTCAGAAGCCCGGCGCCCAATCCGATTCCCTGGCTAACAGCAAATTTTTCCCACTCCGCAGCCTCGGTCAACTTGCGCTCTGCCTCTTCCTTGTTGTCCTTATATGTGCCCAAGATGTCCAGGGTTCGCGCACCGTCAATCACTCCGTTGAACTTGGATCCTGATTCGAGGATCAGTTTCGCCTCATCGGTCGGCCCAGGTTGCACTCTCATCAGGGATGCAACGTACTCCTGCTGAGCTGACGCAAGTATTTCGTAGCCACCTTCGACTCTTCCAACAGAAGTGAGGAACCTTTCGGCAGTGCTGGCATTTACGCTGAAGTGGCCATCCCCTTCTCTATGACGGAAGGCAGAGTTCCTTGCCTCTTCTGCGTAGTCCGCTTCCCCGAAATCAGAGACTGCCCAATTCAGGTCGTCGATGTAGCCAGCTCCCATCCTTGCCAAGCTGTCCCCCACTCCGGGCCGGTCAGAGGCAAAACCCACGTCCGTGCTGACGACTGCGACAACTTGACTCATGACATTTGCTGTCGCTTCATCTCGCTTCAGGCCAAGATCGGGGCGATCGTAAGGGAAGCCGAGGGTCGCCGACTCCAGAGCGTGCCCAAGTTCACCGTACCCGTATCCTTTTTGGGATTCTTCGCCTGCAGTCGAGTCTTGGATCCATTCACGTTCGCGCATCAGGTAATTGAGGAACGGGCTGAGGTTGTTTTCATGGTTTCCGTTTACGGCCCAGGGCACTGAGTTGAACATTGCCTTGGAAGCTTCCGGGTTGTGACCGAGGGCCTCCAAGTAACCGGACATGGGGTCGTTTCCTTTATCGGAGCCAAAATTGAGGCGGGCTTTGTGATCATCGACATGCCAGAGATCCTCGGGGTTGCCTTTGTGTTCCTTCTCGAAATAGTAGAGCTCATTGCCGTACTCTTTGAGAAAATCCGTTTCGTACTCGCCGTGACGCATTAGGCTGCTCATGATGGAGAACCCGTAGGACCCCTGGCTCGGGAGGTTCGCCGTCTCGCCCGAGTGGGTGAAATAGATGCGCTCTTTTCCGAGTTCGACCATCTTCTCCTTCCACTCCCGCATGGCCTCGCTCTGGGAATGTGAAGCAGTGGCAAGAGTGTGGGAAAGCGACTTCTGAATACCGGCCAGAGTTTTTTCCGCTGTGCTGCTGGACGGACGGGCGTCGGCGATGCCCTGCCAGAAGCGCAGAGTGCCCTCGGGACCCGTTCTGACGGCGAACCGTTCGGCGAAGTAAGGGTCGCCCTCGTGCTTCCGGGCCAGGCGGTTGAACTGCTCGAGCTGTTCGTCGGTGATGCCGGGACCGAGAGAGGTGAGCTTGACGAGTGTGTCGGCGTCCTTGCGGGCCCGGTCCTGCCCCTGCTGGGCCTCCCGGATGCTGCGGAACATGTCGGGGTGGAAGCCGGGGGAGCGCCCGTTGGGATCCTGGGAGAGCGCCCAGTGCAGCGCGGTGTCCGCCCCGGTGGCGTCTTCGAGGGCCGCTTTGATGCGGTCGTTGTACCCGCGGATCACGTCCTCGTAGGCCTGCTTGAGGACGGCGAGCCGCTCGGGTTTCTTCTTGTCGTCCGGGTCCAGGTATACGAGCCCGGTGGAGGAGAGCTTGAGGTTCCTGTCCTCGGAGACCTCGTCGGCGACGTTCCGGAGTCGTTTCTGGGCGGAGCGGAAGCTCTCCAGAGCGCTGTCGAGCAGCCGGTGGACGTCACCGGCCTCCTCCGCGGCGTTCCCCATCTGCTTCTGCACTTGATCGAACTTCTTGAACGCGGCCTTCGCCGCCTCCCCTTCCCAGTCGGAGGCGAGCAGGGCACCGGACACCTCGGTCTTGAAGGAGGTGGCGATGGTGGTGAACTTGCCCGGCAGATTCCGCCACTTGGCCACAGCCTCCGACAGCGGTGCGAGGTCGGCGTCCTTGACCGTGCTGTAGCTCAATGTCACTTGTCCGAGCCCTTCCCGTCCTCCATCTTGAGACCGTCGATCACCTTGGCCCGGTCGCCGTCCTCCTGCTGGAGTTCGCCGGCCGCGGCGCGCAGGGGCTTGGCCACTCCGTTGTCCAGCAGCCCTTGGAGATACTTCGTCTGCTCCTCCCAGCGCTCCAGGAAAGTGGTGAACGCGGTGGCGGACCTGAAGCCGGTGAGGCCGGCGGGGACTTCCTCGGTCTGCTTGACGACGGCGTTGTCCGCGTCGGCGAAGTTGCCGCGGATGGTGTCGGTCTTCCCCGCGCGTTTGGTGAGCTCGCCCGGGGTGACGTGGAGGAGCTTCGTCGTGCCCCCACCACCCCCGTCCCCGTCGAGTGTGTTGAGACGGGTGCGGGCCGCCTGCTCGCGCGTGGCCTTGGCCACGAGCTGGGCCCACTCTTCGTCGAACGACACGATCCCCCCACGGTGACAGTCAGGACATTTACGCAAGCAGTGTGTAACGCACCCGTCGGGGGCGCCGCAAAGGAATCGGGCCGTGGCCCGGCAGGATCGGCCGGATCCGAGCGGTCCTGGCCCCTGTGCCGGCCGGCGGGTTCACGGCGATGCCCGGAAGTTCTGTGCGTCCACGCGCCGGGGAGCCGGGGCGGGGGCAGGGGGGTGGGGCTGGGAGTATGGGCACATGACGCGCGCATCCCTGGACAAGCAGCCCAACGAAGTCGCCGCGATGTTCGACAAGGTGGCGGCCCGGTACGACATCACCAACGACGTGCTGTCCCTCGGGCAGGCCCGGCTGTGGCGGCGCGAGGTCGCCCGCGCCGTGGACGCGCGGCCGGGGGAGCGGGTGCTGGACCTGGCGGCCGGGACGGGCACGTCGTCGGTGCCGTTCGCGACCGCCGGGGCGTACACGGTGCCGTGCGACTTCTCCCTCGGGATGCTGCGGGAGGGCAAGAAGCGCGAGCCGTGGATGCCGTTCACGGCCGGGGACGCGACCCGACTGCCGTTCGCCGACGACGCGTTCGACGCCGTCACCATCTCCTTCGGGCTGCGCAACGTCCACGACACCGACGCCGCGCTGCGCGAGATGCTGCGGGTGACCAAGTCCGGAGGGCGGGTGGTGATCTGCGAGTTCAGCCACCCCACCTGGGAGCCCTTCCGCAAGGTCTACACCGAGTACCTGATGCGGGCCCTGCCGCCCGTGGCGGAGGCCGTGTCCAGCAACCCGGACGCCTACGTCTACCTCGCCGAGTCCATCCGCGCCTGGCCCGACCAGCCGGGTCTGGCCCGCAGGCTCCAGGACGCGGGCTGGGAGAAGGTCGCCTGGCGCGATCTGACGGGCGGGATCGTCGCCCTGCACCGGGGGTTCGCCCCGTAGGACCGGGAGCGGTCCGGGGCGGGCGGACAGGGCGACCGGTCACGGGGAGCGGGAGTTCGCCCGCGCATCCCTTCTCCGGCGGGCCCAGGGCCCCTGCATAGACTGCATCCGTCCAGTGCCCGGCGCGACCGGCACGTTGAATACCGAGTCTTGCGGGAGTCCGTCGTGACCGAGTCCCCCTCGAAGGCAGCCTCCGAGCACAGCGCCGATGTGATCGTGGTCGGGGCCGGCCCCGCCGGGTCCACCACCGCCTACCACCTGGCCCGCTCCGGGCTCGACGTCCTGCTGCTGGAGAAGACTGCCTTCCCCCGGGAGAAGGTCTGCGGCGACGGGCTGACCCCGCGCGCGGTCAAGCAGCTCGTGGCGATGGGGATCGACGTCTCCGAGGAGGCGGGCTGGCTGCGCAACAAGGGCCTGCGGATCATCGCCGGCGGCACCCGGCTCCAGCTCGACTGGCCGGAGCTGGCGAGCTACCCGGACTACGGACTGGTCCGCAGGCGCGACGACTTCGACGAGCAGCTCGCCCGGCAGGCCGAGAAGGCCGGGGCGCGGCTGTACGAGCGGTGCAACGTCGGTGCGCCGATCACCGACGGGCGCACGGGCCGGATCACCGGTGTGGAGGCGAAGCTGGGCGAGGACAGGACGCCGGTCTCCTTCCGGGCCCCGCTGGTGGTCGCCGCGGACGGCAACTCCACGCGACTGTCGCTGGCGATGGGCCTGCACCGGCGCGAGGACCGTCCGATGGGCGTGGCCGTGCGCACGTACTTCACCTCGCCGCGCCACGACGACGACTACCTGGAGTCCTGGCTGGAACTGTGGGACCGGCGGGGGGCGGAGGACCGGCTGCTGCCCGGCTACGGCTGGGTCTTCGGGATGGGCGACGGCACCTCCAACGTCGGTCTGGGCGTGCTCAACACCTCCTCGTCCTTCAAGGAGCTGGACTGGCGCGAGGTCCTCAAGGCGTGGTGCGCCTCGATGCCCGAGGAGTGGGGGTACACGCCCGAGAACATGACCGGCCCGATCCGCGGCGCGGCCCTGCCGATGGCCTTCAACCGCCAGCCGCACTACACGCGGGGGCTGCTGCTGGTCGGTGACGCGGGCGGCATGGTCAACCCGTTCAACGGGGAGGGCATCGCGTACGCCATGGAGTCCGGGCAGATCGCGGCCGACGTCATCGTCCAGGCCCACGCCCGGCGGAGCCCGGCCCAGCGGGAGCTGGTGCTGCGGCGCTACCCGAGGGTCCTCAAGGACACCTACGGCGGCTACTACACGCTGGGTCGCGCCTTCGTGAAGCTGATCGGCAACCCCAAGGTCATGAGGCTGGCGGCCGAGCGCGGTCTGACCCACCCGATGCTGATGCGCTTCACGCTGAAGCTGCTGGCGAACCTGACGGATCCGACGGGCGGCGACGCGATGGACCGGATCATCAACGGGCTGACGAAGGTCGCCCCGCGCGCGTAGCGGGCCGCCCGCGCGCGGGGCGCGGGGACGGGCCAGGAGTCGGCGAAGGGCCGTCCGGTTCTCCGGACGGCCCTTCGCCGTGTGCGTGTCCGTGTACGTGCCGTACGCGCGCCGCGCGGCGTCAGAGCACGCGCACCGCGCCCGTCGGCATGTCGTAGCTCATGTCGCGCTCGACGACGCCGGTGGAGGGGTTCTGGGCGCCGATGAAGCGGCCGTTCCCGATGTAGACGGCGACGTGGTACGCGTTGCCGGCGCTGCCCCAGTAGAGGATGTCGCCCGGCCGCACGCTGCTCAGGGAGACCTGGGTGCCCGCCGTGGACTGCGGCTGCGAGGTCCGCGGGAGGCTGACCCCGATCTGGCGGAAGGCGGCCTGGGTGAGGCTGGAGCAGTCGTAGGCGCTCGGTCCGGTGGCGCCCATGACGTACGCCTTGCCGACCTGCGCGCGCAGGAAGCCCACCAGGGTCGCCACGTTGCCGCTGCCGACCGGCGCGGACGTGGCGGGGGCGGCGGTCCCGGCGGGGGCGGCGCCGAGAGTGGTGCGCCGGGAGTCGCGCGCCGCGCGCTCCCGGGCGGCGCGCTCGGCCTCGGCGGCTTCGGCGGCCTCCGCCGCCCTGCGCTCGGCCTCGGCCTTCTTCTTCTCGGCCAGTTCTCCGGCCCGCTCCATGGCCTGCTCGGCGGCCAGGGTCCGCGCGGCCTCGGTCTCGTACCGGGTCGCGACCGTCCGGTTGGCGTCGGCGGCCCGCAGGGCACCGGTGGCCGCGTCGGGGACGATCACGGGCATCTCGGCGGTGTCGGCGACCGTCTTCCGCTCCTCGGCGGAGGAGGGGGCGGCCGCGGCGGTCACCGCGAGAGTGCTGAGGACGCCACCGGCAACGCCCGTGCGCAGCAGGGGGTTCCTGCCGGCTCGACGGGGTTTCCGGTGGCTGGGTATGTGGGCGGTCTGGGACATGTCACCACGGCTATCAGCCGTGGGAGGTTCCGTTCAACAAAGGTGTGTTACGCCACACTCGGCGTGTACGCGCCCACTTTGAGCGGAGCGGGGCACTCCGGAGGCCTCTCCCGGAAGTTGATCATTGCCCCGTTAAGGGGCCGTGACCATGACATTGTCCGATTGATCCACTTCGATCCGCACGCCTAGCACGGGCGGCGCTCCGTGCGCAAAGACGGGCCCGCGCCGCGAGGGCCGGGCGTGGTGGAGGTCACAGATTGAGCACGGATTCACGATCTTGCCGCGCAGGCCTTCCGGGAGATCGCGAAGGCGGGTCCGGGTGGCCGGCCCCGGCTCCGGCCGAGGTCCTCCCGAGGTCCCGCTCCGCGCCGTCTAGCGAGTTCGGACGTCCAGGGCAAATTTGCTTGTAGTGGGCATCTCTTGATAGGGCGCACCCCCTCCGACCAGCGAAGACGCATCGGAATGTCACGTGTGGTGATCAGTCGGCCGCTTCACGTGTGAAGATCGCCGTCCATCCGGCTTCATGATCATTCGTCAGGTGGTGGAGATCACAAACTTGTTGCCGCACCCCGTGTCGCAGATCACAGAAGGTCGGGCATAGGATGCAGTCGACTCGGGCTTGTGAACTGCCTCACATACGCACGATCTTCGTGAACGGAACACCGGTCCGAAAACGGCCCGCAACGGCCCGCCGGCAGCGTCGTCGACTGGAAGGAGCGAGGAGCGGTGAACGTCTACGCGCCCATCCTCGTACTGGGAGCGCTCGGGGCAGCCTTCGCTGTCTTCTCCGTGGTCATGGCCTCGATCGTCGGCCCCAAGCGCTACAACAGGGCCAAGCTCGAGGCATACGAGTGCGGCATCGAGCCCACCCCGCAGGCAGCGGGGGGCGGGCGCTTCCCGATCAAGTACTACCTGACGGCGATGCTCTTCATCGTCTTCGACATCGAGATCGTCTTCCTCTACCCCTGGGCCGTCACCTTCGACGTCCTGGGGCTGTTCGGGCTCGTGGAGATGCTGCTCTTCGTGCTCACCGTCTTCGTCGCCTACGCCTACGTCTGGCGGCGCGGCGGCCTGGAATGGGACTAGGGGCGTACACATGGGTATCGAAGAGAAACTGCCGAGCGGTTTCCTGCTGACCACCGTCGAGCAGGCCGCGGGCTGGGTGCGCAAGTCGTCGGTCTTCCCGGCGACCTTCGGACTGGCCTGCTGCGCCATCGAGATGATGACCACCGGCGCCGGCCGCTACGACCTCGCCCGATTCGGGATGGAGGTCTTCCGCGGCTCGCCGAGGCAGGCGGACCTGATGATCGTGGCCGGCCGGGTCAGCCAGAAGATGGCCCCGGTCCTGCGGCAGGTCTACGACCAGATGCCGAATCCCAAGTGGGTCATCTCCATGGGGGTGTGCGCCTCCTCGGGCGGCATGTTCAACAACTACGCGATCGTGCAGGGCGTCGACCACATCGTGCCGGTCGACATCTACCTGCCCGGCTGCCCGCCGCGCCCCGAGATGCTGCTGGACGCGATCCTCAAGCTCCACCAGAAGATCCAGGAGGGGAAGCTCGGGGTCAACCGGGAGCAGGCCGCCCGCGAGGCGGAGGAGGCGGCGCTCAAGGCGCTTCCGACGATCGAGATGAAGGGGCTGCTCCGATGAGCGAGGCAGAGGCGAACGGCAACGGCGCCGTCCCGTCGCCGCGCGGCGGGACGGGCGAGGTGATCGACGTCCGCCGGGGCATGTTCGGCGCCAAGGAGGGCGGCGACACCTCCGGCTACGGCGGACTGGTGCGCACCGTCCGGCTGCCGGGCGCGTCGTCCCGGCCGTACGGCGGGTGGTTCGACGAGGTGGCCGACGAACTGGAGGGCGCGCTCGAGGAGCAGGGCCTGGTGCCGGAGGAGGTGATCGAGAAGACGGTCGTGGACCGCGGCGAGATCACCTTCCACATCGCCCGCGACCACCTGCCGGTGGTGGCCCGCGTCCTGCGCGACGACCCCGCGCTCCGCTTCGAGATGTGCACCGGCGTCAGCGGTGTCCACTTCCCCGGCGACTCCGAGCGCGAACTGCACGCCGTCTACCACCTGCGCTCGATCACCCACAACCGGCTGATCCGGCTGGAGGTGAGCGTGCCCGACGGCGATCCGCACATCCCGTCGATCGTCTCCGTCTACCCGACCAACGACTGGCACGAGCGCGAGACGTACGACTTCTTCGGCATCGTCTTCGACGGCCATCCCGCGCTCACGCGGATCATGATGCCCGACGACTGGCAGGGCTTCCCGCAGCGCAAGGACTACCCCCTCGGCGGCATCCCCGTCGAGTACAAGGGCGCCCAGATCCCGGCTCCCGACCAGCGGAGGTCGTACAGCTGATGAGCACCTCGCACGCAACCCCGCACGCGACGGACCCCACCGCCTCGCAGGCCGGCACCCGCGAGACCACCGAGGGCACCGTCTACACCGTCACCGGCGGCGACTGGGACGAGATCGCCACCGCCGCGGCCAGGGGCGACGACGAGAAGATCATCGTCAACATGGGCCCGCAGCACCCGTCCACGCACGGCGTGCTCCGGCTCATCCTGGAGATCGACGGCGAGACGGTCACCGAGGCCCGCTGCGGCATCGGCTACCTGCACACCGGTATCGAGAAGAACCTCGAGTACCGCACCTGGACGCAGGGCACGACCTTCGTGACGCGCATGGACTACCTCACGCCGTTCTTCAACGAGACGGCGTACTGCCTGGCGGTGGAGAGGCTGCTGGGCATCGAGGACCAGGTGCCCGAGCGCGCCGACGTCATCCGCGTGATGATGATGGAGCTCAACCGGATCTCCTCCCACCTGGTGGCCATCGCCACCGGAGGCATGGAGCTGGGCGCCACCACGGTGATGATCTACGGCTTCCGGGACCGT
This sequence comes from Streptomyces sp. SS8, assembly GCF_054072955.1. NCBI lineage: Bacteria > Bacillati > Actinomycetota > Actinomycetes > Kitasatosporales > Streptomycetaceae > Streptomyces > Streptomyces sp. SS8. The sequence continues at coordinate 58,897 of NZ_JBSVCZ010000007.1, forward strand.
GAACTGGTCCTGGACCTCTTCGAGCTCATCACCGGCCTGCGGATGAACCACGCCTACATCCGGCCCGGCGGCCTCGCCCAGGACCTGCCGGCCGGAGCGGTCGACCAGGTCCGCGAGTTCGTGAAGAAGATGCGGAAGAACCTGCCGGAGTACGACAAGCTCTGCACCGGCAACCCCGTCTTCAAGGCGCGCCTGAAGGACGTCGGCTACCTGGACCTGGCCGGCTGCATGGCGCTCGGCGCCACCGGCCCGATCCTGCGCTCCACCGGACTCCCGCACGACCTGCGCAAGGCCCAGCCGTACTGCGGCTACGAGACCTACGACTTCGACGTCCCCACCGACACCACCTGCGACTCCTACGGCCGCTTCCTGATCCGGCTGGAGGAGATGCGCCAGTCGCTGCGGATCGTCGAGCAGTGCCTGGACCGGCTGGAGCCCGGCCCGGTGATGGTCGGCGACAAGAAGATCGCCTGGCCCGCGCAGCTCGCGCTCGGCCCGGACGGGCTCGGCAACTCGCTGGACCACATCAGGAACATCATGGGCACCTCGATGGAGGCCCTCATCCACCACTTCAAGCTGGTGACCGAGGGCTTCCGGGTGCCGCCGGGCCAGGCGTACGCCGCGGTGGAGTCCGCCAAGGGCGAGCTGGGCGTGCACGTGGTCAGCGACGGTGGCACCCGCCCGTTCCGGGTCCACTTCCGGGACCCGTCCTTCACCAACCTGCAGACCATGGCGGCGATGTGCGAGGGCGGCCAGGTCGCCGACGTCATCGTCGCCGTCGCGTCCATCGACCCCGTGATGGGAGGCGTCGACCGGTGACAGACGTATCGCTCGGGATGCCCCAGCTCCCCGCACCCGACTACCCGGCCGACGTCCGCGCCCGGCTGGAGGCGGACGCCAGGGAGATCATCGCCCGCTACCCCGGCAGCCGCTCCGCGCTGCTGCCGATGCTGCACCTGGTGCAGTCCGAGGAGGGGCACGTCACCCCCACCGGGCTGCGGTTCTGCGCCGAGATGCTCGACCTGACCACGGCCGAGGTCTCGGCGGTGGCCACCTTCTACACCATGTACCGGCGCAAGCCCTCGGGCGACTACCAGGTGGGGGTGTGCACCAACACCCTGTGCGCGGTGATGGGCGGCGACGCCATCTTCGAGGCGCTCCAGGAACACCTCGGCGTCGGCAACGACGAGACCACCGAGGACGGCAAGGTGACGCTGGAGCACATCGAGTGCAACGCGGCCTGCGACTTCGCCCCCGTGGTGATGGTCAACTGGGAGTTCTTCGACAACCAGACGCCCGAGAGCGCCAGGAAGCTCGTGGACGACCTGCGCGCCGGGCGCGAGGTGCGGCCCACCCGCGGCGCCCCGCTGTGCACCTTCAAGGAGACCGCCCGCATCCTCGCCGGATTCCCCGACGAGCGGCCCGGCGCCGTCGAGGCGAGCGGCAGCGCGGGCCCGGCCTCGCTGGCCGGACTGAAGCTGGCCAAGGGAGAGAAGGCCGGCCCGAAGGTGGTCTCGCCGCGCGGCGGGGAGGGGGCCGCGTCGGCCGGGCAGCCCGTCACCGAGACCGGCGAGGCGCCCCAGCCCCACCCCAGCTCCCACGACGCGCCGCGCAGGACGGCCGCCTCCGACCCCGACAACCCGGCCGGTCCGGTGGCGAAGGAGGGCAAGTGATGACCGCCGAATCAGCGGAGAAGCTGCTGGCCCCGGTGCTCTCGGCCTTCTGGGACGACCCGACGTCCTGGACGCTGGACACCTACCGGGCGCACGAGGGCTACGAGGGCCTGCGCAAGGCCCTGGCGATGAAACCCGACGACGTCATCGCCTACGTCAAGGAGTCCGGTCTGCGCGGCCGCGGCGGCGCGGGCTTCCCCACCGGCATGAAGTGGCAGTTCATCCCCCAGGGCGACGGCAAGCCACACTACCTGGTGGTCAACGCCGACGAGTCCGAGCCGGGCACCTGCAAGGACATCCCCCTCCTCTTCGCCAACCCGCACGCGCTGATCGAGGGCATCGTGATCGCCTGCCACGCGATCCGCTCCAACCACGCCTTCATCTACCTGCGCGGTGAGGTCGTCCCCGTGCTGCGGCGCCTGCACGCCGCGGTCCGCCAGGCCTACGAGGCCGGCTACCTCGGCAAGGACGTCCTCGGCTCCGGCCTGGACGTGGACATCACCGTGCACGCGGGCGCGGGCGCCTACATCTGCGGCGAGGAGACCGCCCTGCTGGACTCCCTGGAGGGCCGGCGCGGCCAGCCCAGGCTGCGTCCCCCCTTCCCGGCCGTCGCGGGCCTGTACGCGTGTCCCACCGTCGTCAACAACGTCGAGTCCATCGCCTCGGTTCCCGCGATCATGAACCGGGGCAAGGAGTGGTTCCGCACGATGGGCAGCGAGAAGTCCCCGGGCTTCACGCTGTACTCCCTCAGCGGCCACGTCGCCGCCCCCGGCCAGTACGAGGCGCCGCTGGGCATCACGCTGCGCCAGCTGCTGGAGATGAGCGGCGGCATGCGCCCCGGCCACCGGCTGAAGTTCTGGACCCCGGGCGGCTCCTCGACCCCGCTGCTGACCGACGAGCACCTCGACGTACCCCTGGACTACGAGGGGGTCGGCGCCGCCGGGTCGATGCTCGGCACCAAGGCGCTCCAGTGCTTCGACGAGACCACCTGCGTGGTCCGCGCGGTGACCCGCTGGACGGAGTTCTACGCCCACGAGTCCTGCGGCAAGTGCACCCCCTGCCGCGAGGGCACGTACTGGCTCGTCCAGCTCATGCGCGACATCGAGGCCGGCAAGGCGGCCATGTCCGACCTCGACAAGATCGCCGACATCGCCGACAACATCAACGGCAAGGCCTTCTGCGCCCTCGGCGACGGAGCCGCCAGCCCGATCTTCTCCTCCCTGAAGTACTTCCGCGAGGAGTACGAACAGCACGTCACCGGGCGGGGCTGCCCCTTCGACCCGGCCAAGTCGACCCTGTGGGCCGACGACAGGACCGCACACCTGGAGGTGAACGCGTGACCGTCACCACCGACGCCAAGGCCTCCGGAGGCGGAGAGGCCAAGCCGCCCGAGGCTCCCGAGGACGCGGTGACGCTGACGATCGACGGCATCGAGGTCAGCGTGCCCAAGGGCACCCTGGTCATCCGCGCCGCCGAACTGCTCGGCATCGAGATCCCGCGTTTCTGCGACCACCCCCTGCTGGACCCGGCCGGGGCCTGCCGCCAGTGCATCGTCGAGGTCGAGGGCCAGCGCAAGCCCATGGCCTCCTGCACGATCACCTGCACCGACGGCATGGTGGTCAAGACGCACCTGACCTCGCCGGTGGCCGAGAAGGCCCAGCGCGGCGTGATGGAGCTGCTGCTCATCAACCACCCGCTGGACTGCCCGGTCTGCGACAAGGGCGGCGAGTGCCCGCTGCAGAACCAGGCCATGTCCCACGGGCAGGCCGACAGCCGCTTCGACGGCCGCAAGCGCACCTTCGCCAAGCCCGTGCCGCTGTCGGCCCAGGTGCTGCTGGACCGCGAGCGCTGCGTGCTGTGCGCCCGCTGCACCCGCTTCTCCAACCAGATCGCGGGCGACCCGATGATCGAACTGCTGGAGCGCGGCGCCCTGCAGCAGGTCGGCACCGGCGAGGGGCCGCCCTTCGAGTCCTACTTCTCCGGCAACACCATCCAGATCTGCCCGGTCGGCGCGCTCACCTCGGCCGCCTACCGGTTCCGCTCCCGCCCCTTCGACCTGGTCTCCTCGCCGAGCGTGTGCGAGCACTGCTCCACGGGCTGCGCCACCCGCACCGACCACCGGCGCGGCAAGGTCATGCGGCGGCTGGCCGCCGACGACCCGGAGGTCAACGAGGAGTGGATCTGCGACAAGGGCCGCTTCGCCTTCCGCTACGCCCAGCAGCGCGACCGGCTCACCCACCCGCTGCTGCGCAACGCCGAGACCGGTGAGCTGGAGCCCGCGAGCTGGCCCGAGGCGCTGGACGCCGCGGCCAGGGGACTGGCGGCGGCCCGCGGCCGCACCGGCGTCCTCGCCGGCGGACGGCTGACGGTCGAGGACGCCTACGCGTACGCCAAGTTCGCGCGGGTCGCCCTCGACACCAACGACATCGACTTCCGCGCCCGCGTCCACAGCACCGAGGAGGCCGACTTCCTCGCCTCCCACGTCGCCGGACGCGGACTGGACGCCGACGGAAGCGGCGTCACCCACACCGCGCTGGAGAAGGCCCCGGCCGTGCTGCTGGTCGGCTTCGAGTCCGAGGAGGAGGCCCCCGGCGTCTTCCTGCGGCTGCGCAAGGCGTACCGCAAGCACGGGCAGCGCGTCTTCTCCCTGGCCACCCACGCCACCCGCGGGCTGGAGAAGGCCGGCGGCACCCTGCTGCCGGCCGCTCCGCACACCGAGACCGAGTGGCTGGACGCGCTGGCCGGCGGCGTCGGACTCGACGAGACCGGGCAGAAGGCCGCCGAGGCGCTGCGCGCCGAGGGGTCGGTGATCATCGCCGGGGAGCGGCTGGCCGCCGTGCCCGGCGGCTTCACCGCCGCCCTGCGGACGGCCACCGCCACCGGCGCCCGCCTGGTGTGGATCCCGCGCCGGGCCGGCGAGCGGGGCGCGGTCGAGGCCGGAGCGCTCCCGACGCTGCTGCCCGGCGGACGCCCGGCCACCGACCCGGACGCCCGCGCCGAGACGGCCGCCGTCTGGGGCGTGGCGCAGCTGCCGGTCCGCTTCGGCCGCGACACCGGACAGATCGTCGAGGCCGCGGCCGGCGGCGAACTCGCGGCCCTGCTGGTCGGGGGCGTGGAGGTCGCCGACCTGCCCGACCCGGAGCTGGCCCGCCGGGCGCTGGACGAGGCCGGTTTCGTCGTCAGCCTGGAGCAGCGGCCCTCGGAGGTCACCGAGCGGGCCGACGTGGTCCTGCCCGTCGCCGCGGTCGTGGAGAAGGCCGGCTCCTTCCTCAACTGGGAGGGCCGCTCGCGGCCGTTCGAGGCCGCCATCAAGCCCGACCAGATGACCCGCCGGCTCGTCCAGTCCGACCACCGGGTGCTGCACATGCTCGCCGACGCCCTCGACGTCCACCTCGGGCTGCCGGACGTACGCACCGTCCGCGCCGAGATGCGGCGCCTGGGCGTCTGGGACGGTCCCCGCGCGGACGCGCCGGAGGCCGGCACCCGGCAGGTCCCGCGGCCCGCCGCGGGCGAGGCCGTGCTCGCCGGCCACCGGCTGCTGCTCGACCGGGGCCGGCTCCAGGACGGCGACGAGGCGCTGGCCGGCACCCGGCACGCCGCCGTCGCCCGGCTGTCGGCCGCCACGGCCGCCGAGGTCAAGGTCGCGGGCGGCCAGGCGCTGACCGTGACCGGCCCGGCCGGGACGGTCACCCTGCCGCTGGAGATCACCGAGATGCCCGACCGCGTGGTCTGGCTGCCGCTGAACTCCACGGGGGGCGGCGTCCTGGACGGCCTGGGCACCGTGCCCGGCCGGCTCGTGAAGCTGTCGGCGGCCCCGGCCGCCGGTGCGACCACCGGTGCGACCGCCGCGGGCCCGGAGGAGACGAAGGGGGTGGAGGCGTGATGAGCCCGTCCGTCCTGGCCACGGGGACGACGGTCCTCGCCGAGGAGGACCTGTCGATGTTCGGCACCGATCCCTGGTGGCTGATCGGCCTCAAGGCGGTGTTCTGCTTCGCCTTCCTGATGGTGACCGTGCTGATCTCCATCGTCATGGAGCGCAAGGTCGTCGCCTGGATGCAGCTGCGCATCGGCCCCAACCGGCACGGCCCCTGGGGGATGCTCCAGTCGCTGGCCGACGGCGTCAAGCTGATGCTGAAGGAGGACGTCAACGTCAAGGCGGCCGACAAGGCCGTCTACATCCTGGCCCCCATCATCGGCGCGATCCCCGCCTTCATGGCCATCGCGGTGATCCCCTTCGGCCCGCCCGGCAACGAGGTGTCGATCTTCGGCACCCGCACCGCGATGCAGCTCACCGACCTGCCGGTGGCGATCCTGTACATCCTGGCCACCGCCTCCATCGCCGCCTACGGCACGGTGCTGGCCGGCTGGTCCTCGGGTTCCACCTACCCGCTGCTGGGCGGTGTGCGCGCCACGGCCCAGGTGATCTCCTACGAGGTCGCCATGGGCCTGAGCTTCGCGGCGGTCTTCCTCTACTCCGGGTCGATGTCCACCTCGACGATCGTCGGTGCGCAGGCCGACACCTGGTTCGCGCTGCTGCTGCCGGTGTCGTTCCTCATCTACATGGTGGCGATGGTCGGCGAGGCGCACCGCGCGCCCTTCGACATGCCCGAGTCCGAGGGCGATCTGGTCGGCGGTTTCAACACCGAGTACTCGTCGATCAAGTTCGCGTTCTTCATGCTCGCCGAGTACGTCCACATGGTCACCGTCTCGGCCCTGGCGGTCACCCTCTTCCTGGGCGGCTGGCGCGCCCCGGCGCCGATCAGCACCTACTGGGAGGGCGCCAACCACGGCTGGTGGCCGCTGCTGTGGTTCGTCGTCAAGGTGAACCTGCTGCTGTTCCTCTTCGTCTGGCTGCGCGGCACGCTCCCGCGCGTGCGCTACGACCAGTTCATGCGGCTGGGCTGGAAGGTCCTCATCCCCGTCTCGCTGGCCTGGCTGATGCTGGTGGCCACCGTGCGGGCGCTGCGCAACGAGGGCTACGAGTTCGGCGACATCGTGCTCTGGGTCGCCGGCGCGGCGCTGGTGCTGCTCCTGCTGTCCTTCGTCTACGACGCCGTCCGCGAACGCGGCGAGCGCGCCGGGGAGAAGGAGGAGGCCGAAAAGGCGGCCGGAGACGAGACCTTCGACCCGATGGCGGGCGGCTACCCCGTACCGCCGCTGCCGGGCCAGACCCTGCCGCCCGTACCGCGCCGGCGGCCGCGCCGCGAGCGGGAGACCGCGGGCGTGGGGGCCGGCGCGGACGGCGAGTCCAGCGAGACCGGCAAGGCCAGGGAGGCCGAGGATGCCTGAGTTCGAGAACCCGGTGGCCGGCTTCGGCGTGACCTTCAAGGCCATGTTCAAGAAGCGGCTCACCGAGCAGTACCCCGAGCAGAAGAAGCCCACCGCGCCGCGCTTCCACGGCCGGCACCAGCTCAACCGGCACCCGGACGGGCTGGAGAAGTGCATCGGCTGCGAGCTGTGCGCCTGGGCCTGCCCGGCCGACGCGATCTACGTGGAGGGCGCGGACAACACCGACGAGGAGCGCTACTCGCCCGGTGAGCGCTACGGGCGCGTCTACCAGATCAACTACCTGCGCTGCATCCTGTGCGGCCTGTGCGTCGAGGCGTGTCCCACCCGGGCGCTGACCATGACCAACGAGTACGAACTGGCCGACCGGAGCCGCGAGTCGCTCATCTACACCAAGGAGGAGCTGCTCGCCGGGCTGGAGGAGGGCATGGTCGACACCCCGCACGCGATCTTCCCGGGCATGACCGAGAAGGACTACTACCGGGGGCTGGTCACCGAGGCCGCTCCGGGGACGGTCCGGCAGGAGGCCCACTCCAGGAACCCGAAGAACGAGCCCCCGCAGGCCGCGGCCGACACCTTCGGCCCCGACGAGCCGGCCTCCGAGGCGGTGAGCGAGAAGTGAACGGCACCCTGCTGGCCGCCGCCTCCACCACCTCCACCGGCGAGGCGGTGCAGTTCTGGATCCTGGGCACCGTCGCGGTGCTGGGCGCGCTCGGGACCGTGCTGATGAAGCGGTCGGTGCACTCGGCGCTCTGCCTGGCCGGGACGATGATCGTCCTGGCCGTGTTCTACCTGGCCAACGGCGCCTATTTCCTGGGCATCGTGCAGATCGTCGTCTACACCGGCGCGGTCATGATGCTCTTCCTGTTCGTGCTGATGCTCGTCGGCGTCACCGCCGCCGACTCGCTGAAGGAGACCATCAAGGGCCAGCGCTGGATGGCCGCCCTGTGCGGGCTCGGCTTCGGCATCCTGCTGGTCGGCGGCATCGGCAACGCCTCCGTCGGCACCTTCACCGGCCTGGCCGAGGCCAACGCGGGCGGCAACGTCCAGGGCCTGGCCCGGTCGATCTTCACCGATTACGTGTTCGCCTTCGAGATCACCGGCGCGCTCCTGGTCACCGCGGCCGTCGCAGCCATGGTGCTCACCCACCGCGAGCGCACCGAGCGCCGCGACACCCAGCGCGAACTCGCCGAGAAGCGCGTCCGCGAGGGCAAGCACCTTCCGCCGCTGCCCGCACCCGGCGTGTACGCCCGGCACAACGCCGTGGACATCCCCGGTCTGCTGCCGGACGGCACACCCTCCGAACTCACCGTCAGCGACACGCTGCGCTCCCGCGGCCAGGTCCGGGACGTCTCCCGCAAGGCCCTGTCAGACCTGGCGGCGCTGGAGCGCCGCACCGGGGAGTACCTGGGCCGGGGCGAGGGCGGCGGCCGGGACGTGCGCGACGCGGCGGACGTACGCAAGGACGTCTCGGACGACTCCCCGGACGCGGCGGACCGCGACCGCGACGGGGACCGCGACGCAGACCGTGACAGGGAGGCCGCGAAGTGAACCCGGTCAACTACCTCTACCTGGCCGCGCTGCTGTTCACCATCGGGGCCAGCGGGGTACTGCTGCGGCGCAACGCGATCGTCGTGTTCATGAGCGTCGAGCTGATGCTGAACGCGGCCAACCTCGCGCTCGTCGCCTTCTCCCGGCTGCACGGCAACCTCGACGGCCAGATCATCGCGTTCTTCACGATGGTCGTCGCCGCCGCCGAGGTCGTGGTCGGACTGGCGATCATCGTGACGATCTTCCGCTCCCGCCACTCGGCCTCGGTCGACGACGCCAGTCTGATGAAGCTGTAAGGGGTAGCGAACAGTGGAGACTTTGATCGGACTGCTCGTCGCGGCGCCGCTGCTGGGCGCGGCGGTGCTGCTGTGCGGCGGCCGGAGGCTGGACCGCACCGGCCACTGGATCGGCACGGCGCTGGCCGCCGCGTCCTTCCTCCTCGGCGCGGTGCTCTTCGCCGACATGCTCGGCCGCGAGGCCGGGGACCGCACCATGGGCCAGCACGTCTTCAGCTGGATCCCGGTCGGCGGATTCCAGGCCGACCTGGCCTTCCGGCTCGACCAGCTGTCGATGACCTTCGTCCTGCTGATCACCGGCGTGGGCACGCTCATCCACGTCTACTCGATCGGCTACATGGAGCACGACGAGCGGCGGCGCCGCTTCTTCGGCTACCTCAACCTGTTCCTCGCGGCGATGCTCCTGCTCGTCCTGGCCGACAACTACCTGCTGCTGTACGCTGGGTGGGAGGGCGTGGGCCTCGCCTCGTACCTGCTGATCGGCTTCTGGCAGCACAAGCCCAGCGCGGCGACGGCGGCCAAGAAGGCGTTCATCGTCAACCGCGTCGGCGACATCGGCCTGTCCATCGCCATCATGATCATGTTCACCACCTTCGGCACCTTCGCCTTCTCCCCGGTGCTGGAGTCGGTGGGCGAGACGAGCGAGGGCACGGCGACGGCCATCGGCCTGATGCTGCTGCTGGCGGCCTGCGGCAAGTCCGCCCAGGTGCCGCTCCAGTCCTGGCTGGGCGACGCGATGGAGGGCCCGACCCCGGTCTCCGCCCTCATCCACGCCGCGACGATGGTCACCGCCGGCGTCTACCTGATCGTCCGCTCCGGCGCGATCTTCGACGCCGCGCCCGCCGCGCAGACCGCGGTGGTCACCGTCGGCGCGGTCACGCTGCTGTTCGGTGCGATCGTCGGTTGCGCCAAGGACGACATCAAGAAGGCCCTGGCGGGCTCGACCATGTCGCAGATCGGCTACATGGTGCTGGCCGCGGGCCTCGGTCCGATCGGGTACGCCTTCGCGATCATGCACCTGGTCACCCACGGCTTCTTCAAGGCCGGGCTCTTCCTCGGCGCCGGCTCGGTGATGCACGGCATGAACGACGAGGTGGACATGCGCCGCTACGGCGGTCTGCGCAAGTACATGCCGATCACCTTCGCCACCTTCGGGCTCGGCTACCTGGCGATCATCGGCTTCCCCGGTCTGTCCGGCTTCTTCTCCAAGGACAAGATCATCGAGGCGGCCTTCGCCAAGGGCGGCACCGAGGGCTGGATCCTGGGCGGCGCCGCCCTGCTGGGCGCGGCCATCACCGCGTTCTACATGACGCGCGTGATGCTGATGACCTTCTTCGGCGAGGAGCGCTGGCGCAATGCGCCCACCCCGTCGCCGAAGGAGCCGGGCGTGGAGCCGGCGGCCGAGACCGGGGGCGAGTACGAGGTGCCGCACCCGCACGAGTCCCCGAAGTCGATGACGGTCCCGATGATCGTCCTGGCCTTCGGATCGGTCTTCGCCGGCGGCCTGTTCAGCTGGGGCGAGGCGTTCGTCCACTGGCTGGAGCCGGTCGTCCCCTTCGAGCACGGCCACCCGCCGGTCAGCGCGCTCACCGTCACCGCGGCCACGGTCGTGGCCCTGCTCATCGGTGTAGGCGCCGCCTGGCTGCAGTACGGGCGCAAGCCCGTGCCCGCCGTCGCCCCGCGCGGCTCGCTGCTCACCCGGGCCGCGCGCCGCGACCTGCTCCAGGACGACTTCAACCACGTGGTACTGGTCAAGCCCGGCGAGTACCTCACCCGCGGCCTGGTCTACCTCGACCACAAGGTCGTCGACGGCGCCGTCAACGGCACCGCCGCGGCGGTCGGCGGCCTGTCCGGCCGGTCGCGGCGGATCCAGAACGGTTACGCCCGCAGTTACGCGGTCTCGATGCTCGGCGGTGCGGCGGTCCTGGTCGCCGCGACCCTGCTGATGAGGGCGGTCTGATCCCATGTCATTTCCCCTGCTGACGGCGGTGGCCGCGCTGCCCGCGATCGGCGCGGTCGCCACCGCCGCCGTACCCGCGGCCCGGCGCACCGCCGCCAAGTGGCTGGCGCTGGCCGTCTCCCTGGCCACCCTGGTCCTCGCCGCGGTCGTGGCCTTCCGCTTCGACCCCGGCGGCGACCGCTACCAACTGACCGAGTCGCACACCTGGATCGCCGACTTCGGCGTCCGCTACGAACTGGGCGTGGACGGCATCGGGGTCGCCCTGATCGCGCTGACCGCCCTGCTGATCCCGTTCGTCGTCCTGGCGGGCTGGCACGACGCCGACCCCCTGGAAGAGGCGGCGCCAGACCGCCGGTGGCGGCCCACCCAGGGGTTCTTCGCGCTGATCCTGGCCGTCGAGGCGATGGTGATCATCTCCTTCGCGGCCACGGACGTCTTCCTCTTCTACGTCTTCTTCGAGGCCATGCTCATCCCGATGTACTTCCTCATCGGGGGCTTCGGGGACCGGGCGGGCGCCCGCGACGAGGGCGAGGCGGCCAAACAGCGCTCCTACGCGGCCGTGAAGTTCCTGCTCTACAACCTCGCCGGCGGCCTGGTCATGCTGGCCGCGGTGATCGGTCTGTACGCCGTCACCGCCGACCAGCTGGGCGAGGGCACCTTTTCCCTCCAGGCGATCGTCGAGGCCCGCGCCTCCGGCGAGCTGGCGATGGCGCAGAACACCGAGCGGCTGCTGTTCCTCGGTTTCTTCCTCGCCTTCGCGGTCAAGGCGCCGCTGTGGCCGCTGCACACCTGGCTGCCCAACGCCATGGGCGAGTCCACCGCACCGGTCGCCGTGCTCATCACGGCGGTCGTCGACAAGGTCGGCACCTTCGCGATGCTCCGCTTCTGCCTCGGGCTCTTCCCCGAGGCCAGCGCCTGGGCCACCCCGGTGGTGCTGGCGCTGGCGCTGGTCAGCATCATCTACGGCGCCCTGCTCGCCATCGGGCAGCGCGACATCAAGCGGCTGATCGCCTACGCGTCGATCTCCCACTTCGGCTTCATCGTCCTGGGCATCTTCGCGATGACCAGCCAGGGCCAGGGCGGCGCGACGCTCTACATGGTCAACCACGGGATCTCCACCGCCGCCCTGATGCTGGTCGCCGGCTTCCTGATCTCGCGCCGCGGTTCCCGGCTCATCGCCGACTACGGCGGGGTGCAGAAGGTCGCCCCGGTGCTGGCCGGCACCTTCCTGATCGGCGGGCTCGCCACCCTGTCGCTGCCGGGGCTCGCGCCGTTCGTCAGCGAGTTCCTGGTGCTGGTGGGGACGTTCACCCGCTATCCGGCCGCCGGGATCGTCGCCACGTTCGGCATCGTCCTGGCCGCGCTGTACGTGCTGGTGCTCTACCAGCGCACCATGACCGGGCCGGTCCGGCCCGGGGTCGAGCGCATGCCCGACCTGAGGAAGCGCGAACTGGCGGTGGTGGCACCGCTGATCGCCCTGCTGGTCCTCCTCGGCGTCTTCCCCAAGCCGCTGACGGACATCGTCAACCCGGCGGTCGAGCACACCCTCTCGGACGTGCAGAAGACCGACCCCGATCCTGAGGTGGAGGCCGCCAAGTGAGCACCACCACGGAACTCACCCTGCGGGCGCAGGAGATGATGCCCGCGCCCGACATCGAGTACGGGCAGCTCGCCCCGGTGCTGATCGTCATCGGCGCCGCCGTCGTCGGCGTCCTGATCGAGGCGTTCGTGCCGCGCCGGGCGCGGTACACCGCCCAGGCGCTGCTGGCGGGCCTGGCCCTGGCGTCGGCCTTCGCGGCCGTCGTCGGGCTGGCCGCGGCCGGAAGGGCCACCACCGAGGCGGGGCTGGTCGCCATGGGCGCCCTCGCCGTCGACGGACCGGCGCTCTTCCTGCAGGGCGTGATCCTGCTGGTCTCGCTGGTCGCGCTGCTCACCTTCGCCGAGCGCAGGCTCGACCCGCGGGCGCACGGCAGGCACGTGGACTCCTTCGCGGCCGAGGGCGCGGCGGTGCCCGGCGGCGAGGGCGAGAAGGCGGCGGTGCGGGCCGGCTTCACCACCACCGAGGTCTACCCGCTGCTGCTCTTCGCGGTCGGCGGCATGCTGGTCTTCCCGGCCGCCAACGACCTGCTGACGCTCTTCATCGCGCTGGAGGTCTTCTCGCTGCCGCTGTACGTGCTGTGCGCGCTGGCCCGCCGCAAGCGGCTGATGTCGCAGGAGGCCGCGCTCAAGTACTTCCTGCTGGGCGCCTTCTCCTCCGCCTTCCTGCTCTTCGGCATCGCCCTGCTGTACGGCTACGCGGGCAGCGTGAAGTACGCGGACATCGCCTCGGTGATCGCGGACACCAACCGCGGCACGACCGAGGCGCTCGCCGGGACGACGGGCAACGACGTACTGCTGCTCGTCGGCGGCGCGCTGCTGGTGATGGGCCTGCTGTTCAAGGTCGGCGCCGTGCCGTTCCACATGTGGACGCCGGACGTCTACCAGGGCGCCCCGACCCCCGTGACCGGCTTCATGGCCGCCGCCACCAAGGTCGCCGCCTTCGGCGCCCTGCTGCGGCTGCTGTACGTCGTGCTGCCCGGGCTCACCTGGGACTGGCGGCCGGTGCTGTGGGGGGTCGCGATCGTGTCGATGCTGGCCGGCGCGGTCATCGCCATCACACAGACCGACGTCAAGCGGCTGCTGGCGTACTCCTCGATCGCGCACGCCGGCTTCATCCTCGCCGGTGTGATCGCGGCGACGCCCTCCGGCATCTCGTCGGTGCTGTTCTACCTGGCGGCCTACTCCTTCGTCACGCTCGGCGCCTTCGCCGTGGTGACGCTGGTGCGGGACGCGGGCGGCGAGGCCACGCACCTGTCCAAGTGGGCCGGTCTGGGGCGCCGTTCACCGCTGGTGGCCGCGGTCTTCGCGGTCTTCCTGCTGGCCTTCGCGGGTATCCCGCTGACCTCCGGGTTCGCGGGCAAGTTCGCGGTGTTCAAGGCGGCGGCGGAGGGCGGCGCGGGGGCGCTGGTGGTCGTGGGCGTGATCGCCTCGGCCATCGCGGCGTTCTTCTACATCCGCGTCATCGTCCTGATGTTCTTCAGCGAGCCGAAGGTGGAGGGGCCGTCGGTCGCGGTGCCGAGCCCGCTGACCACCACGGCGATCGCCGTCGGTGTGGCGGTCACACTGGTGCTGGGCGTGGCCCCGCAGTACTTCCTGGACCTCGCCTCCCAGGCCGGGGTGTTCGCCCGCTGAGGCGCTCGCACGGCGGCGGCCGCCCGGCATCCGTGCCGGGCGGCCGCCGTATGTGTGCGCCGGGGGCGCCGCGCGGTGCGGAGCGCGGCGGCGGAGGCGGGCCGGGCGTCGCGCTTCCCGGGGATGCTCCCCGGCCGCGCTCACTCCGCGGGGAGGTCCAGATCGCTGGGCAGACCGCTGGGCAGGTCGCCGATCTCGGGGATCTCGGTGGAGACCTCGGGGACCTCCACCTTGGTGAAGGTGTCGGTGGTGCCCGACTCCCAGGCGACGGTGAGGCTCCCGCCCTTCACGCTCTCGACCGTGCCCTTGGTGCGGTCGGTGCTGCCGTCGGTGCACTTGAGGGCGAAGGTGACCGGATCGGCGTCGGTGTCCGCGGTGCCCGTGCAGGTGGTCTCTCCCAGCAGCGCCGCCTGTTCGCCGCTGACGCTCAGCACCATCGCCTTGCCGCCGCCCTCGGCGCTCCAGGTGCCGTTCACCCCGCCGGTCGCCGCCTCCCCGCCGGGGTCGCCGGTGGGCTCGGCGGTCTGTTCGGAACTCGGCTTCGACTCGGGCTCCCCGGAGCCGCCACCGCTTCCGCAGCCGCTCACCAGCAGGGCTGTGGCCAAGGCCGCGGCCGCTCCCGCGTACCGTGCTGATGTGCGCACCTGGTCCCCCTCCATGCGTATTGCCGGGTATCACTGCCTGTTGCAAGGACACGCCAAGCTAGCAGGTGGCACCGGCCGGCGGGCCGGTCCGGAACGGATTCCGGACCGGCGTGCGACCGGCGTGCGGACAGCAGGCCGGCCCGCGGCGGCCGGCCCCCGGCGGCGGGGCGGTGTCAGACGCCCCGGCCGGCAGCCGGGTGGACGCGGCCGGACACCTCGCCCAGACCGATGCGGGAACCGTCCGGTCCGGGCGCCCAGGCGGTGATGACGACCTCGTCGCCGTCCTCCAGGAAGGTCCGCTTGCCGTCGGGGAGTTCGACCGGATCGCGACCGGACCAGGTCAGCTCCAGCAGGCAGCCGCGCTGGTGCACCTCCGGGCCGCTGACGGTGCCGGAGGCGAAGAGGTCTCCGGTGCGCAGCGAGGCGCCGTTCACGGTCATGTGGGCGAGCTGCTGGGCGGCCGTCCAGTACATCGCGGAGAACGGCGGCTCGGCGATGGTGTGGCCGTTGAGGGAGACCGAGATCCGCAGATCCAGCCCGCCGGGCTCCCCGCCCGCGGAGTCCTCCAGGTAGTCCAGCAGCGGGTGGGTGCGCCGCGGCGGCTCGGTGCGGGCCGCGTCGAGGGCGTCCAGCGGGGTGACCCAGGCCGAGACGGAGGTCGCGAAGGACTTGCCCAGGAACGGACCCAGCGGCACGTACTCCCAGGCCTGGATGTCACGCGCCGACCAGTCGTTGACCAGGCAGACGCCGAAGACGTGCTCCCGGAAGTCCGCCTGCGGCACCGTTTCGCCCAGCCGGGAGGGGGTGCCGACGACGAAGCCGACCTCCGCCTCGATGTCCAGCCGGCGAGACGGGCCGAAGGAGGGGGAGGCCTCGTCGGGGGCCTTGCGCTGCCCCTGCGGGCGGACGACGGGGGTACCGGAGACCACGACGGTGCCGGAGCGGCCGTGGTAGCCGATCGGCAGGTGCTTCCAGTTGGGGGTGAGCGGTTCGCCGCCGGGCCGGAAGATCCGCCCGACGTTGGTGGCGTGGTGCTCGCTGGCGTAGAAGTCGACGTAGTCGGCCACCTCGAAGGGGAGGTGGAGGGTGACGTCCTCGAGCCGGATCAGGTACTGCGTGACGGTGCCGGCGTGCTCGGGTGCGGTCAGCCAGGAACGCAGCTCGGCGCGCACCGCCTGCCAGACCGGGCGCCCCGCCGCCATGAGGGGGTTGAGGCCCGGCTTCTGGAGCAGGCCGGTGTGGGGCGAGCCGAACGCGTCGGCGGCCGAGCCCGCGTCCAGGACGTACGGGCCGTAGCGCACGCCGATCCGGCGCAGGTCGGGGTCGTCCTCGGTGGTGAAGACGCCGTAGGGCAGGTTGTCCGGGCCGAAGAGATCGCCTTCGGGCAGTTCGAGCGGGGTCGCGTCGGACATGGGTGAGGTGCCTCGCCTTCGAGGTCGTCGCCGGTCAGGGCCGCGAACAGGCTACGCGGTGGTGATCCGCGGCAGAAGCGACCCGCTGCGAGGTGCGGCCGGGGCCGGGATGCGGCCTCCGTCACAGAGGGAACGCGGCGGCCGTGATCGTCTCGGGACCGGCTACGCTGCCAGGGATGATGATGGCGACAGCGGCCCGGCGGTACGGCGACACACCGCGAAGGCCGCGACGAGCCGCGTGATCGTTGGCTGATCGTACGCAGACAGGAGTACCCCTCGTGACCGTCGTCGGGCCCTTCGGGCTGAGCGTGCGGGACCATGCGCTGGAAACCGATGTCCAGGCGGGGTTGGCGGCTGTCGAGGAGGGCCTCATCGAGGCCACCAAGAGCGGCGTGCCCTTCATAACGGAAGCCGCGCAGCATCTGGTGCGGGCCGGCGGGAAGCGCTTCCGCCCGATGCTGGCGATGCTGGCGGCGCAGTTCGGAGACCCGCACGCCCCCGGGGTGGTGCCCTCGGCGGTGGTCGTGGAGCTGACGCATCTGGCGACGCTCTACCACGACGACGTGATGGACGAGGCGGACGTGCGGCGGGGAGTGCCCAGCGCCAACGCCCGCTGGGACAACTCCGTGGCGGTCCTCACCGGTGACTTCCTCTTCGCCCGGGCCTCGCACATCCTGGCCGATCTGGGACCGGAGGCGGTCCGGGTCCAGGCCGAGGCGTTCGAGCGGCTGGTGACCGGGCAGATCCTGGAGACGGCGGGTCCGCGGGAGGGCGACGACCCGATCGCCCACTACCTCGACGTGATCGCGGGCAAGACCGGCTCGCTGATCGCGGTGGCCGGACGCTTCGGCGCGATGATGTCGGGCGCGGACGAGAACGTCGTGGACGTCCTCACCCAGTACGGGGAGCGGATCGGCACCGCCTTCCAGCTGGCCGACGACGTGCTCGACATCGCCAGCGACTCCCACGAGTCCGGCAAGACACCCGGCACGGACCTGCGGGAGGGAATCGAGACGCTGCCGGTCCTGCGCCTGCGGGCCCGCGCGGCCGAGGGCGGTTCGCCGGAGGACCTGGCCCTGTGCGCGCTGCTGGACGGCGATCTGAGCGACGACGCCCGGCATGCGGAGGCGCTGGCGGGACTCCGTGCCCATCCGGCGCTGGAGGAGGCGCGGCGCGACACGGTCCGCTGCGCGGACGAGGCCCGCAACGTCCTGGCGCCGCTGCCGGACTGCGCGGCCAAGGAGGCTCTCTCCTATCTGTGCGACTCGGTGGTCCACCGCGCGGGCTGACCGCCCCGGGGGTTTCCGTTCCCCCGGCCCGGACGGGACCGTACGCCTGGAGAAGGGGGCGGCGGGCCGTGCGCGACGCCGGTGGGACGAGGTGGTGCCGGTGGTGTCATACCCCGGGAGTAGATCGGTTTGCCCCTGTCGTCTGACGCCCTGTCCGGAGCAATTTGGTGGGATTGAAACCGTCACCCCGCACCGGAATGGGTGAGAATGGCGGTCAGGGGTTGACGAGTGCGACGCACGGACGAACCGCCGCCGATCACGGAGGTAAGGGCACACATGGCACGGACCCGACCGATGAAGAAGGCGTTGCGTTACGCGGTGCCGGCCACCGTGGCCGGAGTGACGGTGGCGGCCGTCGGCCTCGTGCCAGCACTGGCCAGTTCCGGCGGCAGCCCGGATCTGCCGGAGATCACCGCCGAGGAACTGGTCGCGAAGATCGTGGCCTCGGACACCCAGCAGCTGTCCGGGACGGTGAGGATCACCACCGATCTCGGTCTGCCGGCCCTGCCCGGCATGGGCTCGGGCGGCCCCGGCGGCGGTCGGGAGGAGGGCGCGGGGGACGCCGATCCGCGCGGCAGGCTCGCCGAGCTGGCCTCCGGCTCCCACACCCTGCGCGTCGCGGTGGACGGGCCGGACAGACAGCGCGTCTCGATCGTGGAGAAGGCCGCGGAGTACAGCCTCATCCGCAACGGCGGCGACGTGTGGGCGTACGACAGCGCCGCCAACGCCGTTCACCACACCGTCCTCCCGCGGGAGAACGGGCGGGACACGGGCCCGGGGGAGACCCCGGGAGGGCTGGAGAAGGTGACCCCGCAGAAGGCCGCGCAGGAGGTTCTCAAGGCCGTCGACGCCACCACCTCTGTCACCGTCGACGGTACGGCGAAGGTCGCGGGCCAGGACGCCCACCAGCTGCTGATCGAGCCGAAGCAGCCGGAGAGCACGGTCGGGTCGGTGCGGATCGCGGTGGACGCGGACAGCGGTGTGCCGCTGAAGTTCACACTCACCCCCAAGGGCGGCGGGAAGGCCGCCGTGGACGTGGGCTTCACCGAGGTGGACTTCGCCCGGCCGGACGCCGGCACCTTCGACTTCAAGCCGCCGAAGGGCGCGAAAGTCACCGAGGAGAGGCTCGACGGCGCGCGGAACGGCTCCGGCAAGGCGCCGCACAAGGACGGCCGGGGCGGCGACGGCAAGGAGCGGGGCGGTGCCGAAGGGCTGCCGTCCGGCCTGGAGGTCGTCGGCGAGGGCTGGGGCTCGGTCGCCCGGATCGAACTGCCCGGCGGTGGCCCGGCGCCCGGCACGGGCGCCGCGCAGGAGGCGGCACCCGAGGCACGCAAGCTGCTCGACGGCTTCACGGAGGAGGTCAAGGGCGACTTCGGCACCGGCCGTTTCTTCGGCACCCGCCTCGTCAACGCCCTGATCACCGAAGACGGCACCGTCTACGTCGGGGCCGTCACCCGCGAGGGCCTGGCCGAGGCGGCCGGCTCCGCCGGCTAGCGCGCCCGCCGCCCGGTCCCGCCGCCCGTCCGGGAGACGGTGCGGCGGGACTGGTTCGGCACCGCCGCACCGCACCGTCCCCCCGACCCCGGGAAGCGCCATGCAGCCATCGCCCGCTTCGGACACGGTCGTCGAGGCCCGCGGGCTCACCAAGCGGTACCGCGGTGGACAGCTCGTCGTGGACGGCCTCGACCTCGGGGTGCCGCGCGGCAGCGCCTTCGGTTCCGCCGCATGGGCCCGCTTCACCGGCCGGGACGTCAATGCCTGAGTGATGCCTCGGCCGGTGGCCTGGGCGGCGCCCTCATGACACGCAGAACTCGTTGCCCTCGGGATCTGCCATCACCGTCCACTCACCGCCCGGCTCCCTCACCTGCCGTATGGCCGACGCACCCAGGCCCTCCAGCCGGGCAACGGTCTCATCGCGCCGCCCAGGGCCCGAATGGACGTCGATGTGCAGGCGGTTCTTGACGGTCTTGGGCTCCGGGACGCGCTGGAAGAGCAGCCGCCGCCCCAGCCCGGTACCGCTGTCGGGGTCGGCGGGATCCCCCGGGTGGCGCGCCGCGGCCAGGTCGCGCCAGGCGCGGCGGCCGTGGTGCTCGACCAGGATGTCCTCGCCCACGACGCCGAGGCCGAGCAGTCGCTCGATCAGGGTGCTGTTGTCCTCGACCAGGTAACCCAGGGCCGCGGCCCAGAAATCGGCCTGCCGGTGTGGGTCCGCGCAGTCGATCACCAGCTTCCAGCCCAGCACCTCCTGAGTGCTGCCCGGCGCGTTCGTCTCTCCCGACATCCCCGTCATCTCCCCGTCTTCCGTTCGCCGTGCTTCCCTCTGGCCGGTAACCAGTTATATTGGTTACGTGACGGAGTCCGCAATGGGTCTGGTGCTGCACTCACCCGAAGGAGTGCCCTATCGCTTCGACCCGGGGGCCCTGTGCCTGGAGTTGCTGCCGACGGGCGGGTCCGGCGCTTACACGCGCTACGAGGTGCTGCACGAGCCGGCGAACCTCGTGGTCTGGGCCGCCCGCTCCCGGCTGCGCCCCGCGCCCTCGATCAAGGTGACGGAGGCCGAGCTGGCCGCCGCCAGGGAGCTGCGCGCCGCGCTGTGGCGGATGGCGGTGGACCGGGCGCACGGCCGTGCTCCGCGCCCGGGAGATGTGGCGGTGGTCAACGAGGCCGCGTCCCGTCCGCCGCTGCCGGTGCGGTTGCGGCAGGACGGCGGACGGGGCTGGGCGAGGGAATGGGGGCCTGGCGCGACCGGCACCCAACTGCTCTCGACCGTCGCGCGCGACGCCGTCGACCTGTTCGGCGGCCCGTACGCCCACCGGATACGGGAGTGCGCGTCGGACGACTGCCGCCTGGTCTTCGTGGACACCTCGCGCCCCGGCCGCCGCCGCTGGTGCTCGATGGAGCGCTGCGGCAACCGCCACAAGGTCCGGGCGCTGCGCGCCCGCCGCGAGGAGGGGGAGTGACCGGGGGCTCGGAGCGTCCGCCCCGCCGGATCGTACGGACGGGTCGCGCGGACGGCCGCGCCCGCCGGCGCGGTCGCGTCGGCGGGCGGTGGTCCTCGGCCCGGCAGGGGGCTCGGGGCCCGGACGGGCCGGGGGCGAGGACCGAGTGGCCGGACGGGCCGGCCGGACGGGTCAGAAGGTGAGCTTCCAGCTGTCGATGTAGCCGGAGTCGGAGCGGTATACGTCGCTCACGCGCAGCTTCCAGGTTCCGTTCGCCGCCTCGGAGGAGGCGTTGACGGTGTAGGTGGTGATCACGTTGTCGCCCGAGTCCCAGCCGGAGTTCTTCAGCCGGTAGCTGCTGCCGTCCGGGGCCACCAGATCGATGACGAGGTCGCCGCGGTAGGTGTGCTTGATGTCGACGCCGACCCTGAGGTCGCTCGGGGCGTTCCCGGAGAGGCCGGTGACGGGGAGCGGGGACTCCACCGTGCCCGGGTCGGGGATGGCGTGGTCGTCCGTGTTCTCGAAGACGTCGCCGCCCGGCGGGGTGGTGGTGCCCGAGCTCAGCGTCCACACCGCGTGGGCGGCGGCGTCGCTGTTGCGGTCCAGGGCGGTGTCGTTGATGTTGGCGGTGGTGTCGCAGGAGGAGTGGTAGCAGCGGTCGAAGGACTGCCCGGCGGTACCGCCCCACTTCTGCGCCTGTGCGCTGGTCTTGACGCGTCCGGCACCTGTGAACAGGCCGCCGACGGGGACGCCGGCGCTCTTGAACGGGGCGTGGTCGGAGCGTCCGTCACCCTCCGTCTCGATCTCGGTCGGGATGCCCCTGGCCGCGAACCAGTCCTTGAAGACCTTCTCGATGGCGGGGTCGTCGTCGTAGACGAAGTAACCGGCGTTCGGCGAGCCGATCATGTCGAAGTTGAGGTATCCGTGGATCTTCGACCGTTCGGTGGAGGAGAGGCTGTTGACGTAGTGCTTCGAGCCCACCAGGCCGAGTTCCTCGGCCCCCCACCAGGCGAACCGCAGGTGCTTGTCGGGCTTGTACCCCGCGCGGGCCACGGCGAGGGCGGTCTCCAGGACGGCGGCGGAGCCGGAGCCGTTGTCGTTGATGCCGGCGCCGCTGCTGACCGAGTCCAGGTGTGCCCCGGACATGAGGACGGCGCCGGTGTCGCCGCCGGGCCAGTCGGCGATGAGGTTGTAGCCGGTGGTCCCGTTGTAGGTGAACTGCTGGAGTGCCGTGGTGTAGCCGGCGGCGTCCAGCTTGCCCTTGACGTAGTCGATCGACGCCCGGTAGCCGGGGCGGCCGTGGGCGCGGTTGCCGCCGTTGGCGTTCGCGATCGTCTGGAACTGCGAGAGGTGTGCCTTGACGTTGGTGAGCGGGATGTCCGGTGCCGCTGCGGCCGTGGTGGTCTCGGCCGTGGCCGGGGCGGTCGTCGCGGTGAGCAGTCCGGCGGCGAGCGCACCGGCGAGTCCGGCTCCGAGAACGGCGCGGCGGATGGGGGATCTTCGGGGGAGCCGTCGTTCAGCGCGAATGGGCATCATGCCTCCTGTGAGGGGTTGACGTGGGCATGATGTTGATGGGGTACCGGTGCGCCGTCAAGGGCGGAATCCGGACATATGCGTCCGGATATCGGACGATGCCGCGCTGACGTGCCACCGGTTCGCGGCGTGCCGCGAGATGGCCGATTCCGGCCGTTCCCCCTTTGGAGTCCCTGCGGCGGTCCGGCCTCGGCCGGGCCCGGCCGAGGCCGGACCCGTGGTCAGCTCTTCGCGGGGTCCGACGGGGCGCCGGCCGCCGCCGGGCGGTCCGCCGGGCGAGCGGCCTTTCCGGACACCGTGCCCCCGGCCTCTCCGCCGTCCGTCCGCGGCGCCCGCGCGGCCGCCGCCGCGGCGGCCGCCCGCAGGCGTGCCCGCGAATGGCGTGCGGTGCGCAGGGCGTCCCAGGTGAGCAGGCACAGCGCGCCCCAGACGAGCAGGAAGCCGGCCCAGCGCTCGGCCGGCATCTCCTCGTCGAAGGCCAGCAGGCCCAGCAGGAACATCGAGGCGGGCGCCAGGTACTGCAGCAGACCGATCGTGGACAGCGGCAGCCGTACGGCCGCCCCGCCGAAGAAGATCAGCGGCAGTGCGGTGGCCAGCCCGGCGAGGGAGAGCAGCAGCGCGTGCCCGGTGCCCTCGGTGGTGAAGGTGGCCTCGCCCCGCGAGCCCAGGAAGACCAGGAAGACGACTGCGGGCAGGAACTGCACGGCCGTCTCGGCGCCGAAGCTCGCCACCCCGTCCAGCCGGACGCCCTTCTTGATCAGCCCGTAGAGTGCGAAGCTGACGGCCAGGGCGAGCGAGAGCCAGGGCAGTCGGCCGTAGGCGACGGTCATCACCCCCACCGCCAGAGCCCCGATGCCGACGGCCGCCCACTGGGCGGGCCGCAGCCGCTCGCGCAGCAGCAGGACGCCGAAGGCGATCGATATCAGCGGGTTGATGAAGTAGCCGAGCGACGCCTCGATGACCTTCCCGGACCCCACGGCCCAGATGAACAGGCCCCAGTTGACCGAGATCAGCCCGGCCGCCAGGGCTATCAGGGCGAGCTTGCGGGGCTCGCGCAGCAGTGGACGCACCCACGCCCAGCGGCGCAGTGCGGCCAGGATCACCAGGGCGGTGGGCAGCGACCACACCATCCGGTGGGCCAGGACCTCGGTGGCGCCGGCGGGCTCCAGCAGCGCCCAGTACAGCGGTAGCAGGCCCCACATCCCGTAGGCGGCGAAGCCGAACAACAGTCCCGTGCGCTGCTCGCCCTGCGACTCCAACGTTCCTCCTCGGGGATGGCCGGTCCGGCCGGACCGGCCTGGCCGGCCGACCTCAAGACGGTAGCGCCGTACGCCCCTGTTGTCATTCCCGTTCCGGCGTACGGTACTTACGCATCGTGCTCCGTCCCGCACGCTCGGCCCACTCCGGCCGGATCCAGGCCGGATCCCGCGTGGTCCGAACGGCCGAGGGGCCGGTCCCGCCAGGCGGGACCGGCCCCTCACACGGGCGAACGTGCCGTCAGCCCACGACCGTCCAGGTGTCGCTGCCGGCCAGGAGCGCGCCGAGGTCTCCCTTGCCGTTCTGCACGACGGCCTTCTCCAGCTGCTCGGCCATCAGGGTGTCGTAGACCGGGCGGCGCACATCGCGCAGGACGCCGATGGGGGTGTGGTGCAGGGTGTCGGCGTCGGCGAGCCGGGAGAGGGCGAAGGCGGTCGTCGGGGAGGCCGCGTGGGCGTCGTGGACCAGAACGCCGTCGGTGCCCTCCACCGTGACGTCGACCACCCTCAGGTCTCCGGTGGCCTGGTCGCGGACCACGCCCTTGGAGCCCAGGCCGTCCTGGGCCGGTGTGCCGAAGCGGACCGGCTGTCCGTGCTCCAGCCGGATCACGGCTTCCTGGGCCTGCTCCTTGTCCTTGAGCACCTCGAAGGCGCCGTCGTTGAAGATGTTGCAGTTCTGGTAGATCTCCACCAGGGCGGTGCCCGGGTGGTCGGCGGCCGCACGCAGCACGCTGGTGAGGTGCTTGCGGTCGGAGTCGACGGTGCGGGCCACGAAGGACGCCTCCGCGCCGATCGCCAGCGACACCGGGTTGAAGGGGGCGTCCAGCGAACCCATCGGAGTCGACTTGGTGATCTTGCCGACCTCGGAGGTGGGGGAGTACTGGCCCTTGGTGAGCCCGTAGATCCGGTTGTTGAACAGCAGGATCTTCAGGTTCACGTTCCGGCGCAGGGCGTGGATGAGGTGGTTGCCGCCGATGGACAGCGCGTCGCCGTCACCGGTGACCACCCACACCGACAGGTCCGGCCGGGAGGAGGCCAGCCCGGTGGCGATGGCCGGGGCGCGGCCGTGGATGGAGTGCATCCCGTAGGTGTTCATGTAGTACGGGAAGCGGGAGGAGCATCCGATGCCGGAGACGAAGACGATGTTCTCCTTCGCCAGCCCGAGCTCCGGCATGAAGCCTTGGACGGCGGCCAGGACGGCGTAGTCGCCGCAGCCGGGGCACCAGCGGACCTCCTGGTCGGACTTGAAGTCCTTCATGGTCTGCTTGCCGTCGGCCTTGGGGACCAGGGAGAGCGCCTCGAAGGTGGGCGCCTCCGTCGTGGTCTCAGCCATCGATGGCCTCCTTCAGAACGGTGGCGAGTTGCTCGGCCTTGAACGGCATCCCGTTGACCTGCGTGAACGACTGGGCGTCGACCAGATACTTCGCGCGCAGCAGGGTGGCCAGCTGTCCGAGGTTCATCTCGGGGACGACCACCTTGTCGTAACGCTTCAGCACCTCGCCGAGATTGCCGGGGAAGGGGTTGATGTGGCGCAGATGGGTCTGGGCGACCTTCTCACCGGCGGCGCGCAGGCGGCGCACCGCGGCGGTGATCGGCCCGTAGGTCGAGCCCCAGCCCAGCACCAGCAGCCTCGCGTCACCGGTGGGGTCGTCGACGAGGGCGTCCGGCACCTCGATGCCGTCGACCTTGGCCTGGCGGGTGCGGACCATGAAGTCGTGGTTGGCCGGGTCGTAGGAGATGTTGCCCGTGCCGTCCTGCTTCTCGATGCCGCCGATGCGGTGCTCCAGGCCCGGCGTGCCCGGCACGGCCCAGGGGCGGGCCAGGGTCTGCGGGTCGCGCTTGTACGGCCAGAAGACCTCGGTGCCGGCATCGGTGGTGTGGTTCGGCCCGGACGCGAACTGGACCCGCAGGTCGGGCAGTTCGCCGGGCTCCGGGACCCGCCACGGCTCGGAGCCGTTGGCCAGGTAGCCGTCGCTCAGCAGGAACACCGGGGTGCGGTACGTCAGCGCGATCCGGGCCGCGTCCAGCACCGCGGTGAAGCAGTCGCCGGGGGTGGCCGGGGCCACGATCGGCACCGGCGCCTCGCCGTTGCGGCCGTACATCGCCTGGAGCAGGTCGGCCTGCTCGGTCTTGGTCGGCAGGCCCGTCGAGGGGCCGCCGCGCTGGATGTCCACGATCAGCAGCGGCAGCTCCAGGGAGACCGCCAGCCCGATGGTCTCCGACTTCAGCGCCACCCCGGGGCCGGAGGTGGTGGTCACCGCCAGCGCCCCGCCGAAGGCGGCGCCCAGCGCGGCGCCGATGCCCGCGATCTCGTCCTCGGCCTGGAAGGTGCGCACGCCGAAGTTCTTGTGGCGGCTCAGCTCGTGGAGGATGTCCGAGGCCGGGGTGATGGGGTACGAGCCCAGATACAGCGGAAGGTCCGCCTGCTGAGACGCGGCGATCAGTCCGTAGGACAGTGCCAGGTTGCCGGAGATGTTGCGGTAGGTGCCCGGCGGGAACGCCTTCGTGGCCGGGGCGACCTCGTAGGAGACGGCGAAGTCCTCGGTGGTCTCGCCGAAGTTCCACCCCGCCCGGAAGGCGGCCACGTTCGCCTCGGCCACCTGCGGCTTCTTGGCGAACTTCCTGCGCAGGAAGGATTCGGTGCCCTCGGTGGGCCGGTGGTACATCCAGCTCAGCAGGCCCAGCGCGAACATGTTCTTCGCCCGCTCGGCGTCCCGGCGGGCCAGACCGGAGTCCTTCAGCGCCTCGATCGTCAGCGTCGTCAGCGGCACCGGGTGCACCCGGTACGCGTCCAGCGAGCCGTCCTCCAGCGGGCTGGCGGCGTAGCCCACCTTGGCCATCGCCCGCTTGGTGAACTCGTCGGTGTTGACGATGATCTCCGCGCCCCGCGGCAGGTCGCCGATGTTCGCCTTCAGCGCGGCCGGGTTCATCGCCACCAGGACGTTGGGCGCGTCACCGGGGGTGAGGATGTCGTGGTCGGCGAAGTGGAGCTGGAAGGACGACACCCCCGGCAGTGTCCCGGCGGGCGCCCGGATCTCGGCGGGGAAGTTGGGCAACGTGGAGAGATCGTTGCCGAAGGTCGCCGTCTCCGAGGTGAACCGGTCGCCCGTCAGCTGCATACCGTCGCCGGAGTCGCCGGCGAAACGGATGATGACCCGCTCCAGCCGCCGAACCTCCTTGGCCGGTGAGCCGGGCGAGCGCTGCTGATCGACTGGGCTACTGACCTGGCTGGTCACTGGACTGGACCTCCCTTGAGGCGGCGGCTCGTCAGCCATCGTACGTGGGTAAGGGTGACCTTCCTGTGGCCGGTCACATGGTGGACGTTCCGGTGAGACGACACTCGGGGACGTGTGAATATTCCGGCGGCGCTCTGGAGCCCTTCTGGAGCCCGGGCCGGGGCGGCCGCCGGACCACGGTCCGCCGGGCTATGACCTGAGGTACGTCAGCACGGCAAGCACCCGGCGGTGGTCCTCGCCGCCCGGCGGCAGGCCCAGCTTCAGGAAGATGTTGCCGACGTGCTTCTCCACCGCCCCGTCGCTGACCACCAGCTGCCGGGCGATCGCGGAGTTCGTGCGGCCCTCGGCCATCAGGCCCAGCACCTCGCGCTCACGCGGCGTGAGCCCCGCCAGCACGTCCTGCCTGCGGCTGCGGCCGAGCAGCTGCGCGACCACCTCGGGGTCGAGCGCCGTACCGCCGCGGGCCACCCGGACCACCGCGTCCGCGAACTCGCGGACATCGGCGACCCGGTCCTTGAGCAGATAGCCCACGCCCCGGCCGGAGCCCGCCAGCAGCTCGGTGGCGTACTGCTCCTCCACGTACTGCGACAGCACCAGCACCGCCAGACCCGGATGGCGGGCGCGCAGCCGGACGGCCGCCCGCAGCCCCTCGTCGGTGTGCGACGGCGGCATCCGCACGTCCGCCACCACCACGTCCGGGGGTTCGCCCGCGTCGGCCAGCTCGCCGACGACCTTCACCAGCGCCTCGCCGTCGCCGACACCCGCGACGACCTCGTGACCGCGGTCGCCGAGCAGACGCGTCAGGCCCTCCCTCAGCAGCACCGAGTCCTCGGCGATGACCACCCGCACCCTGTCCCTCACGTCCCCCACGGCTCCCCCCTCGCTCCCCGTCTTCCGGATGCCGCGCGCGGTGCCGCGCGCGGGAATGCTGTGCACAGCATCCCAGGACAGGGGTCAGGCGGAGCGGAGAGCTGTGGAAAACCGGGCGTCAGCCGTCGTCGGGATCGCGCCAGGGCAGCTCGGCGGTGACGGTGGTGGGCCCGCCGTCGGGGGAGTCCACGAGAAGGAGTCCGTCGACGGAGCCCAGGCGTTCGGCGAGACCGGCCAGACCGGTGCCGCGGTCGGCGCGGGCACCGCCGCGACCGTCGTCGGCGACCCGGATGAGCAGACGGCCGCCGGAGCGCCGCAGATCCACCGAGGCCCGGGCGGCGCCGCTGTGCTTGCCGACGTTCTGGAGGAGCTCGGAGACGGTGAAGTAGGCGATGCCCTCGATGGCGGGCGCGGGGCGGGTGGGAAGGTCCGCGGAGACGGTCACGGGGACGGGGCAGCGGGCGGCGACGTTGGACAGCGCGGGGCCTAGGCCGCGGTCGGTGAGGATGGCCGGGTGGATGCCGCGGGCGAGATCGCGGAGCTCGGCGAGGGCGAGCTTCGCCTCGCCGTGGGCCTCGTCGACCATCCTGGCGGCGGCCTGCGGGTCCTCCAGCAGCTTCTCCCTGGCCAGGCCCAGTCCCATGGCCAGGGCGACCAGGCGGGCCTGCGCCCCGTCGTGGAGGTCGCGCTCGATGCGGCGCAGGTCGGCGGAGGCGGTGTCGGCCACCGCCCGCCGGCCCGACTCCAGCTCCGCGATGCGCCGCTCCAGCGCGTCCGAGGGCGACAGCAGTGCGCGCACCATCATCCGGTCCACATGGGTCAGCCCGCGAGCCAGCCATGGCAGGACGGGCCAGGCGACGAGGAGCGAGACGAGGCAGACGGTGAAGGTGACGACGCCCCAGGGCAGGCGGACGAAGGAGTAGAGCGCGTGCCGCCAGCCGACCGGGTCCTTCAGGCAGGCCCACAGCCAGGGGAAGAAACCGCCGTGCGCCCGGTGCCGGATCGGCGTCGGCTCCTCGACGCGTACTCCGAGCAGCAGCCGCGCGCGGGCCCGCTCCGCCCTGCCGAACCGGCGGCCGCCCATCAGGCCCAGCGCCAGCACCGGCAGTCCCACGACGGTGACCGACAGCAGCAGGCCGCAGTAGACCCACACGGAGACGTAGAGGAAGCCCACGATGTCCATCGGCAGGTTGAGCAGGAGATGCGCGATCTCCTTCCAGGTCTGCGCGCCGAGTGGGGCCCGCGGCGGGGGCAGCCGGTCGTCCTCGCCGGTTCCGGGTGCCTCCTCGGCCCGCGCGGCCTGCGCGGCCTGCGCGGTCCCGGCGGCCTGCGGGGTGTGCGAGGCGTCCGGCGTGCCCGGGGTGTCCGGCGTGCGCGAGGTGTCCGGCGCCTCGGACGGTTCCGGTGTTTCCGCAGGCCGTGGCGCCTGTACGGCGGGAGGGACGTACGGGGCGCGCGGGCCGTCGGGCGCGGCGCGGCCGGAGGTCGGGGGGCTCGCGGTCATGGGCACAAGACTGCCGGGCGCGGGGGGCGCGCCGCCATGGGGTTCGTGGGCGGGGCGTGGTGGGGTTAACCCCACCTCCGGGCGGGGAACGGCGGAGGCCGGGGCGAGGGTGTGGTGGAGGCCCGCTTCCGCGCGCGGGCCCAGGGCCTAGACTCCCCTTCTGAACGGAGCGTCGTAACCGATGCGAACACCACGGAGCGAGGGACGGACGTGCCGGACTACTTCCACGGCTACGCGGTCGTCGGGCTGGTCGCGGTCGTCGGGGTGCTCTTCGTGACGGTGGCCTTCGGCGCCGGGCGGCTGCTGCGGCCCGTTGTGCCGACGCCGGAGAAGCTGCTGACCTACGAGTGCGGAGTGGACCCCGTCGGCGAGGGCTGGGCGCACACCCGGATCCGCTATTACGTGTACGCCTTCCTCTACGTCGTCTTCGCCGTCGACTCGATCTTCCTCTTCCCCTGGGCGACGGTCTTCGCCGAGCCCGGTTTCGGCGGAGTGACACTGGTGGAGATGTTCGTCTTCCTCGGTTTCCTGGCCGTGGGACTGCTCTACGCCTGGAAGAAGGGCGTTCTGGCATGGACGTGACCCCCGAGCCCTCCGGCGCCCGCGGGACCTCCCTCCCGGCCTCCCCGCCGGAACCTCTGCCGGCGCCCCGCCGGCTGGGCGGGCTGGCCCGGCTCGCCCCCGAGCCGATGAAGGTGGTCCTCAACTGGGGCCGCCGCTACAGCCTGTGGGTCTTCAACTTCGGACTGGCCTGCTGCGCGATCGAGTTCATCGCCGCTTCGATGTCCCGCCACGACTTCATCCGCCTCGGTGTCATCCCCTTCGCCCCGGGGCCGCGCCAGGCCGACCTGATGGTCGTCTCGGGCACCGTCACCGACAAGATGGCACCGGCGATCAGGCGGCTGTACGAGCAGATGCCCGAGCCGAAGTACGTGATCTCCTTCGGCGCCTGCTCCAACTGCGGCGGCCCGTACTGGGACTCGTACTCCGTCACCAAGGGCGTGGACCAGATCATCCCGGTCGACGTCTACGTGCCCGGCTGCCCGCCCCGGCCCGAGGCGCTGCTCCAGGGCATCCTCAAGCTCCAGGAGAAGATCGCCGGCGAGTCGACGGCCGAGCGGTACGGGAACGCTCCCGCCGCCTCCGGCTCCGAGGCCGCGCAGCCGCCCCCGCCGGGCCCGTCGGGAGCGGCCCTGACCAGCGGCCTGGTCGCCCCGCCCCCGCCCCCGGGCCCGGCGGCGGGGGAGGAGCGCGCATGACCGGGGCGAACCCGCACCCGAACCCACCGGACCCGCGGCCGTCCGCCCCCGGGTGGCTGCCCCGGCCCGCCGGGGAGGTCTTCGGCGAGGGCGCGAGCGCGGCCGAGGCTTACGGGCTGCTGACCGTCGACGTGCCGGCCGCCCGCTGGACCGAGGCGCTGACCACCGCGCGCGACGAGCTGGGCTGCACGTTCTTCGACTGGTTGAGCGCCGTGGACGAGCCGGGCGAGGGTTTCTCGGTCTGCGCGCACCTGGCCGTGCTGGGCACACCGGTCCGGCGGCTGCTGCTGCGGACCACCGTGCCGCACGAGGCGCCCGAACTGCCCACCGCCACCGGTGTGTACGCCGGGGCCGCCTGGCACGAGCGGGAGACGTACGAGATGTTCGGCGTCTCCTTCACCGGCCACCCGAACCCGGCCCCACTGCTGCTGCCCGACGGTTTCGAGGGACATCCGCTGCGCAAGGACTTCGTGCTGGCGGCCCGTGTCGCCAAGGCGTGGCCCGGCGCCAAGGAGCCCGGCGAGTCCGCGGAGGGCGGCCCGAGGCGACGGCAGACGCTGCCGCCCGGCGTGCCCGACCCGAACGAGTGGGGGCCGCTCAAGGGGCAGCTCCCCGCGCCGGCCGCCCGCCCGGCACGCGGCCGTGCGGCGGGCGCCGCGGGGGAGCGCCCGCCGCGGCGCACACGCAGCGCGAGCGCCGGCTCCGCGAGCCAGCGCGCCGCCGGGGCCGCCTCCCCGGAGGCCGCCGCGCCGCGCCGCTCCCGCAGTGCGAGCGAAGGCTCGGCCAGTCAGCGGGCGGAGGGCGCCCCACCGGCCCGTACGCCGCGCCGCTCCCGCAGCGCGTCGGAGGGATCTGCCAGTCAGCGGGCAGCCGCGGAGCCGGGGCGGCGCAGCACGGACGCGCCCTGGCTCAAGCAGGCGGAGCCGTCCGGCGAGACGTCGGACGAGGCCGCCCGCCGCGTCCACGGGACGGACGAGCGGACACAGGTCCCGCTCGGCGAGGGCGGCGGCGCCTCGGCGGCGAACGCCCCTGAGGGCGACGCCCCGGAACCGGAGCGCGAGGCCCCCCGGAAGCCCGGCGCCGACGGCGACGGCCCCGGCGACAGCGGCAGTGGTGCCGGTGACAGCGGCACCAACGACAACGACAACGGCAGCGACAGCGGCGGCGGAACGACGGAAGGCGGCGCCTGATGGACGTGCTCGACGTCGCATGGCGGCTGCTGGCCGTCCTGCTCGCCTTCCTCGTCCTGCCCCTGCTGGTGGGCCAGGCCGAGCACAAGGTGATGGCCCACATGCAGGGCCGGGTCGGTCCGATGTACGCGGGAGGCTTCCACGGCTGGGCCCAACTCGTCGCCGACGGCGTGAAGTTCGCGCAGAAGGAGGACGTCGTACCGGCCGACGCCGACCGCCGGGTCTTCCAGCTCGCGCCGGCCGTCGCCCTGATCCCCTACCTCCTCGTGCTGATCGCCATCCCGGTCGGCCCGAACGGCATGGTCGGCCAGGCGATCGACGCGGGGATCTTCTTCGTGCTCGCCGTGATGGGCGTCGGCGTGCTCGGCTCGCTGATGGGCGGCTGGGCCTCGGCCAACAAGTTCTCCCTCCTGGGAGGCCTGCGCACCGCCGCCCAGCTCATGGCGTACGAGCTGCCGCTGCTGCTCGCGGCCGCCTCCGTCGCCATGGCCGCCGGGACGCTCTCGCTGCCCGGCATCCTGGAGGCGTTCGAGTGGTGGTGGGTGCCGTGGCAGATCATCGGCGCCCTGGTCTTCTTCACCGCCGGGCTGGCCGAGCTCCAGCGCCCGCCCTTCGACGCCCCCATCGCCGACTCCGAGATCATCTTCGGCTCGTACACCGAGTACACGGGCCTGCGCTTCGCGCTCTTCCTGCTCGCCGAGTACGCGGGCATCGTCATCCTGTGCGCACTGACCACGGTGCTGTTCCTGGGCGGCTGGCACGGCCCGTTCGCCGAGGACCTCGGCTGGCTGTGGACCCTGCTGAAGACATCCGTCCTCGCCTTCGTCGTCATCTGGCTGCGGGTGAGCTACCCCCGGCTGCGCGAGGACCAGCTCCAGAGGCTCGCCTGGACCGTGCTCGTCCCCCTCGCCCTCTTCCAGATCGCGCTCACCGGCGTCGTCAAGGTGGTGATCCAGTAATGGCCGTTCCCGGCAGCGGCCTGGCCAAGGGCCTGGCCGTCACCCTCCGCACCATGACCCGGCGCTCGGTCACCGCGCACTATCCGGACGTCCAGCCCGAGCTGCCCGCCCGCAGCCGCGGGGTGATCGGGCTGTTCGAGGAGAACTGCACGGTGTGCATGCTGTGCGCCCGCGAGTGCCCCGACTGGTGCATCTACATCGACTCCCACAAGGAGACGGTGCCGCCCGCCGCTCCGGGAGGGCGCGAGCGCAGCCGCAACGTCCTGGACCGCTTCGCCATCGACTTCTCCCTGTGCATGTACTGCGGTATCTGCATCGAGGTCTGTCCCTTCGACGCGCTGTTCTGGTCCCCGGAGTTCGAGTACGCCGAGACCGACATCCGCGATCTCGTCCACGAACGGGACCGGCTGCGCGAGTGGATGTGGACCGTGCCCGCCCCTCCGCCGCTCGACCCCGCCGCGGAGGAGCCCAAGGAGATCGCCGCCGCCCGCAAGGCCGCCGAGAAGCAGCTCGCCGCCGAGGCCCACGGCCGCGAGGCCGGGCAGCGGGAGACGGAGCGGCCGGAGACGGAGCGGCCGGAGACGGGCCGACGGGACGGTGACGCGTGAGCGCCACCGTGAGCCTCGCCTCCACCGCCGCCGCCTCCACTGCCTCCGGCTCCCCCGGCTTCCTGTCGCCCACCGGTGTCGAGATCCTCTTCCTGCTCGTCGGCCTGCTCACCCTCGGCGCCGCGATCACCGCCGTCACCACCCGGCAGCTGGTGCACGCCGCCCTGTGGCTGGTGGTGGCGCTGGGCGGGATCGCCGTCGAGTACCTGCTGCTGTCCGCCGAGTTCATCGCCTGGGTGCAGGTCCTGATCTACGTCGGGGCCGTCGTCGTCCTCCTGCTGTTCGGGCTGATGCTCACCCGGGCGCCCATCGGCCGCTCGCCGGACGCCGACTCAGGCAACCGCCCCGTCGCCCTCGCGGTCGCCGTCACGGCCGCCGCCGTCCTGGTCACCGTCGTGGTGGACGCCTTCCGCACCACCTGGATCGACCTGGAGAGCGGCGCGCCGCAGGGCACCACCGACGTCACCGGCAGGATCCTCTTCCAGCACTGGGTGCTCCCCTTCGAGGCCCTCTCCGTCCTGCTGCTCGCGGCCCTCGTCGGAGCGATCGTCCTCTCCCGCCGGGCGGACGGGCGGAACGGAACCGGGGCCGAGGACGGGGGAGAACGCTGATGCATCTGGCCTACCCCGCCGTCCTGGCCGTCCTCCTCTTCTGCACCGGTCTGTACGGAGTACTCGCCCGGCGCAACGCGATCCTCGTCCTGATGTCGGTCGAGCTGATGCTCAACGCCGTCAACCTCAACCTCGTCGCCTTCGACGTCTGGCTCCGCGACACCCTCCACGCGGGCCAGGCCCTCACCCTCTTCACCATCACCATCGCCGCCGCCGAGATCGGCATCGGCCTCGCCATCGTGCTGCTCGTCCACCGCAACCGGGGCACCTCCCACATCGACCGGCTCCGCGAGCTCGCCGAAACAGATGGACCCGCCGAAACAGACGGACCCGCCGAAACCGGTGGAACCGACAGACCCGCCGAAACCGGCGGGCCGAGTGTGGCAGGCGCCACCGACAACCCCGCCGACACGCGCCTGACCAGGGGAGAGGCCACCGCGTGAGCACCACGACCCTCGCCGTCCTCGTCCCGCTGCTGCCCTTCCTCGGGGCCCTCGCCGGGCTCCTCCTGGGCCGTCGCGCCCCCGCCTACGTCCGCCCCCTGGCCGTCCTGCCCACCCTCACCTCCGCCGCCCTCGCCGCGATCGTCGCCGTACGCCAGGGCGGGGAGGGAGCCCTGACCGGCGCGACCCGGCTGGCCCCCACCGGCAACGACGCCCTCCCAGTCGAACTCGCCCTCCACCTCGACGGCTTCGCCGTCCTCGTGGCCGTCCTGGTCGCCGCCGTCGCGTCCTGTGTGCAGATCTACTCCACCGGCTACCTGCGCGACGACCCGCGCTACCCCTCCTACGCCGCGCTGGTCTCCCTCTTCACGGCCGCGATGCTGCTGGTCGTCTACAGCGACGACCTGATCGTGCTGCTGGTCGGCTGGGAGGTCATGGGCATCTGCTCGTACTTCCTGGTCGGCCACTACTGGGAGACGGCCGCCGCGCGCTCCGCCTCCCTCAAGGCGTTCCTCGTCACCAAGCTCGGCGACGTGCCGTTCGTCATCGGCATCCTGGCGCTGGCCTCCGAGGCCGGCACCTTCCGGATCAGCACGATCGTGACCCGGCTGACCTCCCCTCTGTCCGGCTTCGAGCTGGAGCACCCCACCGTCATCGCGCTGCTGCTGCTCGCGGGAGTCGCCGGCAAGTCCGCCCAGTTCCCGCTGCACACCTGGCTGCCTGACGCGATGGCGGGCCCGACACCGGTCTCCGCGCTGATCCACGCCGCCACCATGGTCGCGGCCGGGGTCTACTTCGTCGCGCGGCTGCTGCCCGTCTTCACCTCCTCCGCCGCCGCGCTCGCCGTCCTGGCCGCGATGGCGGCGGTCACCATGGTCGGCTCGGCGCTCGCCGCCCTCGCCCAGGACGACATCAAGCGGGTCCTGGCCTACTCCACCGTCGGCCAGCTCGGCTACATGACCGGCGCCCTGGCCGTCGCCGACCGCGGCGCGGCCGTCTTCCACCTCATCTCCCACGGCGTGTTCAAGGCGCTGCTCTTTCTCGCCGCGGGCGTGCTCATCCACGCGGCCGGCACCAACTCCCTGGCGGCGATGTCCCGCACCGGCGGTCTGGCCGGGCGGGCGCCGGACGCCTACTGGACGATGACCGTCGGCCTGCTGGCGCTGGCCGCCGTGCCACCCTTCGCCGGCTTCTTCTCCAAGGAGGCCGTCCTGGCCGCGGCCGAGCACGCCGCCCTCGACCCCGCCGAAGGGGCGGCCCACGCCGTCCCGTCCGCCGTGGGCTGGACGGTCCTGCTCGCCGGGCTGCTGGCCGCCGCGCTCACCGCCGCGTACGCCGCCCGGCTGTGGCTGCTGGCCTTCCACGGCCGCGGCCTCGCCGACCCCGGCGGGAAAACCGCGCCCCGCGGGGAAACCGAACCCGGCCGCACCAGGCAGCCGGTCGTCATGAACGCGGTGCTGTGGGCGCTGGCCGGGCCGACCATCGCCGTCGGGCTGCTCTACGGCGCCCTGCCCGACTGGTTCGACGGCCGCTCGCTGGCCCCCACCCTCACCACCTCCGTCCTGGGCACCGGCCTGGCCGCCGCCGGCCTCGTGGTGATGTACGCGGCCTGGCGGCACAGCACCGCCACCGCCGCCGCCCGCGCCCCGCTCGGCGCCGTCGCCGCCCACCCGGAGGCCGAGCCGGCGGTCTCCGAGGCCGAGGCCATCGCCACCCACCGGGCGGCCTACGGCGACATCGCCGCCGCCGACGACCCGGCCGACCCGGGCCGACTCCTGCTCGGCCCGCTGCACCGCCACGCCGCCCGGGGCTTCCACCTCGACGCCCTCTACGCGGCCGTCGCCGTACGTCCGGTCCTGGCCGCCGCGCGGCTGGTGCGCTTTCTGGACCGCGAGGTCGTCGACACCTACGTGCGCGGTGCCGGAGGCACCGTACGGCTGCTGGGCGCGGCCGTGCGCCGCGTCCAGACCGGCAACGTGCAGACCTATCTCGGCCTCCTGCTCGCCGGCTCCCTCGTCCTGGCCGTGGCCGCCGCCCTCGTCGCAGCCGGAGCGTGACCAGTGATCCCCCTCAACGACACCGCGATGCGGCTGCTCCTGGCGGCCGTCGTCGTCCTGCCCCTGCTCGGCGCGGCCGCCGCCCTGCTGCCGGCCCCGCCCGGCCTGCGGGGGCGCAGCCCCGAACAGGCCGTGCTGCGCCACGGCGTCACCGTCACCGGCGCGGTGCTGGCCGCCACCGCGGTGCTCGCGCTCGGCTTCGACCACGACCGGCCCGGCACCATGCAGGCCGAGACCGACATCGCCTGGATCCCGGCGCTCGGCGTCCGCATCCACCTGGGCACCGACGGCGTCTCGCTGCCCCTGCTCGTCCTGACGGCGCTGCTGACCTTCCTGTGCGCCCTGTACAGCTACCACCGGCCCCCCGAGGGCCCGCGCCCGCAGGCGTTCGTCGCGCTCGTGCTCCTGCTGGAGGCCGGCACCCTGGCGACCTTCGCCGTGCTGGACCTGATGCTGTTCTTCCTGGCCTTCGAGACGGTCCTGATCCCGATGTACTTCCTCATCGCCCGCTGGGGCGGCGCGGGGCGGGAGCGGGCCGCGTGGAAGTTCGTCCTCTACACCCTGCTCGGCTCCGTGGTGATGCTGCTGGGCCTGCTGCTGGTCGGACTGGGCGGCGAGGGCGGCCCGACGTTCGACATGACGGCGCTCGCCGAGGACGGCGGCCGGGGGCTGACCCACACCACCCAGATCGTGGCCGCCCTGGCCATCGGCACCGGCCTGGCCGTCAAGACGCCGATGTGGCCGCTGCACAGCTGGCTCCCCGACGCCCACACCGCCGCCCCGACCGTCGGCTCGGTGCTGCTGGCGGGCGTCCTGCTGAAGATGGGCACCTACGGCTTCGTCCGGATCGTCCTGCCGGTCGTCCCCGACGGCGTCCACACCCTCGCGCCGTATCTGGCGGCCTTCGCGGTCACCGGCATCGTCTACGGGTCGCTGGCCTGCCTGGCGCTGGCCCTTCCCGGGGCCGGGGGCGACCTCAAACGCCTCATCGCCTACTCCTCGGTGGGCCACATGGGCTTCGTGCTGCTGGGCGTCGCCACCCTCACCCGCACCGGCGTCAACGGCGCGCTGTTCGCCAACGTCGCCCACGGCCTCATCACCGGGCTGCTGTTCTTCCTCGCCGGCGCGGTCAAGGACCGCACCGGCACCACCGACCTGGACCGCCTCGCACTCGGCGGCCCAGGGGGGCGCGGAGGGGGCGCGGCGCTGTACGGGCGCGCCCCCCGGCTCGGCGGGCTGCTCGCCTTCGGCGCCGTCGCCTCACTCGGACTGCCCGGACTGGCCGGCTTCTGGGGCGAGATGCTCGCGCTGCTCGGCGCCTACCACCCCGCCGACGGGCTCAGCCGGCCCGCGTACCTGGTCTTCATGGCCCTCGCGGCCCTCGGCACCCTGCTGACCGCCGCCTATCTGCTGGTGGTCGTACGCCGGGTCTGCATGGGGGCACCGTCCGCCCCCGGCACCGCACCCGCACCGAGCGCGACCCTGCCGGACGTACGCGGCCACGAGTTCGCCGCCTGGATCCCGCTCGTCGTCCTCACCGTCCTGGCCGGACTGTGGCCCGCGCTCCTCCTGGGGCTCACCGATCCGGCCGTGCAGAACCTCCTGCCGGGAGTCAGCCGATGAACGCGCTCGCCCAGGACCCCGTCCGGTCGGTCGTCCAGTCCGTCGACTGGCTCACCATCGCCCCACCCGCCCTCGCCGCACTGGGCGCGCTGGCCGTCCTGGTCGCCGACCTCTTCCTGCCCGAGCGCCGCAAGCCGCTGCTCGGCCCGGTCACCGTCGCCGTCCTCGCGCTCGCCGCGCTCAGCCTGCTGCCCCTGCGGAGCGGCGAGCGCGCCACCTTCTGCCTCACCACCGACCCGGCGGTGTGCTCCTACGTCGCCGACCCGTTCACCCTGGCCGTCCAGTTCCTGGTGCTGGGCGCCGCCCTGATCGCCGCCCTGCTGTCGATGACGGCGGTACGGGACGAGGCGCTGCCGCGCGGCGAGTACTGGTTCCTGCTGCTGGCCTCCGCCGCCGGAGCCGCGCTGCTGCCCGCCGCCCGCGATCTGGCGACCCTGATCGTGGCGCTGGAGGTCGCCTCCCTGCCCTCCTTCGCCCTGGTCGGACTGCGCCGCGCGGACGGGCGCTCCTCCGAGGCGGCCCTGAAGTTCTTCCTCTCCTCGGTCACCGCCACCGCCGTCAGCCTGATGGGCGTCAGCTTCGTCTACGCCGTGACCGGCTCCCTGCACCTGGACCGGGTCGCCGGGGAGCTGCGCGAGACCGCCCCCGGGCTGGAGACCCTGGCCGCCACCGGGGTCGCCCTCACCCTCGTCGGCTTCGCGTTCAAGACCGCCGCCGTCCCCTTCCACTCCTGGGTGCCGGACACCTACGTCGGCGCCCCCCTGCCGGTGGCCGCCTACCTGTCGGTGATCGGCAAGGCGGTCGGCTTCTCCGGGCTGATCCTGGTGACCGTCGAGGCATTCCCCTCCTACGGTCACGTCTGGGGACCGGCGCTCGCCGTCCTGGCCGCCCTCACCATGACCGTGGGCAACGCGGCCGCCCTGCGGCAGCGCCCGGAGCGCCCGCACAGCGCGGTGCGGCTGCTGGCGTGGTCCTCCGTCGGACAGGCCGGCTACCTGCTGGTGCCGGTCGCCGCGGCGGCGTACGCCGACGAGCCGGGGCGGGCCGTCGGCGCGACCGTCGCGTACGCCCTGATGTACGCCGCCGTGAACCTCGGGGCCTTCGCCGTGGCCGCCCACGTCGGCCGGGGTGCCGCCGCCAACCGGATCACCGACTACCGGGGCCTGTACGCCGCCCACCCCCCGGCCGCCCTCGCCCTGGCCTTCTTCCTGCTCTGCCTGGCCGGGCTGCCGCCGGGGATCATCGGCCTGTTCGCCAAGGTCGCGGTCTTCTCCACGGCCGTGGACGTGGGACTGGGCTGGCTCGCGGCGGTGATGGCGGTGAACGTCGTGATCGCCCTCTACTACTACCTGGCGTGGACGGCGCAGCTCTTCCGGGCCCCCGCGCAGGCTCCCGCCGCACGCGCCCGCGTACGCGTCGCCGCGCCGCTCACGGCCGCGATCGCCCTGACGGGGCTGCTCGCCGTCGGCCTTTCGGGTGCTCCCCAGCTCGCCCTGCGCTTCGCCGCCGACGTGCTGCTTTAGACGGGAGCGGCCCGGGAACCCGGCGCCTTCACACGGCGTTGACCTCACAGGAAGGGTCCACCGATCAGCCTTCGGACGGAGGCACCGCCGCAACGAAGGGCCACACGGGGGATCCCCCCTGCCGCACCACCTGGAGGGCGTACCGTGCACCGCCGGCACAACGGGCTGAAGACCGCCCTGCTACTCGGGGGACTGTCCGCACTCATCATCGTCATCGGCGGTTTCTTCGGCCGCACCGGCCTGGTCGTCGCGGTCGTCCTGGCACTGGGCACCAACGCCTACGCCTACTGGAACAGCGACAAGCTCGCCCTTCGCGCCATGAGAGCCCGCCCGGTCAGCGAGTTCGAGGCCCCGGGCCTGTACCGGACGGTCCGCGAGCTGTCCACGGCCGCCCGCCAGCCCATGCCCCGCCTGTACATCTCACCCACCCAGGCGCCCAACGCCTTCGCCACCGGCCGCAACCCGCGCAACGCCGCCGTCTGCTGCACCGACGGCATCCTGCGCATCCTGGACGAGCGCGAGCTGCGCGCCGTCCTCGGGCACGAGCTGAGCCACGTCTACAACCGCGACATCCTCATCGCCTCCGTCGCCGGAGCACTGGCCTCGGTGGTGATGTTCCTGGTCAACTTCGCCTGGCTGATCCCGATCGGCCGCTCGGAGGACGACGAGGGCCCCGGCCTGCTCGGAGTGCTGCTGATCATGCTGCTCGGCCCGCTCGCCGCCTCCCTGATCCGGCTCGCGGTCAGCCGCTCCCGGGAGTACGAGGCGGACGCCTCCGGCTCCCGGCTCACCGGCGACCCGCTGGCCCTGGCCTCGGCCCTGGCCAAGCTGGAGGCCGGCACCAGGCAACTGCCCCTGCCCCCCGAGCCCCGGCTGGAGACCGCGAGCCACATGATGATCGCCAATCCCTTCCGCCCCGGAGACGGCCTGTCCAGGATGTTCTCCACCCACCCCCCGATGGCCGAACGCATCGCCCGGCTGGAGCGCATGGCGGGGAGGCGGCTGTGAGGACGATCCTCAACATCCTGTGGCTGGTCTTCTCCGGCCTCTGGCTGGCCCTGGGATACGTGGTCGCCGGCCTGATCTGCTTCCTGCTGATCGTCACGATCCCCTGGGGCATCGCCTGCTTCCGGATCGCCGTCTACGCCCTGTGGCCCTTCGGGTACACCGTCGTCCAGCGGCCCGGCGCGGGCGCGGCCTCCGCCGCGGGCAACGTCGTCTGGCTGCTCTTCGCCGGGATATGGCTCACCCTGGGGCACATAACCGCGGGCATCGGCTTCTTCCTGACGGTCATCGGCATCCCGTTCGGCATCGCCCACTTCAAGATGATTCCGGTCTCCCTGATGCCGCTGGGCCGCGAGATCGTCCGCAGCGACGCCGCGTACCCGTCGTACCGCTGGAACCCGGCTCCCCGTTAGAGAGCCGTCCCGCCGGGCGCCGAAGGCCCCCAAGCCCTCAGGCCCGGGCGGTCCCCCCGTCGTACAGACCGTCGTACGCGCCCTCGTGCGGGTCGGTGTGCAGCCCGCCGTACGGGTCCGCCCCGGCCGGCGGCTCGCCCGCGCTCTCCCAGGGGGCCGGTCCGGTGCCGTCGCTCCAGGCGGCCAGCGCGTGCCGGTCGAAGCACAGGATCCCGCACCGCCGCGCGTACTCGGCGGCGGGCGCGGTGAAGTCGCCGGTGGTGACCACGGCCGCCACCTGGGCCTCGTGGACGGTGTAGCAGGTGCCGCCGAAGCGCTGCACGTCCTGCGAACCGACCTTGTTGGTGTCGCTGTAGCGCTTGCACTGGATGACCACGCGCCGCCCGTCCGGGGCGGTGGCGAGGACGTCGGCGCCGAGGTCGCCCGCGCCGCCGACGACCTCCACGTCCCGGCAGCCGTCCCGCTCGCACAGGGCCGCGACCGCCTGCTCGAACTCCTCGGCCTCCATGGCCTCGTAATCCGGGCCGACGGGAGGGCCGGGGCCGTCGGGGCGGGCTCCGGCGCCTCCGTCCGGTTCCGGGCACCGGGTGGTCCCCGGGCCCTCCACGGGCCCGGGACGCTCCGCGCGGACACCGCTCTCCGGCCCGCCGCCGGGGACCTCCTCCTCCAGCGTTTCCAGCGCATCCTCGGCCGCCTCGGTCAGGACCGCGGCGGCCCGCCGCGCGGCCCTGGACGCCCGGAAGCGGCGCCCGCCGCGCAGACCGGCCACGGCGGCCGGCACGGCGATCAGGCAGACGGCCACCGCCGCGACCGGATGCCGCCCGGCCGCCTCCAGCACCACCCGTCCGGCGAACCACGCCCCCAGCAGGACGACGGCGGCCAGGACGAAGGCCAGGGCCGTCACACGCAGGTCGAAGACGGGCCTGCCGTCCGGTGTGCGCCTCCGGCGCGCGGATATGGCCATCGGTGCTGATCCCCCCTGGCGGTTCGGCGTGGAACATCACTGCTCGCTACTGCCGTCTGCCCCGCCTCCCCGTTTTCAACGGGCCGCCGGGGGCGGCCCGCCGCACCGGGGTCAGCAGCCGACGCCGATGCAGTCCTGCCGGAAGACCCGCTCGCCGTCCACCGTGCCGACGACCGTGAAGCCCTCGAGCGTGACGCCGCCCTCCGTCTCGATCCGGGGGTCGCCGCCGGCGTCGGCCGTCATCCGGGCCTCCCCGCCGTCCACGGTGGTGCCCTCGCAGGTGACCTTCAGGTTCTCCCCGGTGCCCTCGTCGGTGCATGTGAGGTCACCGTCGATCTCGTGCCCCGCCTGGTCGAAGGCGGGTTTGCCGGCCTCGGCCGCACTGTTGCGGGCGAGGGTCCCGGAGATCTCCTCCCCGGTGCCGCCGTCCCCGCAACCAGAGAGCAGAAACGCGCCGCACAGCAACACGGCCGGCAGAGCGGCCCGCACGGTCTTCTTTCTCATACGTCCTCCTGGGCCCGTACGCGTGAAGGTTCCGTGCCCGGGTGCCCGCCGCACCGTCCGCCAACCTTCCGGGCGCCCTCCCCACCGCCCCGGGGACGCCGACGGGCACCCGCCGCCCGGCGGGTGCCCGTCGTCTCCTCGCCCCGTGCCGGCGCTCACCACCGGCCCGGTGCTCAGCGGTAGTTGGTGAACTGGATCGCGAAGTCGAAGTCCTTGCCCTTGAGCAGGGCGATGACCTCCTGCAGGGCGTCCCGGCTCTTGTGGCTGACACGCAGCTCGTCGCCCTGCACCTGGGCCTTGACGCCCTTGGGGCCCTCGTCGCGGATGATCTTCGCGACCTTCTTGGCGTTGTCCTGGGAGATGCCCTCCTGGATCGACGCGAAGAGCTTGTACTCCTTGCCGGACACCTGGGGCTCCCCGGCGTCCAGGGACTTCAGGGAGATGCCCCGCTTGACCAGCTTGGTCTGGAAGATGTCGAGGATGGCCAGGACCCGCTCCTCGGAGTTGGCCCGCATCTCGATCTTCTCGCCCGACCAGGCGATGGAGGCTCCCACGCCCTTGAAGTCGAAGCGCTGGGAGATCTCCTTGGCGGCCTGGTTGAGGGCGTTGTCGACCTCCTGCCGCTCGACCTTCGAGACGATGTCGAAACTGGAGTCGGCCATCGTGGATTGGCTCCTCGTGCGTAGATCCGTCAGGGTGCGGTCCGGCCCGGTCCGGCTCTGTCCGGCCCGTCCGCGCCGTCAGCCTAGTCATCCGCCGCGGTGATCCACCGCCGGACAACCAGGTGGCGGACCACCCCCCACCATCGGGTATGGTTGTGCGCGTTGCCAGGGAGCGAACGCCCCGGGCAGCGATCCCAGGCGGTGTGCCCGAGTGGCCAAAGGGAGCAGACTGTAAAT
The DNA here is from genome assembly GCF_054072955.1 of Streptomyces sp. SS8. Classification (NCBI taxonomy): domain Bacteria; kingdom Bacillati; phylum Actinomycetota; class Actinomycetes; order Kitasatosporales; family Streptomycetaceae; genus Streptomyces; species Streptomyces sp. SS8. The sequence continues at coordinate 101,635 of NZ_JBSVCZ010000007.1, forward strand.
CTGCCGGCTCAGCCTTCCTAGGTTCGAATCCTAGCGCCGCCACGCGAGGGAGACGGCCCCCGACCAGTCCGCTGGTCGGGGGCCGTTCGCCGTTCCGCCGGGCGTCGGGCCTAGTCCGGCACCTCCGTCGCCTCCGACCCCAGTTCCGCGATCGCCTGGTCGACCGGGACCTCTCCGGAGACCAGCTCCAGCGTCACCCGCGCCGCGCGCGGGTCGTCCAGGAGAGCGACGAGGACGGCGGCCACGTCGTCGCGGGAGATCTCGCCGCGGCCCGTGTGGGGCTCCAGCCGCACCCGCCCGGTGCCGGGACGGTTGGTGAGACGGCCGGGGCGCAGGATCGTCCAGTCCAGGTTGACGCGCCGGCGGATGTCGTCGTCCGCCGCGCCCTTGGCACGCAGGTAGGCGGCGAAGACGGGCTCCATGTCGGCGGGGGGCTCATCGTCCGCCCCCATGGCGGAGACGACCAGGAAGCGGCGTACCCCGGCCAGTTCGGCGGCGTCCGCGAAGAGGACCGCGGCCGCGCGGTCCACCGTCTCCTTGCGGGCCGTTCCGCTGCCCGGGCCCGCGCCCGCCGCGAAGACCGCGGCGTCGGCGTCCCGCAGATGCCGGGCGACCTCCTCCGCGGACGACGACTCCAGGTCGCAGACGACCGGCTCGGCGCCCGCCGAGCGCAGGTCGTCCGCGTGCTCGGGTCGTCGGATCAGCCCGACGACCTCCTCACCGCGGGCGGCGAGCAGCCGCTCCAGCCGCAGTGCGATCTGACCGTGTCCTCCAGCGATGACTGTGCGCATACTCCGACCGTACGCCGCCGGGCCCGTACTCCGTCGTGTACACCGCCGTCAGCGCTGCGACTGGCGGGGGAGTCCGGCGGCGGGGCCGCCCGGGTCCTGGGCCGCCGGAGCCGTCGCGTCCGCCGGGCCGCCCGGGTCCGTGGCGTCGCAGTACTCGCGCACCGCGCTGGTGCGGGCCACCACCCGGCCGCGGTGGACGACCAGGCGGCTGTACGCCAGCGAGAGCGTTCCGGCGAGTGTGCGGCCGCGTACGGCCAGCAGCTCGGCCGGGAAACCGGCCTCGATCCGCACCCGCGGCAGCCCCATGGCCTCCCGCGCCCGCGCGCTCACCGCCTCGTAGGCCTCCTCCGGGCCGGCCTGGCCGTGCGAGGCCAGCAGGTAGGCGGCCTCCAGCGGGTCGCCGCGGCCCACCGGGTTGGCCGCGTCGCGCAGGGCGCCGCTGCCCGCGGCGACCCGTACCCCCGCCGCCCTCAGCAGCCGCACCGGCGCGGTGCGGGGACCGTCGGCCGTCCGCGGCGGCAGGCCGCAGCCGCCCTGGGGCAGGCAGACCACCGTGATCCCGGCCGCCGCGAGGGACTCGGCGGCGCGGGCCGCGGTCTCCCGCGGCAGCCGGGCCAGCCCGTCGCACGGACCGACGGCCACCCCGGGCCGCAGTCCGCCGGCCAACGAGGCCAGGCGCGCCAGCCGGACCGGGTCGGAGCCGTCGGTGTGCAGGTCCACCGCGCAGCCGTGTTCGGCCGCCACCTCCAGCACGGTCTCCGTGTAGCCGGCCGGATCGGGGTCGAGGTCCGGGCAGCCGCCCACCGCCTCGGCCCCCATGTCCACCGCCTCGCGCAGCATGGCCAGGCCGTCGGCCCCCGCCGCGCCGGTCAGCAGCCGGGGTACGGCGACGGCGGTGAGGTCGGTCAGCCCGTGCAGGGCGTGCCGGGCCCGCAGCACCGCCCGCAGGGCGCGCAGCCCGGCGACGTCGCCGACGCGCACATGGGTGCGCACCGCGGTCGCGCCGTGGCCGAGCTGGAGCAGCGCGGCCTCGGCGGCGCGCCGCTGGACCCGCCCGGGGTCGTACGGGTCCCAGGGGCCGTACGGGGAGGCGCCGGGCGCGTCACCGTCCGCCGTCAGCGCGGTGTCGTAGTGGGCGTGGGGCTCGGCGGGAGCGGGCAGCAGCAGATAGCCGGTGAGGTCGATCCGGGTAGCCCACGGAGGGGCGGGGGAGGAGAGGCTGCCCGCGGTCCCGACCGCCTCGATCCGCCCGCCGCCGATCCGCACGTCCACGGTGCGTCCGTCGGCGAGCCGGGCGCCGCACAGGACGAGCGCGGCCTGCCTTGGCGGGTCCGGGGAGCCCGGCGGATCCGGGGGACTCGCGGGACCCGGGGGCGGGGGTGCGTCGCGATCGGGCTGCGCCGGTTCCTGCGGCTGGCTGTCGGGCATGGGGCTCCCGCGTTTCGCTCATGATCGCTGGGGTGCACCGAAGCCTAGGACCGGGCCGGTCCCGGGGCGCGCCGCCATCACGTGGGAGCCCAATAGTCGTACCGGTGACCGCTCCGCTACGCCGGAAGAAGGGCGTGAGCCCCCGGCCGGAGCCGCCGTACGGAGGCGCGGCCGATACGGATTTCACGTTCGGCGCCCGGAGCGTGTAATGTCTTCATCGCTCGCCCCAATAGCTCAGTCGGCAGAGCGTCTCCATGGTAAGGAGAAGGTCTACGGTTCGATTCCGTATTGGGGCTCTGATGTGTGAGGCTCCCCGTCGCGAGACGGGGGCCGCCCGCATCGCGGCGGTGTAGCTCAGTCGGTAGAGCAAACGGCTCATAATCGTTGTGTCACCGGTTCGAGTCCGGTCACCGCTACCAAACCCAGTAGCCGATTGCGGGGTCGGTCCTCCGATCGGCTACTCTTTCTGCGTTAAACCCGTCCCAGCCGTCAAGGAGCACTCACGTGGCTGCCACCGACGTCCGCCCGAAGATCACGCTGGCCTGCGTGGAGTGCAAGGAGCGGAACTACATCACCAAGAAGAACCGGCGCAACAACCCGGACCGTCTTGAGATGAAGAAGCACTGCCCGCGCTGTAACGCACACACCGCGCACCGCGAGACGCGATAAACGCCGCGACCGGCCAGGCCGCCGCGCACGCGCACAGACACGCAAAGCCGTGAGGCCGTCCCCGTTCGCGGGGGCGGCCTCACGGCTTTGCGCCCGTCCGAGCCGTCCGATCAGCAACCACCCGCAAGCCGTATGGAGGTACCGGGCCATGGCGCTCGACCAGTCCTTCGTGGGGCGGAGCTATCCGCCCACCGCGCCGTACGAGGTCGGCCGGGAGAAGATCCGCGAGTTCGCCGAGGCCATCGGTGACACCCACCCCGCGTACACCGACCCGGAGGCGGCCGGTGAACTCGGTCACCCCGATGTGATCGCCCCGCCCACCTTCGTCTTCGCCATCACCTTCAAGGCGGCCGGGGAGGTCGTCGCGGACCCGGGGCTGGGGCTGGATTACAGCCGGGTGGTGCACGGCGACCAGAAGTTCGCCTACACGCGGCCGGTGCGCGCCGGCGACCGGCTCACGGTGACGTCCACCATCGAGGCGGTGAAGTCCATGGCGGGCAACGACATCCTGGACATCCGCGGCGAGGTGCGCGACGAGACCGGCGAGCACGTAGTGACGGCCTGGACCAAGCTGGTGGCCCGCGCGGCCGGCGGAGCGGCCGACGACACGACCGGTGAGCAGGGGGAGTGAGGCGGATGACGGCGAGGATCGCGTACGCGGACGTCGAGGCGGGCACCGAGCTGCCCGCGCGGAGCTTCCCCGTGACCCGCGACACGCTCGTGCGGTACGCGGGCGCCTCCGGCGACTTCAACCCGATTCACTGGAACGAGCGGTTCGCACGTGAGGTCGGTCTCCCCGACGTCATCGCGCACGGCATGTTCACCATGGCCGAGGCCGCCCGCGTGGTGACCGACTGGGCCGGCGACCCGGGCGCGCTCGTGGAGTACGGCGTGCGCTTCACCAGGCCCGTCGTCGTCCCCGACGACGGATCGGGCGCCGTGATCGAGGTCTCGGGCAAGGTCGCGGCCAAGCTCGACGACCAGGCCCGCACCGTCCGGGTGGACCTCAAGGTCACCAGCGCCGGACAGAAGGTGCTGGGCATGTCCCGCGCGGTGGTCCGGCTCGCCTGAGCGCACCGGCGGGCTCGGGCGGGCCGGACCACGGCCACACGTCCGGCGGGGCGGCCGTAGGGGATGCGCGTACGGCCGCTCTCGTACTCTTGGGCGCGTGCAGGAACTCCACGACGCGCCCCTCGCCCCGCTGACCACCTTCCGTCTGGGCGGCCCCGCGGCCCGCCTGGTCACGGCCACCACCGACGAGGAGGTGACCGAGGCGGTACGGGCCGCCGACGCGGACGGCACCCCGCTGCTGCTCGTCGGCGGCGGCAGCAACCTCGTCATCGCCGACGAGGGCTTCGCGGGCACCGCCCTGCGCATCGCCACCACCGGCTTCCGCCTGGAGGGCACCCGTCTGGAGCTGGCGGCGGGCGAGAACTGGTCCGAGGCCGTCGCCCGCACCGTCGAGGCCGGGCTCGCGGGCGTCGAGTGCATGGCCGGCATCCCCGGATCGGCGGGCGCCACACCCATCCAGAACGTCGGCGCGTACGGCCAGGAGGTCTCCTCCACGATCACCGAGGTCGTCGCCTACGACCGCCGGTCCGGCGAGACCGTCACCATCCCCGCCGCCGAGTGCGGGTTCTCCTACCGGCACAGCCGCTTCAAGGCCGACCCCACCCGCTTCGTCGTGCTGCGCGTCCGCTTCGAGCTGGAGGACGCGGGCGGCCTCTCGGCACCCCTGCGCTACGCCGAGACCGCACGGGCACTGGGTGTGGGGACCGGCGAGCGGGTGCCGGTGGAGCGGGCCCGCGAGACCGTTCTGAAGCTGCGCGCGGGCAAGGGCATGGTGCTCGACCCGGAGGACCACGACACCTGGTCGGCCGGCTCCTTCTTCACCAACCCCGTCCTCACCGAGACCGAGCACACCGCCTTCCTCGCCCGCGTCGCCGAACGGCTGGGGCCGGACGCCGCCCCGCCCGCCTACCCGGCCGGGGACGGCCTGGTGAAGACCTCCGCCGCCTGGCTGATCGACAGGGCCGGCTTCGCCAAGGGCTACGGCGACGGCCCGGCCCGGATCTCCACCAAGCACACCCTCGCCCTGACCAACCGGGGCTCGGCCACCACCGCCGACCTCCTCGCCCTGGCCCGCGAGGTCCGCGACGGCGTGCGCGAGGCGTTCGGGGTGACGCTGGTCAACGAGCCGGTGACCGTGGGCTGCTCGCTCTGAGGGGCCGCCCGCACCCCCGCCCCTCGGAACACTCCCCGCGGCTCAGACGACCCGCTGCGAGGCGGAAGCGGATGCGTGCCCGGACGCGGACGCCGACGGGGCCTGCCCCGGCTCCTCCACCAGCCAGGCGTCGATGTCCGCCAGGATCGCCTTCCGGACGTCCTCCGGCGCGCGCGAGCCGCGCACCGACTGGCGGGCCAGCTCCGCCAGCTCCTCGTCCGTGAAGCCGTGGTAGCGCCGCGCGATCTCGTACTGCGCGGCCAGCCGGGAGCCGAACAGCAGGGGGTCGTCGGCGCCCAGCGCCAGCGGCACCCCCGCCTCGAACATGGTCCGCAGCGGTACGTCCTCGTGCCGGTCGTACACCCCCAGCGCCACGTTGGAGGCCGGGCAGACCTCGCAGGTGACGCCCCGCGCGGCCAGCCGCGCCAGCAGCCGCGGATCCTCGGTGGCGCGCACCCCGTGCCCGACGCGGCCCGCGCGCAGGTCGTCCAGGCAGTCGGCGACGGACTGCGGCCCCGACAGCTCGCCGCCGTGCGGGGCCGCCAGCAGGCCGCCCCGGCGCGCGATGGCGAAGGCCCGGTCGAAGTCCCGGGCGAAACCGCGCCGTTCGTCGTTGGACAGGCCGAAGCCCACCACACCGCGGTCGGCGTAGCGCACGGCCAGCCGGGCCAGGGTGCGGGCGTCCAGCGGATGCTTCATCCGGTTCGCGGCGACCAGTACGCGCATGCCGAGCCCGGTCTGGGCGGAGGCGCTCTCCACCGCGTCCAGGATGATCTCCAGTGCCGGGATCAGTCCGCCCAGGCGCGGGGCGTAGGAGGTCGGGTCCACCTGGATCTCCAGCCAGCGGGATCCGTCCCGCACGTCCTCCTCGGCGGCCTCGCGGACCAGCCGCCGGATGTCGTCGGGCGTGCGCAGACAGGAGCGCGCGGCGTCGTACAGCCGCTGGAAGCGGAACCAGCCGCGTTCGTCGGTGGCCCGCAGCTTCGGGGGGCGGCCGCTGCTCAGCGCGTCCGGGAGGTGGACGCCGTGTCTGTCGGCGAGCTCCAGCAGTGTGCCCGGGCGCATGGACCCGGTGAAGTGCAGATGGAGATGGGCCTTCGGGAGCTTGCGGACGTCACGAGCGCTTTCCATCCGAAGATTTTGCCGCACTCGCGACACGCCCGGAAGTCACCACCACGATCGGGGGAGGGGCCCGCCCGTGGGTGCTCCGGGGCTCCGGTGAGGGTGCCGCCGGGCCGGTTCAGGCCTTGGCCTCGGCCAGCAGCTTCTGGACCCGCGAGACGCCCTCGACCAGATCCTCGTCGCCCAGCGCGTAGGACAGCCGCAGGTAGCCCGGGGTGCCGAACGCCTCACCGGGGACGACCGCGACCTCGGCCTCCTCCAGGATCAGCTCGGCCAGCTCCACGCTCGTGGCCGGGCGCCGGCCGCGGATCTCCCGGCCCAGCACGCCCTTGACCGACGGGTAGGCGTAGAAGGCGCCCTCCGGCTCGGGGCAGGTGACGCCGTCGATCTCGTTCAGCATCCGCACGATCGTCCTGCGGCGGCGGTCGAACGCCTCGCGCATGCTCGCCACGGCCTCCAGGTCACCGGAGACGGCGGCCAGCGCGGCGGCCTGGGCGACGTTGGAGACGTTGGAGGTGGCGTGCGACTGGAGGTTGGTGGCGGCCTTCACCACGTCCTTCGGGCCGATGATCCACCCCACCCGCCAGCCGGTCATGGCGTACGTCTTGGCCACGCCGTTGACGACCACGCACCGGTCGGCCAGCTCCGGCACGATCACCGGCAGCGAGGAGAACTCGGCGTCGCCGTAGACCAGGTGCTCGTAGATCTCGTCGGTGAGCACCCACAGACCGTGCTCGGCGGCCCAGCGGCCGATCTCCTCGACCTGGGCGCGGGAGTAGACGGCGCCGGTCGGGTTGGAGGGGGAGACGAACACCAGCACCTTGGTGCGCCCGGTGCGGGCCGCCTCCAGCTGCTCCACCGAGACCCGGTAGCCGGTGGTCTCGTCGGCGACCACGTCCACGGGGACGCCCCCGGCCAGCCGGATCGACTCGGGGTAGGTGGTCCAGTACGGCGCGGGGACGATGACCTCGTCGCCCGGGTCGAGGATGGCGGCGAAGGCCTCGTAGATGGCCTGCTTGCCGCCGTTGGTGACCAGCACCTGGGACGCCTCGACCGAGTAGCCGGAGTCGCGCAGCGTCTTCGCCGCGATGGCCTCCTTCAGCTCGGGGAGCCCGCCGGCCGGTGTGTAGCGGTGGAAGCGCGGGTTCCGGCATGCCTCCACCGCGGCCTCGACGATGTAGTCGGGGGTCGGGAAGTCGGGCTCGCCCGCGCCGAAGCCGATCACCGGCCGCCCGGCCGCCTTGAGGGCCTTGGCCTTGGCGTCGACGGCGAGCGTGGCGGACTCGGAGATCGAGCCGACGCGGGCCGAGACCCGGCGCTCGGTGGGTGACTGGTTGGAAGGGGTTGCAGCAGTCATGGGGGCATCGTCGCAGACGGGGGGTCGGCCGGGCACGTGGGTCACGGGGGAGCCGGAGGGGGGAACGGGCCGGGGGGAGCGCCGGTGCGGGTGCGGGAGGAAGGGGAGGATCGGGGCGATACGGGTTACGTGTTCGACGGCGGCGCGGGAAGCACGTACACTCACCGTCGTTGGTCCCGGCCGATCACCGGTGGTCCGCGCACTCCGCGGCACCGACCGGATGCGGTAGGTTGGGAACGGCGAAGGGTCGTAGCTCAATTGGTAGAGCACCGGTCTCCAAAACCGGCGGTTGGGGGTTCAAGTCCCTCCGGCCCTGCTTCACGCATCTGAACCAGGGATGTGTGCACGTGTACGTAACTGGACGCACCGCCGTACGGCCGGGCCGGACGCGGCACGGCACGCGGCCAGGACCCGGATCAGGTGAGGACGAGTGGCGGAGATCACGGACTCCATCGAGGTCCCCGAGCCCGGGCGGTCGCAGGACGACAACAAGCCCCGGCGCGGTGGCAAGCGCGCGAAGAAGGGCCCCCTGGGCCGTCTCGCTCTGTTCTACCGGCAGATCGTCGCAGAGCTGCGCAAGGTCGTCTGGCCCACCAAGAAGCAGCTCTCCACGTACACGACCGTGGTGATCATCTTCGTCCTCGTCATCATCGGCCTGGTGACCGTGATTGACTGGGGGTTCACCGAGGTCGTCAAGTTCGTCTTCGGCTGATGCGCCCGCGGAGTGCCCCTCCGGGGCACTTTTCCGCATGTTCGACCCCTTGAAGCCAGGAAGAAGCAGCCACCGTGTCTGACCCGAACCTCAACGACGCCGTCGACCCCGTCGAGGGTGACGACACCGCGCCCGACGCCGTCGAGACGGCGGACAAGGCGGCGGCGGACGGCGTCGACCAGGCCGAAGCTGCCGACACCGCCGGGGACGAGTCGGCCGAGGCGGCGGCCGCCCCCGCCGAGCCTGCCGACGAGACCGAGACCGAGTCCGAGGCGGCACAGGAGGCCGAGGAGCCGGTCGACCCGGTCGCCGCCCTCCGCGACGAGCTGCGCCACCTCCCCGGCGAGTGGTACGTCATCCACACCTACGCGGGCTACGAGAAGCGCGTGAAGGCCAACCTGGAGCAGCGCGCCGTCTCGCTCAACGTCGAGGACTTCATCTACCAGGCCGAGGTCCCCGAGGAAGAGATCGTCCAGATCAAGAACGGCGAGCGCAAGAACGTCCGCCAGAACAAGCTCCCCGGCTACGTGCTGGTGCGCATGGACCTGACGAACGAGTCCTGGGGCGTGGTGCGCAACACCCCGGGCGTCACCGGCTTCGTGGGCAACGCCTACGACCCGTACCCGCTGACCCTGGACGAGGTCGTCAAGATGCTCGCCCCCGAGGCGGAGGAGCGCGCCGCCGCGGAGGCCGCGGCCGAGGCGGGCCTGCCGGCGCCGAGCCGCAAGGTCGAGGTCCAGGTGCTGGACTTCGAGGTCGGGGACTCGGTCACCGTCACCGACGGCCCGTTCGCGACGCTCCAGGCGACGATCAACGAGATCAACCCGGACTCGAAGAAGGTCAAGGGCCTCGTCGAGATCTTCGGCCGCGAGACCCCGGTCGAGCTGAGCTTCGACCAGATCCAGAAGAACTGACGAGGTTCTTCCGGTCACCGATTTCCGGCCAGGTCGGGCAGCCCTGAGGGGCCGCCCGGCCTGGCCGGTTTCCGACCGCACCGCGATACGGGCTATCGTTGTGCGGTATGCCTCCGTACGGGTGGATCAGCCCGCCGGAGGATTCGACACCTCTCACCAGGACCCGGAGAGAACATGCCTCCCAAGAAGAAGAAGGTCACGGGGCTGATCAAGCTCCAGATCCAGGCCGGTGCCGCGAACCCGGCCCCGCCGGTCGGCCCCGCGCTGGGTCAGCACGGCGTGAACATCATGGAGTTCTGCAAGGCCTACAACGCCGCGACCGAGTCGCAGCGCGGCTGGGTCGTCCCGGTGGAGATCACGGTCTACGAGGACCGCTCCTTCACCTTCATCACCAAGACCCCGCCGGCCGCGAAGATGATCCTCAAGGCCGCGGGCGTGGACAAGGGCTCCGGCGAGCCCCACACCAAGAAGGTCGCCAAGATCACGCGCGAGCAGGTGCGCGAGATCGCCACGACCAAGATGCCCGACCTCAACGCCAACGACCTGGACGCCGCCGAGAAGATCATCGCCGGCACCGCCCGGTCGATGGGCGTCACCGTCGAGGGCTGAGCGGCTCCGCTCGCGGTACCCGCCAGGCGCGGCCGGCTCCGTACCTCCCCCCGGGGCGGATGGGCCCGGTGGACGCGCCGAGCACAGACAGATGGAAGTGGCAGGGTCAGGCGCTGGCCCCCTGGACCACGACTCCGTACACCAGAAAACTGGAGCAGAAGTGAAGCGCAGCAAGGCTCTCCGCAACGCGGACGCCAAGGTCGACCGGACGCGGCTCTACGCCCCGCTGGAGGCCGTCCGTCTCGCCAAGGAGACCTCCCCGACCAAGTTCGACGCGACCGTCGAGATCGCCATGCGCCTGGGTGTCGACCCGCGCAAGGCCGACCAGATGGTGCGCGGCACCGTGAACCTTCCGCACGGCACCGGCAAGACCGCCCGGGTCCTGGTCTTCGCGACCGGTGAGCGTGCCGCGGCCGCGGAGGCCGCCGGCGCCGACATCGTCGGCTCCGACGAGCTGATCGACGAGGTCTCCAAGGGCCGCCTGGACTTCGACGCCGTCGTCGCCACCCCGGACCTGATGGGCAAGGTCGGCCGTCTCGGCCGTGTGCTCGGTCCGCGTGGTCTGATGCCGAACCCGAAGACCGGCACCGTCACCCCGGACGTCGCCAAGGCCGTCACCGAGATCAAGGGTGGCAAGATCGAGTTCCGCGTCGACAAGCACGCCAACCTCCACTTCATCATCGGCAAGGTCTCGTTCGACGAGAAGCAGCTGGTGGAGAACTACGCGGCGGCGCTGGACGAGGTCCTGCGGCTGAAGCCGTCCGCGGCCAAGGGCCGGTACATCAAGAAGGCCGTCATCAGCACCACGATGGGCCCCGGTGTCCCCGTCGACCCCAACCGCACCCGGAACCTCCTCGCCGAGGAGGACGTCGCCGCCTGATCCGGCGCGCGACTCCGCGAGAGCGGTCCAGCACGGCGGCCGGGCCCCGCCTCCTGTCCGGGAGGCGGGGCCCGGCCCTTTGCGCGGGCGGTGCGGGTGCGGAACACGGGTGCGGGACGCGGGACACGGCGGCGGCCGGGCGAGGGCGCCGGCGGGGCGGGACCGGCGGATTTGCCTGCCGTGACGGCGTTCGCGTACTCTTCCACCGAAGCCAAAGACCGCTGGTCGTTGCCGTGCTCCCAGATCTCCCGCAGATCCGGGGCCGGTGGCCGAAGGATCCGCTTGGAGCGGGCGACCTGCGCAGGTGACAGTGGAGGACTCCCGGTGTGCGCACCGGTCGAGTCACGCCCCGTGCGCCTGCGCCGGGGCGTTTCGTTTTGTGCAAGACCCCTTCCTAGTGCGCCCGACGTGGGCGGTCCGGCGTCATGACCTGTCGAAAGGCACGGTCGAGGATCGCATCACCCGGAAAGGAGGGCCGAGGCTCATGGCGAGTCCCGACAAGGTCGCAGCCGTCGAGGAGATCAGGGAGAAGTTCCAGAACTCCAACGCCGCCGTTGTGACCGCGTACACCGGTCTCAGCGTCGCTCAGCTCAAGGACCTGCGCCGTTCTCTCGGTGAGAACGCTCAGTACCGTGTGGCGAAGAACACGCTTACCAAGATCGCGGCCAACGAGGCCGGGGTCACCGAGCTCGACGAGTTCTTCGTCGACTCCACCGCCGTCGCCTTCGTGACCGGTGACCCGGTCGAGGCGGCGAAGAGCCTGCGTGACTTCGCCAAGGACAACCCCCAGCTCGTCATCAAGGGCGGTGTCCTCGAGGGCAAGGCGCTCAGCGCCGACGACATCAAGAAGCTCGCGGACCTCGAGTCCCGCGAGGTGCTGCTCGCCAAGCTGGCCGGTGGCATGAAGGCGTCCATGGCCAAGGCCGCGGCGACCTTCCAGGCCCCGCTGTCGAAGTTCGTCCGCACCGCGGACGCCCTTCGCGCCAAGCAGGAGCAGGGCGGTGCCGGTACGCCGGCTCCCGCCGAGGCCGAGTAACCCGCTCCAGGCGCACTCGGTCGCAGCGGGCCCCAGTACGCCCGCCGACATGAACACCCCGGCACCAGCCGACTTAGTGGAAGGACCGCCATCATGGCGAAGCTCAGCCAGGACGAGCTGCTCGAGCAGTTCAGCGAGATGACCCTCATCGAGCTCTCCGAGTTCGTGAAGGCCTTCGAGGAGAAGTTCGACGTCGAGGCCGCCGCCCCGGTCGCCGTCGCCGCCGGCCCCGCCCAGGGTGGCCCGGCCGCCGAGGCCGAGCCGGAGAAGGACGAGTTCGACGTCATCCTCACCGGCGCCGGTGACAAGAAGATCCAGGTCATCAAGGTCGTGCGCGAGCTGACCTCCCTCGGCCTGAAGGAGGCCAAGGACCTGGTCGACGGCACCCCGAAGCCGGTCCTGGAGAAGGTCAACAAGGAGGCCGCCGACAAGGCCGCCGAGTCCCTCAAGGGCGCCGGCGCCTCCGTCGAGGTCAAGTGAACCGAGTGACCCAGGTCACTGAAGGGGTCCGCTGACCCCTCTCCTTCCGAGGGCGATCACCCATGTGGGTGGTCGCCCTCGGTCGTTTCCGCGACGGCCGTATCGCCTGGCGAAGGCCTGCGGGTATGGTGATCAACGCTGTCCGGCCGTACGCTCCCTGTGGTCCTGGAAGAGGGTGGGGCCTTGACGAACCGCACGTAGCGCGTAATTCTCAGGACGCGTCGTCACACCGATCCACAATCCGAGGCATGGATCGCGGGCGAAGTGGGAAACCTTGCGGCAGGCGTTGAACAACTGACGAGGGGCTCGCCCCTCCGGAGGGAGAGATTGGTACCGCGTGCCGGTCTCCGGATACCGCACTGGACATCAGTGGGCCTTATGGCTACACTGACCCTTTGCGCTGCCTATTAACTGCCCCCTGCCCGTCACCAGGGGCACGGCATGCGCGTAGTGAGTCCGAGCCCTCGGAAGGACCCCCTCTTGGCCGCCTCGCGCAACGCCTCGACCGCCAATTCGAACAACGGCGCCAGCACCGCCCCGCTGCGTATCTCCTTTGCGAAGATCAAGGAGCCCCTCGGGGTTCCGAACCTCCTTGCGCTGCAGACCGAGAGCTTCGACTGGCTGCTCGGCAACGACGCCTGGAAGGCTCGCGTCGAGGCGGCGCTGGAGCGCGGTGAGGATGTCCCCACCAAGTCCGGTCTGGAGGAGATCTTCGAGGAGATCTCCCCGATCGAGGACTTCTCCGGGTCGATGTCGCTCACCTTCCGCGATCACCGCTTCGAGCCGCCGAAGAACTCGATCGACGAGTGCAAGGAGCGCGACTTCACCTACGCCGCGCCCCTGTTCGTCACCGCCGAGTTCACCAACAACGAGACCGGTGAGATCAAGTCCCAGACGGTCTTCATGGGCGACTTCCCGCTCATGACCAACAAGGGCACCTTCGTCATCAACGGCACCGAGCGTGTCGTGGTCTCCCAGCTGGTGCGCTCGCCGGGTGTCTACTTCGACAGCAGCATCGACAAGACGTCCGACAAGGACATCTTCTCCGCCAAGATCATTCCGTCTCGCGGCGCCTGGCTGGAGATGGAGATCGACAAGCGCGACATGGTCGGTGTCCGCATCGACCGCAAGCGCAAGCAGTCCGTCACCGTCCTGCTCAAGGCGCTCGGCTGGACCACCGAGCAGATCCTGGAGGAGTTCGGCCAGTACGAGTCCATGCGCGCCACCCTGGAGAAGGACCACACCCAGGGCCAGGACGACGCGCTGCTCGACATCTACCGCAAGCTGCGTCCGGGCGAGCCGCCGACGCGCGAGGCCGCCCAGACGCTTCTGGAGAACCTCTACTTCAACCCCAAGCGCTACGACCTGGCCAAGGTCGGCCGCTACAAGATCAACCGGAAGCTCGGCGGCGACCAGCCGCTGGACGCCGGCGTGCTGACCGTCGACGACGTCATCGCCACGATCAAGTACCTGGTCAAGCTGCACGCCGGCGAGACCGAGACGGTCGGGGAGAACGGCCGGACGATCGTCGTCGAGACCGACGACATCGACCACTTCGGCAACCGCCGTCTGCGCAACGTCGGCGAGCTCATCCAGAACCAGGTCCGCACCGGTCTGGCCCGTATGGAGCGCGTCGTCCGCGAGCGGATGACGACCCAGGACGTCGAGGCGATCACGCCGCAGACCCTGATCAACATCCGGCCGGTCGTCGCCTCCATCAAGGAGTTCTTCGGCACCAGCCAGCTGTCGCAGTTCATGGACCAGACGAACCCGCTGTCGGGCCTGACCCACAAGCGCCGTCTGTCCGCGCTGGGCCCCGGCGGTCTGTCCCGTGAGCGGGCGGGCTTCGAGGTCCGCGACGTGCACCCCTCGCACTACGGCCGCATGTGCCCGATCGAGACCCCCGAAGGCCCGAACATCGGTCTGATCGGCTCGCTGGCCTCCTACGGCCGGGTCAACGCGTTCGGTTTCGTGGAGACCCCCTACCGCCGGGTGGTCGACGGCGTGGTCACCGACGAGGTCAACTACCTGACCGCCGACGAGGAGGACCGCTACGTCATCGCCCAGGCCAACGCGCCGCTGGGCGAGGACATGCGGTTCGCCGAGGACCGCGTCCTGGTCCGCCGCCGCGGCGGCGAGGTCGACCTCATCCCCGGTGACGAGGTCGACTACATGGACGTCTCGCCGCGCCAGATGGTGTCGGTCGCGACCGCCATGATCCCGTTCCTGGAGCACGACGACGCCAACCGCGCGCTCATGGGATCGAACATGATGCGCCAGGCCGTCCCGCTGATCCGCGCCGAGGCCCCGCTGGTCGGCACCGGCATGGAGTACCGCTGCGCGGTCGACGCCGGCGACGTGATCAAGGCCGAGAAGGACGGCGTGGTCCAGGAGGTCTCCGCCGACTACGTCACCGTGGCCAACGACGACGGCACCTACACCACCTACCGCGTCGCCAAGTTCTTCCGCTCCAACCAGGGCACCTCCTTCAACCAGAAGGTCGTCGTGGACGAGGGCGACCGCGTGGTGACCGGCCAGGTCCTCGCCGACGGCCCCTCGACCGAGCAGGGCGAGATGGCGCTCGGCAAGAACCTGCTCGTGGCGTTCATGCCGTGGGAGGGTCACAACTACGAGGACGCGATCATCCTGTCGCAGCGCCTCGTCCAGGACGACGTCCTGTCCTCGATCCACATCGAGGAGCACGAGGTCGACGCCCGTGACACCAAGCTGGGCCCCGAGGAGATCACCCGGGACATCCCGAACGTCTCCGAGGAGGTCCTGGCCGACCTCGACGAGCGCGGCATCATCCGCATCGGCGCCGAGGTCGAGGCGGGCGACATCCTGGTCGGCAAGGTCACCCCGAAGGGCGAGACCGAGCTGACCCCGGAGGAGCGGCTGCTGCGCGCGATCTTCGGCGAGAAGGCGCGCGAGGTCCGCGACACCTCGCTGAAGGTGCCGCACGGCGAGACCGGCAAGGTCATCGGCGTCCGCGTCTTCGACCGCGAGGAGGGCGACGAGCTGCCCCCGGGCGTCAACCAGCTCGTCCGCGTCTACGTGGCCCAGAAGCGCAAGATCACCGACGGTGACAAGCTCGCCGGCCGCCACGGCAACAAGGGCGTCATCTCCAAGATCCTGCCGATCGAGGACATGCCGTTCATGGAGGACGGCACCCCGGTCGACGTCATCCTCAACCCGCTGGGTGTCCCGTCCCGGATGAACCCGGGGCAGGTCCTGGAGATCCACCTGGGCTGGCTCGCCTCTCAGGGCTGGAAGGTCGAGGGGATCGAGGAGGAGTGGCAGAAGCGGCTCGCCTCGATCGGCGCCGACGACGTCGAGCCCGGCACCAACGTCGCCACCCCGGTGTTCGACGGCGCCCGCGAGGACGAGATCGCCGGTCTGTTCACGGCGACCCTGCCCAACCGCGACGGCGAGCGGATGGTCCTGCCCTCCGGCAAGGCCCGGCTCTACGACGGCCGCTCCGGCGAGCCGTTCCCGGACCCGATCTCGGTCGGCTACATGTACATCCTCAAGCTGCACCACCTGGTCGACGACAAGCTGCACGCCCGTTCGACCGGCCCGTACTCCATGATCACCCAGCAGCCGCTGGGCGGTAAGGCTCAGTTCGGTGGCCAGCGCTTCGGTGAGATGGAGGTGTGGGCGCTGGAGGCTTACGGCGCCGCGTACGCCCTCCAGGAGCTGCTGACCATCAAGTCCGACGACGTCACCGGCCGCGTGAAGGTCTACGAGGCCATCGTCAAGGGCGAGAACATCCCCGAGCCCGGCATCCCCGAGTCCTTCAAGGTGCTCATCAAGGAGATGCAGTCCCTGTGCCTCAACGTGGAGGTGCTGTCCAGCGACGGCATGTCCATCGAGATGCGCGACACCGACGAGGACGTCTTCCGCGCCGCGGAAGAGCTCGGCATCGACCTGTCCCGGCGCGAGCCGAGCAGCGTCGAAGAGGTCTGACGGGCCGGCCGGGGCGCCGCCCTCTCCCGCCACAGGCGGCAGGGGCGGCCCTCCGGCCTCCCCGCGACCCCCGTTCAGACCACCACAGAGCTCCTCGGTCCCACCGACGCGAGGGGCACAAACCCTGAGAGGGATTGACGAGAGTGCTCGACGTCAACTTCTTCGACGAGCTGCGAATCGGCCTGGCCACCGCTGACGACATCCGTCAGTGGTCCCACGGCGAGGTCAAGAAGCCGGAGACCATCAACTACCGCACCCTCAAGCCGGAAAAGGACGGGCTCTTCTGCGAGAAGATCTTCGGTCCGACCCGGGACTGGGAGTGCTACTGCGGCAAGTACAAGCGAGTCCGCTTCAAGGGCATCATCTGCGAGCGCTGCGGCGTCGAGGTGACCCGCGCCAAGGTGCGCCGTGAGCGGATGGGCCACATCGAGCTCGCCGCCCCCGTCACCCACATCTGGTACTTCAAGGGCGTGCCCTCCCGTCTGGGCTACCTGCTCGACCTCGCCCCGAAGGACCTCGAGAAGGTCATCTACTTCGCCGCCTACATGATCACGTGGGTGGACGAGGAGCGCCGCACGCGCGACCTGCCCTCCCTGGAGGCCCACGTCTCCGTGGAGCGCCAGCAGATCGAGCAGCGCCGCGACGCCGACCTGGAGGCCCGGGCCAAGAAGCAGGAGGCCGACCTCGCGGAGCTGGAGGCCGAGGGCGCCAAGGCGGACGTCCGCCGCAAGGTGCGCGAGGGCGCCGAGCGCGAGATGAAGCAGATCCGCGACCGCGCCCAGCGAGAGATCGACCGCCTGGACGAGGTCTGGAACCGCTTCAAGAACCTCAAGGTCCAGGACCTGGAGGGCGACGAGCTGCTCTACCGCGAGCTGCGCGACCGCTTCGGGACCTACTTCGACGGCTCGATGGGCGCCGCCGCGCTGCAGAAGCGGCTGGAGACCTTCGATCTGGAGGAGGAGGCGGAGAAGCTCCGCGAGATCATCCGGACCGGCAAGGGCCAGAAGAAGACCCGTGCGCTCAAGCGCCTCAAGGTCGTCTCCGCCTTCCTGCAGACCCGCAACAGCCCCAAGGGCATGGTGCTGGACTGCGTGCCGGTCATCCCGCCGGACCTGCGTCCGATGGTGCAGCTCGACGGTGGCCGCTTCGCGACCAGTGACCTGAACGACCTGTACCGCCGCGTCATCAACCGCAACAACCGCCTGAAGCGGCTTCTCGACCTCGGCGCGCCCGAGATCATCGTGAACAACGAGAAGCGCATGCTCCAGGAGGCCGTCGACGCGCTCTTCGACAACGGCCGCCGCGGCCGCCCGGTCACGGGCCCCGGCAACCGTCCGCTGAAGTCGCTGTCCGACATGCTCAAGGGCAAGCAGGGCCGCTTCCGCCAGAACCTGCTGGGCAAGCGCGTCGACTACTCGGCGCGTTCGGTGATCGTCGTCGGCCCGCAGCTCAAGCTGCACCAGTGCGGTCTGCCCAAGGCCATGGCGCTGGAGCTGTTCAAGCCGTTCGTGATGAAGCGCCTGGTGGACCTCAACCACGCGCAGAACATCAAGTCGGCCAAGCGCATGGTCGAGCGCGGCCGCACGGTCGTGTACGACGTGCTCGAAGAGGTCATCGCCGAGCACCCGGTGCTGCTCAACCGCGCGCCGACCCTGCACCGTCTGGGCATCCAGGCCTTCGAGCCGCAGCTGGTCGAGGGCAAGGCCATCCAGATCCACCCGCTGGTGTGCACCGCGTTCAACGCGGACTTCGACGGCGACCAGATGGCCGTGCACCTGCCGCTGTCCGCGGAGGCGCAGGCCGAGGCCCGCATCCTGATGCTGTCCTCGAACAACATCCTCAAGCCGGCCGACGGCCGTCCCGTCACCATGCCGACCCAGGACATGGTGCTGGGCCTGTTCTTCCTCACCACCGACAAGGTGGAGGGCGAGGTCAAGGGCGAGGGCCGGTCGTTCAACTCGGTGGCCGAGGCGATCATGGCGTTCGACGCCCGGGAGCTGTCGCTCCAGGCGAAGATCGACATCCGCTTCCCCGTCGGCTCGGTCCCGCCCCGCGGCTGGACCCCGCCGGCCGCCGAGGAGGGCGCCGCGTCCGATGGAGGCTTCGCCTCCGGGGAGTGGCAGACCGGCGACCCGTTCCGGCTGCGCACCACCCTGGGCCGTGCGCTCTTCAACGAGCTGCTGCCCGAGGACTACCCGTTCGTCGACTACACCGTGGGCAAGAAGCAGCTCTCCGCGATCGTCAACGACCTCGCCGAGCGCTACCCCAAGGTCGTCGTCGCCGCGGCGCTGGACAACCTGAAGTCGGCCGGTTTCCACTGGGCGACCCGTTCCGGCGTCACCATCGCGATCTCCGACGTCGTGGTCCCCGAGGCCAAGAAGGAGATCATCGCGAACTACGAGGCGCAGGACGAGAAGGTCCAGAAGCAGTACGAGCGCGGTCTGATCACCAAGGACGAGCGTTCCAACGAGCTCATCGGCATCTGGACCCGTGCGACCAACGAGGTCGCCGAGGCCATGTCGGAGAACTTCCCGAAGACCAACCCGATCTTCATGATGGTCGACTCGGGCGCTCGCGGAAACATGATGCAGATGCGCCAGATCGCCGGTATGCGCGGTCTGGTGTCCAACGCCAAGAACGAGACCATCCCGCGGCCGATCAAGGCGTCGTTCCGCGAGGGTCTGTCCGTGCTGGAGTACTTCATCTCCACGCACGGTGCCCGTAAGGGTCTGGCGGACACCGCGCTGCGCACCGCCGACTCGGGTTACCTGACCCGTCGTCTGGTGGACGTCTCGCAGGACGTGATCATCCGCGAGGAGGACTGCGGCACCGACCGCGGCCTCAAGCTCGTGATCGCCTCCAAGGGCGCGGACGGCGTTCTGCGCAAGGCGGAGGACGTCGAGACCAGCGTGTACGCGCGCTGCCTCGCCGAGGACGTCACCGTCGACGGCAAGGTGCTGGCCCCGGCCGGCACCGACCTGGGCGACGTGCTCATCGACGAGCTGGTGCGGCACGGCGTGGAGACGGTCAAGACCCGCTCGGTCCTCACCTGCGAGTCCGCCGTCGGCACCTGCGCCATGTGCTACGGCCGCTCGCTGGCGACCGGCAAGCTGGTGGACATCGGCGAGGCCGTCGGCATCATCGCCGCCCAGTCCATCGGTGAGCCCGGCACCCAGCTGACGATGCGTACCTTCCACACCGGTGGTGTGGCCGGTGACGACATCACCCAGGGTCTGCCGCGTGTCGTCGAGCTGTTCGAGGCCCGCACCCCCAAGGGTGTCGCCCCGATCTCCGAGGCCGCCGGCCGCGTGCGGATCGAGGAGACCGAGAAGACCAAGAAGATCGTCGTCACCCCCGACGACGGCTCCGACGAGACCTCCTACGGCGTGTCCAAGCGCGCCCGTCTGCTGGTCTCCGAGGGTGACCACGTCGACGTCGGCCAGCCGCTGACGGTCGGCGCCACCAACCCGCACGACGTGCTGCGCATCCTCGGCCAGCGCGCGGTGCAGGTGCACCTGGTGGGCGAGGTCCAGAAGGTCTACAACTCGCAGGGTGTGTCGATCCACGACAAGCACATCGAGATCATCATCCGGCAGATGCTGCGCCGTGTGACGATCATCGAGTCCGGCGACGCCGAGCTGCTGCCGGGCGAGCTGGTCGAGCGCTCGAAGTTCGAGGGCGAGAACCGCCGCGTGGTGCAGGAGGGCGGCCAGCCGGCCTCCGGCCGTCCGCAGCTGATGGGCATCACCAAGGCCTCGCTGGCCACGGAGTCCTGGCTGTCGGCGGCGTCCTTCCAGGAGACGACCAGGGTCCTGACCGACGCGGCGATCAACGCCAAGTCGGACTCCCTGATCGGCCTCAAGGAGAACGTCATCATCGGTAAGCTCATCCCGGCCGGTACGGGCCTGTCCCGCTACCGCAACATCCGGGTCGAGCCGACCGAGGAGGCGAAGGCCGCGATGTACTCGGCCGTCGGCTACGACGACATCGACTACTCGCCCTTCGGCACCGGCTCCGGCCAGGCGGTCCCGCTGGAGGACTACGACTACGGTCCGTACAACGGCTGAGCGAGACGGCTGAGCGGGTCCCCGAGGCCCGCCTGCCACGCCCGCGGGGCGGTCCCTCCTTTCGGGAGGGGCCGCCCCGCGGGCGTTCTTCGCCGGTGTGCGCGGTGTGTCCCGGGCGCCCGGAACTCCCCAAGGGCCGCGGGCGTCATGGATGATGGGGGCAGCCCGAACGTGGGGAGGTGGAGCCGGTGTCGTACCAGCCGTGGGGACAGCCGGGTCAGCAGGGCAAGTACGGCGGACCGCCCGGGCCGGCGGGGCAGCACCCGCCGTATCTGCCGCAGCCCTCGCAGGCCGCGCACCAGGCGTCGCAGCTGCCGATGATGCGCGCGTCCCACGCGGACCGCGAGCGCACCGTCGACGTGCTCAAGGCCGGGTACGCGGAGGGGCGGCTGAGCCACGCCGAGTACGAGCAGCGGATGGGCCGGGCCCACCACGCGCAGACGTACGGGGAGTTGCACGCGCTCATCGCCGATCTGCCGCAGGGGCCGATGGCGGTGCCCGCGCCCTCGCCGCAGTACGCGCAGCCGTACCAGCAGGCGGTGCCGCGCACCTTCCTGCCGCCTCCGCCCCAGACGAACAACTCCGCGGTCGGCGCCCTGGTCTGCGGGGTCCTCACGCCGTTCTACGGGGTCACCGCCATTCCCGCGGTGATCCTGGGCCACAAGGCGCGCGCCGAGATCCGCCGCACCGGGGAGAAGGGCGACGGGATGGCCATGGCCGGCCTGGTCCTCGGCTGGCTGACGATCGGGCTCGTCGCGCTCGTGGTGCTGGGGATCGTGGTGTTCGCGGCCGGGACCCCCTGAGCGTCCCCGCCCTCCCCGCCCGCCGCCGTGGAGGCCGGCGGGGGAGAGCGCGGGAGGAAGGCGCCGGCAGGCCCGGTGAAGGGACCTGACAGGGGGCGGGGAGGGAGCCGCGGGAGGCGTTCGGCGCGGGCCGCGGGGGCCTTCGGGCGCTCTTCCGCTCCCGCTTTGCGCCCACTACGGTGGCATGGGCATTTGTTTTGACCGGAGCCGGTGCGGTAGGTACGCTCTGACCTTGTGCCTGGGGTATCCCCTGCGCTCTCGTGTGCGCCAATACGCCGCGGGATGTGAGGCGGGGACACCGAAATCTGCATGCTTCTCACCCACTGGGCCCCGCATCGCGGGAGTGTGCAGTCTTCGACACACCCGACCGCGTGGGTCGGCGAGTGGCCCGGGTTAGTTGTACCGAGACTGGCACACAGAAACCGGAGAAACGGTGCCTACGATCCAGCAGTTGGTCCGCAAGGGCCGACAGGACAAGGTCGAGAAGAACAAGACGCCGGCACTCGAGGGTTCGCCCCAGCGCCGCGGCGTCTGCACGCGCGTTTTCACCACCACCCCCAAGAAGCCGAACTCGGCCCTGCGTAAGGTCGCGCGTGTGCGTCTGACCAGCGGCATCGAGGTCACCGCTTACATTCCGGGTGAGGGCCACAACCTGCAGGAGCACTCCATCGTGCTCGTGCGCGGTGGCCGTGTGAAGGACCTGCCGGGTGTTCGCTACAAGATCATCCGCGGCTCCCTCGACACCCAGGGCGTCAAGAACCGCAAGCAGGCTCGCAGCCGCTACGGCGCCAAGAAGGAGAAGTAAGCATGCCTCGTAAGGGCCCCGCCCCGAAGCGACCGGTCATCATCGACCCGGTCTACGGCTCTCCTCTGGTGACCTCCCTCATCAACAAGGTGCTGCTGCACGGCAAGCGCTCCACCGCCGAGCGCATCGTGTACGGCGCCATGGAGGGCCTGCGTGAGAAGACCGGCAACGACCCGGTCATCACGCTCAAGCGCGCGCTCGAGAACGTGAAGCCGACCCTCGAGGTCCGCTCCCGCCGCGTCGGTGGCGCCACCTACCAGGTTCCGGTCGAGGTCCGCCCCGGCCGTTCCTCCACTCTCGCGCTGCGTTGGATCGTGGGCTACGCCCGCGCGCGCCGTGAGAAGACGATGACCGAGCGTCTGATGAACGAGCTGCTCGACGCCTCCAACGGGCTCGGCGCCGCTGTGAAGAAGCGCGAGGACACCCACAAGATGGCCGAGTCCAACAAGGCCTTCGCGCACTACCGCTGGTAGTCGCTTCCCCCATCGAGAACCGAGAGAAGACTGAGCCTTATGGCTACCACTTCACTTGACCTGGCCAGGGTCCGCAACATCGGGATCATGGCCCACATCGACGCGGGCAAGACGACCACCACCGAGCGGATCCTGTTCTACACCGGTGTGAGCTACAAGATCGGTGAGGTCCACGACGGCGCCGCCACCATGGACTGGATGGAGCAGGAGCAGGAGCGCGGCATCACCATCACGTCGGCCGCGACGACCTGCCACTGGCCGCTCGACAACGTCGACCACACCATCAACATCATCGACACCCCGGGCCACGTCGACTTCACCGTCGAGGTGGAGCGTTCGCTGCGCGTGCTCGACGGTGCGGTGACGGTGTTCGACGGTGTGGCCGGTGTCGAGCCCCAGTCCGAGACGGTGTGGCGTCAGGCGGACCGCTACGGCGTTCCCCGTATCTGCTTCGTCAACAAGCTCGACCGCACCGGCGCGGACTTCTTCCGCTGCGTCCAGATGATCGTGGACCGCCTCGGCGCGCAGCCGCTGGTCATGCAGATCCCGATCGGCGCCGAGGCCGACTTCCAGGGCGTCGTGGACCTGGTCCGCATGAAGGCCCTGGTCTGGTCGGCGGAGGCCGCCAAGGGCGAGATGTACGACACCGTCGACATCCCGGCCGACATGGCGGAGCTGGCCCAGGAGTGGCGCGGCAAGCTGCTCGAGGCCGTCGCCGAGAACGACGAGGAGCTGATGGAGCTGTACCTGGAGGGCAACGAGCCCTCCGAGGAGCAGCTGTACGCGGCGATCCGCCGTATCACCATCGACTCCGGCAAGGGCGAGGGCACCACCGTCACCCCGGTGTTCACCGGTACCGCGTTCAAGAACAAGGGCGTTCAGCCCCTGCTCGACGCGGTCGTGCGCTACCTGCCGTCGCCGCTGGACATCGAGGCGATCGAGGGGCAGTCCCCGTCCGACGCCGACGAGGTCATCAGGCGCAAGCCGTCCGAGGACGAGCCGCTGTCCGCGCTCGCCTTCAAGATCGCGAGCGACCCGCACCTCGGCAAGCTCACCTTCATCCGGGTCTACTCGGGCCGCCTGGAGTCCGGCACGCAGGTGCTGAACTCCGTGAAGGGCAAGAAGGAGCGCATCGGCAAGATCTACCGGATGCACGCGAACAAGCGTGAGGAGATCCAGAGCGTGGGTGCCGGCGACATCGTCGCCGTCATGGGTCTGAAGCAGACCACCACCGGCGAGACCCTCTGCGACGCGTCGACTCCGGTCATCCTGGAGTCCATGGACTTCCCGGCCCCGGTGATCGAGGTCTCCATCGAGCCGAAGTCCAAGGGCGACCAGGAGAAGCTGGGTGTCGCCATCCAGCGTCTGGCCGAGGAGGACCCGTCCTTCCAGGTCAAGACGAACGAGGAGACCGGGCAGACCATCATCGCGGGTATGGGCGAGCTGCACCTTGAGGTGCTGGTCGACCGGATGAAGCGCGAGTTCAGGGTCGAGGCGAACGTCGGTAAGCCGCAGGTGGCCTACCGCGAGACCCTGCGCAAGGCCGTCGAGAAGGTCGACTACACGCACAAGAAGCAGACTGGTGGTTCCGGCCAGTTCGCGAAGGTGCAGATCGCGGTCGAGCCCCTCGAGGGCGACGGCTACGAGTTCGTCAACAAGGTCACCGGTGGCCGCATCCCCAAGGAGTACATCCCCTCGGTGGACGCCGGCTGCCAGGAGGCCATGGAGTTCGGCGTGCTGGCGGGCTACCCGCTCACCGGCGTGCGGGTGACGCTGCTGGACGGCGCCTACCACGACGTCGACTCCTCCGAGATGGCGTTCAAGATCGCCGGTTCCATGGCCTTCAAGGAGGCCGCCCGCAAGGCCAGCCCGGCCCTGCTGGAGCCGATGATGGCCGTCGAGGTCACCACGCCCGAGGACTACATGGGCGATGTGATCGGTGACATCAACTCCCGCCGTGGCCAGATCCAGGCCATGGAGGACCGCGCCGGCGCCAAGGTCGTCAAGGGCCTGGTTCCGCTGTCGGAGATGTTCGGTTACGTCGGTGACCTGCGCAGCAAGACCTCCGGTCGCGCGAGCTACTCGATGCAGTTCGACTCCTACGCCGAGGTTCCCCGGAACGTCGCCGAGGAGATCATCGCGAAGGTCAAGGGCGAGTAGCGCACGTTTCGTGTCGCTATCCACCCATTAGGCTGGAGCACAACAAGGCCTTCGGGGTCTCCCGTCACCGGGTGCAGACCACCCGGTGACGGGGCCCCGGCAGCCCGCCCACCCAGATACGAAGCGGTCAAGGTCGTCCCTCAGGGGTCCTGACCGGTTCGGCACGACCACCTGAACCCCTCCGCAGAGCGCGGGGGAGTACAGCACCAGTCCACAGGAGGACCCCAGTGGCGAAGGCGAAGTTCGAGCGGACTAAGCCGCACGTCAACATCGGCACCATCGGTCACATCGACCACGGTAAGACCACTCTTACCGCGGCGATCACCAAGGTGCTGCACGACGCCTACCCGGACGTGAACGAGGCCTCGGCGTTCGAGAACATCGACAAGGCTCCCGAGGAGCGCCAGCGCGGTATCACCATCTCCATCGCGCACGTCGAGTACCAGACGGAGTCCCGTCACTACGCCCACGTCGACTGCCCGGGTCACGCGGACTACATCAAGAACATGATCACCGGTGCCGCCCAGATGGACGGCGCCATCCTCGTGGTCGCCGCCACCGACGGCCCGATGCCGCAGACCAAGGAGCACGTGCTCCTGGCCCGCCAGGTCGGCGTTCCGTACATCGTCGTCGCCCTGAACAAGGCCGACATGGTGGACGACGAGGAGATCATGGAGCTCGTCGAGCTCGAGGTCCGTGAGCTGCTCTCCGAGTACGAGTTCCCGGGTGACGAGGTTCCGGTCGTCCGCGTCTCGGCGCTGAAGGCGCTCGAGGGCGACGAGCAGTGGGCCCAGTCCGTCCTCGACCTGATGAAGGCCGTGGACGAGTCCATCCCCGAGCCCGAGCGTGACGTCGAGAAGCCGTTCCTGATGCCGATCGAGGACGTCTTCACGATCACCGGTCGCGGTACGGTCGTCACCGGCCGTATCGAGCGCGGTGTCCTGAAGGTCAACGAGAACGTCGACATCATCGGCATCAAGCCGGAGAAGACCTCCACCACGGTCACCGGCATCGAGATGTTCCGCAAGCTGCTCGACGAGGGCCAGGCCGGTGAGAACGTCGGTCTGCTGCTCCGCGGCATCAAGCGCGAGGACGTCGAGCGCGGCCAGGTCATCATCAAGCCGGGTTCGGTCACCCCGCACACCGAGTTCGAGGCCCAGGCCTACATCCTGTCGAAGGACGAGGGTGGCCGCCACACCCCGTTCTTCAACAACTACCGTCCGCAGTTCTACTTCCGTACCACGGACGTGACCGGCGTGGTGACCCTCCCCGAGGGCACCGAGATGGTCATGCCGGGCGACAACACCGAGATGAAGGTCGAGCTCATCCAGCCGGTCGCCATGGAGGAGGGCCTGAAGTTCGCCATCCGCGAGGGTGGCCGGACCGTGGGCGCCGGCCAGGTCACCAAGATCGTCAAGTGACCCGGTCCGCCTCTTGAGGCACCGCTGACCTCTCGGTCGGCGAAAGGGCCCGTACGACGCGAGTCGTACGGGCCCTTTCCGTTGCCCGGCGGCTGTGTCCGGCGGCCCCCACGGCTGCTCCGGCCGGTGAACGGGGCTGCCCCCAAAGGCCGCCCGGCAGGTCCGGCCGACTAGGATCGTCGGCGCCGTCCGGGAGACGTCCCGGGCGGTTCTCGATCCGCGAGGGGGAGTGGGTGTGCGCAGGGCGACCGCAGGACTGGCTCTGATCGTCTCCGGTGTGCTGCTGACGGGATGCGGCGGCGGGGACGACGGGGGAGCCGAGGGGAAGCCCGCCCCGTCGGCCTCCGGGAACGAGGAGCCGGGCGGCGGCGCGGGCGGCGGTGGCGCGGACAAGGGCGGCGAGGTGGTGCGCGAGGTGACCCTTGAGGTCCAGGGCACCGGAAAGACGCAGATCGCCTATGTCGCGGGCGGGAACGGGACCGAGCAGGTCACGCTCCCGTGGAAGAAGACGGTCGAGCTCTCCCTGACCAAGGCCGAGCAGAAGGTCGGCGTCCTGGTGTCGGTCGTACCCGGCTCGGTCCCGGGCGACGACGGCATGCTCAGGCCCGCCTCCTGCACCATCACCGTCGACGGGGAGAAGGTCGACGACAACCAGGACGGCAAGGACGTCCTGGGCTGCAAGCACACGGTGAGGTGAGGTCCCTGCCGGAGGCGGTGCCGTAAGCCGCGAACGAGTACCGGGTCTCCTGGGTGAAGGGGCGTACGACGGGGATAACGCCTCGGAGGAGCACCGGAGGAGGCGGCCTGGTGCGAGGTCCGGGAGGGGCTGTGATCCGTTGGACGGGCGGGAGCCGGTGAGCGCGCGGGGGCGGTCGCGCCGGGCCGGTACACGGGTGCGTGTCACGGGGAAGACGGTGGCCGGAGCGGTCGTGGTGGTGCTCTGCGCCGTCATCGGGTGCTGGGCCGTCCTCAAGGGGATCGACGGGCTGCGCGACGTCTCCGCGATCGCCGAGCGCGGTCGGTCGGTCGACGGGACCGTCCTGGCGAAGGACGAGGTGAGATCGTCTCCGCAGGGCGGCACCACCGAGAGGATCAAGGTGCGTTTCACCACGGCCGACGGTACGTCCCACCGGTTCTGGACCACCGGTGACAAGGCTGTCGGCGACACGGTCCGTGTGCGCTACCTTCCGGAGCGCCCCGGGGGGACGGCGACCGTCCACTCCACGGCGAACGACAGGATCGTGTGCGGCCTGATGATCCTCATCGGGCTCATGATGGTGATCACCATGCTGCTGACGGCATTCATGTGGGCCCGGGACAATCTCGGCGCCCACCGGCGGGCGGCGCGGAGCCGTCCGGTCGCGGAATGACACTTCCGGCCCGCCGGCGGAAACCCGAAAGCCGACCCGTGCCGCACACGACGGCGGGAGCGGCGGCGCGGACGGGGCCGTCAGACGCCGTCGGTGCGGGCTGGCCGGAGGGGGCCTTCGCCGGGGCGGACGAGCCAGCGGAGATGGTCGGCGATCCGGCCCACGGCCTCCGGGTCACGGACGATCACACCGATCTCGATGTTGTCGCGCAGGGCCCGGTCGGTGAGGTTCGCGCTGCCGAGCAGGGCGGTGTGCCGGTCGGCGACGACCGCCTTCGCGTGGAGGGTGCCGTCCGTCCGGTGCCAGACCCGGACGTGCCCGTGGAGCGGCGCGAAGGCCCGGACGGCCGCCGTGGACTCCTCCAGCAGCAGATCGACCATGACGCCCCGCCGCACGGCCCGTCGCAGTTCTTCCACGACGTCCCCGACCCCGTACGCGGCGAAGCTGGCGACGATCAGCGTCTCCCGGGCGGACCGTATGACGTCGACGGCCACGCCGCTGGTCAGCCGCACCGGTACGGACGGGCTCACCGGGCCGCTGACGACCGGTTCGACCAGCCGGCCGGGACGGCAGGTCTCGTACTGGACGGCGGACGCCTCCAGCGCCAGGGCCAGGGCCGCCCCGGCGAGTTCCGGGGCCTCCTCCCGCCAGGCCTGCCGTACGCGGGCCAGTTGGTGGGCGAGCCCCGCGGTCGGGAGCCGCGCGGCGAACCGGTCGAGGGCCGGGTCGTCCGGGCCACGGGCGCCGCCCAGCCTCCCGGCCCAGTCGCGGGTCCGGTCCCGCGGGAGCCGCCCGGCGAGGTCGGCGAGGAGTCCGGCCAGGGCGGGCGTCATGGGAGAAAGGCTCCGGGGCCTGCGGTGAGGGTCTCGACCAGGAGGGAGCGGTCCAGGTAGTGGTTGCCCCGTTCGCAGGAGGTCTCCGCGGCGAAGAGGCAGGCGTGGCAGGCCGCGCCGTGGAGGCGTCCGTGGACCCGCGGGTCGTGTTCCGCGCAGATCGGGTCGGAGCTGCACAGCCGGGCGGCGGCCAGGGCCTGTTCGATGGAGGCTCCCAGGCTCTCGTGTCGGCCGAGTGAGACCAGGCCGCCCAGGGTGCCCTCGCTGTCGGGCGCGGCGGTGTAGAGCAGGACGCCCGCCATGGGCTCGTCCCCGGTGCGGGCGTAGACGCGTTCGGCGATGCCGGAGGCCCCGTAGCCGCACTCCAGGGCCAGCTCCCGGATGAGGGTGTGGGCGAAGGTGTGCAGCAGGACGTAGCGGATGCCGGGCCAGTGGGGTTCGGCGATGCCGCGGGCCAGGCACCATGTGCGGTGGGCGCCGCGCAGGACCTTCTCCCGGTCGAGGACGGCGGGGTCCTTCTCCCAGGTGGCCACTCTTTCCTCGTCGAAGGCCAGGAATATGCCCTCGCCGCGCAGTTCGGCGCACGGCACCCAGGTCGGGGCCTCGCGGGAGATCGGTGCGGTCCGCCTCCGCTCCTGGGCGGGGTCGTCGCTCCGGGGCAGCCACTCGGGGGCGTCGATGCGGGTGAAGCCGGTGAGCGCGGCGACCTCGCGCAGCCGGTGGACGAGGACGACCCGGTGGAGCCAGCCCGAGGCTCCGGCGGGCACCGGTTCGCGTTCGGTGGTGAAGTCGGGCAGGTCGTAGGGGTGGGGCTTGGTGAAGGCCCGCCACTCGGGGGTGGCCAGGTCGAAGTCGTCCTCCTCGGAGGACTGTCCCGGCTGCCCCGGCTGTCCGGGCTGCCCCGGCTGTCCGGTGGCGACGTGCGCGGCCTCCCTGGTGACCGCCTCCCACACCCTGTCGACGCCGTAGGGCTCCAGGTCGGGCCAGCACGTCTGGGTGGGCAGCAGTGTCTTCGCCGCGTCGGCGGGGACGGCCGTCAGGAGGGAGAGCAGGCTCCAGTGCTCGCGTACGGCCTGGACCAGCGGCTCCTGGGCACGGGGCAGGCTGAAGATCCTCAGCTGGGAGGCGAACCAGCTGTTGGTGGCGCCGAGGGCGATGGTGCGCGCCTTCTCGCCGCACTCCTCGAAGGTGCCCAGATGGGGGTGGTGTCCCCGGCACGCGGGCAGTTCCCGCTCCCCTCGCGCGCCCATCGCCTCGGCCAGGGAGCGTGCCTTGACGTCCTTGCAGGAGCACCTGACGAAGATGTTGGCGGCCTCGCCCATGGTGCCGCGTTCGAGGAGTTCGAGGATGCAGTCGTCCGGGTGCGGCGCGCCGCGGTGGACGAAGTACATCCAGGGGAAGTCGTCCAGGTGCCCGGCGGGGCAGGCGAGCAGGAAGCGGGCGGGTACCGCGGTCGGCCTGCCGCGGCCCTGGCCGTGGCAGTTGTGGACGTAGCGCGTCTCCTCGGGGTGGAAGAAGTTCTCGACCAGCTCGAACAGGCCGGAGGAGGCGGGCGCCAGCCGGTTGCACCGCTCGCGGGAGCAGCGCAGCCAGCGCGGGAAGAGGGCGACGGGGACGCCGACGCGGGCCCACTCGTCGAAGGGGTTGGTGGTCTCGGGCAGGTGGGGCGGGGTGCGCAGCGTGGCGACCTGGGGGCCCAGGCGCCGGCGTACGGCGGCCAGCAGCCGGTCCTCGGTGAGCGGAGTGGCCTTCTCCAGCTCCCAGTGGTCGAGGCCGAGGACCATGGTGGAGAGGTTGGGCAGGTCGGTGACCGAGCCGATGCCGTAGGTGTGCAGCAACTGGCTGGGGCGGAGCTCGCCCACGCGCAGCGGCCCGTTGGCCGGTGTGGTCACGGCTGCTCCCGGGGGGCGTCGTGCGGTTCCCCGGCCTGCGGGCGGGGGGTGAAGGGCGGTTCCGCGGCGTGGTCCCGGCCGGTGTCGCCCAGGAACAGCAGCCGGACCGGTGGTTCGACCTCGCGCAGCGAGGTGGGGCAGGTCATGAGCTGCCAGCGGGTGCCGTCCGGCTCCCGCAGCAGGGGGGTCACATCGCCCCGGCGCCGCGCCTTCCGGTAGCCGAGGACGGCGCCGGGCTCCCTGCGGCGCTGCTCCCAGTGGTCCAGGCGGTGGTCGAGGTGGTCGCGCACCTTGCCGCCCACCCGCCGTTCGCCGGTGACTCCCTCGGCCCGGCGCTGGAGGTGGCGCACCACGTGGTCGGCCAGTTCTCCGCGGGTGTCGAAGGACTGCGCGCCGCGGTTGCCGTTGTACTCCTGCTTCAGGTCGCGGACGAGGGAGGCCAGTACGCCGGTGAGCCCCCGGTCGACGGCGCGGTCGGCGAAGGGCGTGACGGAGAGGGCCTCCACGTGCTGGTAGACGGAGGCGTGGAAGGACTCGAAGGTCTCGTAGTGCGACAGGTCGCGCGGCCGGGCCCAGTTGAGGAGGGTGAGGACCAGTCCGGGGTCCCGCCGGCCGACGCGGCTGGTCGCCTGGATGTACTCGGCCGTGGACTTGGGCTGGTTGCTGACGACCATCACGCCGAGCCGGGAGACGTCCACGCCCACCGCGATCATGTTGGTGGCCAGCAGCACGTCGATGGGGCGGGGCGACCCCTTGGGCCGGTCGGTGAAGGGCAGTTCGAGTTTCTCCAGGATGCCGGGGATGGTGTCCGAGGACATGCGCGAGGTCAGCTCGGCGACGTTGTCGGCGTGCCGTCTGGCGAGGCCGCGCCGGTCGGTCCGGGTCAGGCGGGTGGAGATGTCGTCCTCCACCAGGCGCCGCATGCCGCCGAGGTCACGCAGGCTGTTGAAGTAGCCGACCAGGGTCATGTACGGGTCGGTGATCTCGTTGCGCCCGTAGCGGTCGTGGAGGAGCTGGGCCGCGGCGAGCTGGGCGACGTACACGCGGATGGCGACCGACTTGGTGCGCACGCCCTGTGCGCAGATGCCGACGTAGCGGCGGCCGGGCCTGGCCGAGGTGGGCCGACGGCGGGCGAAGAAGTTGTCGTCGGCGTCGAGCCCGGGTGGCGGGAAGATCGCGGTGCGGCGTCTGAAGAGGTCGTTGATCTGCCGGTGGGCGCGGCGGACGGTCGCGGTGGAGGCGATGATCTTCGGCCTCACCGTGCGGCCCGGCTCGACCTCCCAGGTGGCGAGCCGGTCGACGGCGGCCTCGTACAGCCCGACGAGGGAGCCGAGCGGGCCGGATATCAGGTGCAGCTCGTCCTGCACGATCAGGTCCGGGGGGCGTACGCGCGGCGCGTCGACGGTGCGGGCCGCCGGGAGGCCGCCGCGGGCCGGGTGGGTGGCGCGCTCCCACTCGCTGTCCGCGGTGTCGGCGGTGACGTAGCCGTGCCGGGTGCAGCGGCGCGCCACCTGGCCGAAGAGGGTCTGGGTCTCGCCCCGCCAGGGGAGCTGGGCGAACTTGTCGACGGTGGCGATGACCAGGCTCGGCGGCAGCCGGTAGATCTCCTCGTCCACGACGAGGACGGGCAGCCCCCGCTCCTGCGGTGCCGCGCCGAAGGCCCCCTCGCCGAAGGGGCAGTGGTAGACGTCGGGGCAGGTGACGAAGGTGCGGCGGAGGGCGGGGTCGACGGTGATGTCCCGGCCGGCGTCGAGCCCGGTGCCGCACCAGGGGCAGCTGGTGAGCTGGTGGGGGGAGCCGGTCCGGCCCCGCAGGCCGCGCCCTCCGTCCTTGCGGCGGTCCTTGAGCCAGGCCTCGGCCTGGTCGGTGGTGTTGGGTGTGACGCGGCCGCCGACCCACAGGCCGATGCGGAAGGGGTTCGCTCCCCAGTGGTCCGGGTCCGCGCGGCGGATCGTCTCGCAGGCGCAGATCAGCGCGGCGGCGCGCTGGAACTGCTGGATGGTGAGCAGCCGCAGGGTGTAGCGCATCAGGACGGCCACGCCGTGCTCGGCGTCCAGGCCGCCGAGGCGGGGCATGCGCCGCCGGACGGCCAGGGTGAAGGCGGTGAGGCCGAGGTAGGCCTCGGTCTTGCCGCCGCCGGTGGGGAACCAGAGCAGGTCGGCCAGTGCGCGCTCGACGTCGCCGCGCTCGCCGTCGGCGCGGTCCGGGTGGGAGGGGTCGGCCAGTGAGGGCAGACCGAGCAGGATGAACGCGAGCTGGAACGGCCGCCAGCTCCGGTTCCCCGGTACGTCCGCGGCCGCGACGGCCGCGTCCAGGGGGAGGCCGGGGTCGCGGCGGCGGGCGGCGGCGGCGAGGGTGTGGACGCGCTGCAGCCACATGGCGCGGTTGGCGAACCGGAAGGCGTCGAACGCGGCCTCCTCCGCGAGGAGGGCTATGCCCTCCTCGATGCGCGCGGCGGCCTCCTCCGCGCGCTCCAGGGCCTCGCGGGCCTCCGCGCCGTATCCGTCGAGGCGGGCGCCGGGGTCCGCGATCCTCTCCCCGGCGCGGGCGATCCAGGACCGGTATCCCTCGACGAGGGGCCGCAGGGCGGTCTGCAGCGCCGCGGGGTCGTCCTTCTCGCACAGCTCCCTCATGTCCAGTACGAGGTCGCGCAGTTCGGCGAGGTCCGCGTCCTGCTCCGAGTGCGGGTCCGGGACGTCGGTGTGCGGGATCTCGTAGGAGGGGGCGGCGACGGTGGAGATCTCCTCGGCGCGCAGCGGATCGCCGGGCGCGGTCTCCGCGTGCACCCCGGTGCCGTGCCCGACGGCGAACTCCGGGTGGAAGCGGTAGGCCATCGCCAGCGACCGGCGCTCGGCCCGGTCGGCGGTGTCACCGCCGGGCCGGTCGGCGGCGCGGCGGGGGAGGAAGGGGGCGGTCCCCGGGGCGCCGCGGACGGACATCCGGGCCTGGAAGAGCCAGTTGCGCGAACTCGGACGCCCGCCGCCCTCCGGTCCGCCCGGTCCGCTCTGTCCATCCTGTCCGTTGACGAGGAAGAGGGAGACGAGCCAGTCCCCGTCGTGCCTGCGGGCCCTGCCGCGGACGACGACGCGGGGGAACTCCCCGCGCAGCACGGGCCCGGCCTCGACGGGCCCTTCCTCCCGCAGCCTCACCGTCACGGGGCCGGAGAAGGGCCGCCGGTGCCAGACCCTGCCCGCCTGTTCCGGGTCGTGGGAGGGGCCGGGCTCGTAGCGGGCCCACGAACAGTGCACCCGCAGTTCGTCCACCGAGCCGTCGACGCGGAAGGTCAGGCCCAGGGCGGAGGGCTGGAGGCTGGGCACGTTGGGCGCGTCGGGGTCGTGGTCGCCCTCCTCGGTGTCCGGGATCGCGGCCACCGGGTTCCCGTCCAGCTCGTCCGGCTCGATCAGCTGCCCGGACGGTGTCACTTCGCCGCCGGAGACAGCGCCGCCCGGCGCGAGCCGCCCGATGATGTAGTGGTCGGCCGGATTGCCGGGCAGCTCCTCGGTCTCGCCCCCGATGGGGCCGAGCAGATCGGTGACGACGAGCTCGGCCAGCTCGTCCCTGATCCGCTGCGGTGTGGGCGCGGCCAGGACCGGCCGGCCGCCGGTGCCCGCGGGCGGGGAGGTGTCGCTGTGCTGGCTCACACCGCCACACCCTAGTGACGGCCGCCGGCAGCGGGCGGGGTTTCGGCACACGAGGTGATCAGACCCTTCCCTTGAGGCCCGAGTGATCGCTACCGTGAGCCACGGTGTGTGTACGGGGAGATGCGGGGGAGTGGATGACCGACGGAACGAATGTGAACTTTCCACACCAGTACCCCCTGGGTGACGCTCTGGAGGAGTTACCCATGGGGGACGGCGGCCACCGGGGTGACTACGGCGAGCAGTTCGTCCGGGCCCTGGCCGCTGCCGCCAACCTGGACGCCTCCCGGCGCGACCGTGACCGGGTGGGTGTCGACTGGAGCCTCGGCTACCCCGGCCGGGCCGGCACCCGCAGGTTCCCGTCCATCGAGGTCCAGGTGAAGTGCTGGTCCGCCCCCAACAGCGACCCGGAAAAGCTGCGCTATCCGCTCAGGGTCAAGAACTTCAACTGGCTCGCGGGGCGAGAGTGGCAGCTCCCTCGCTTTCTCTTCCTCGTCATCGCGCCGGTGGATGCGAGCCAGTGGGTTCGCATCACCCCCGATGCGCTGCTGATGCGCCACGCCGCGTACTGGGCGTCCTTCCACGATCTCGAACCGCTTCCGCCGGAAAGGCTTGAGCACAGCAGGTACACGGTGGACGTGCCCCGGGCGAACCTGCTGACAGTCGATGCGCTGCACGGTCTGTTCGCCGAGGATTTCCGCGAAGCGCTGGTGGGGTCATGACCGCGATCACCGACGTCGAGTTCGAGCAGGCCGCTGGAGTGGCTCCGAAGGCCGTTCTGGGGTATCTGCGGGCACGCGGCTGGAGATTCGCCCGGGACTTCGGTCGCGGACAGCTGTGGGAACTGCGTATGGTCGACGACCACGGCCCGCCGTTCCAGGTGCTGGTGCCGTTGGAGAGGCAGGTCCGCGACTACCAGAGCAGGGTCGCCGATCTCCTGGAGACGCTGTCCGCCGTGGAGGGGCGCCGCCCCGCCGAAATCCTGCGGGAGATGTCTCTGCCGTCGGCCGACTGGCAGTACCTGACGCTCACTCCACCAGGCCCCTCCGGCACGGCTCCACTGGTAGACCTGGTTCCGGCCCTTGCGGGTCTGAGGGACCTGATGACGGCGGCAGCGGCCGCGACAGTGGCCACAGAACACCAGCCGGTCCAACCGGCGCAGAAACCGCAGCGGGTCAAGGACTACGTCGCCTCGGTGCGCCTGGACCAGACACGGGTCGGCAGCTATGTCATTGCCGCGCACACTCCGCTGTCCGAGCCGCCCGTCCAGCCCGAACTGCCCCTGCCCGATGCGTTACCGCAGGAGCCCTTCGAGCGTCTGGTCTCCCGTCGTCTGTACACGGGTGTGGTGTGCGCTCGCCGGGCCGCAGAGCAGTCCGTGCGTCAGGACTCGCTGGTGGACTTCGAGGACTACGCGCCCACCGGGCTCTCGGCGAACCTCTGTGAGGCGCTGGTGAAGATCGCGGGCGAGGAACGCCAGGGCTACAAACTGGATTTCGCCTGGTCTGCCGAGTTCCCCGTGGAGCACGCCACCCCAACGGTATCCGTCGGCCGCCGCCTCCTGTCCGCGCTGGAGGCGGGTGCC
This sequence comes from Streptomyces sp. SS8, assembly GCF_054072955.1. Taxonomy (NCBI): domain Bacteria; kingdom Bacillati; phylum Actinomycetota; class Actinomycetes; order Kitasatosporales; family Streptomycetaceae; genus Streptomyces; species Streptomyces sp. SS8. The sequence goes on from NZ_JBSVCZ010000007.1 coordinate 136,870, forward strand.
AAGGATCTACGGACCAGACTGGGCCGAAAGGGCGTGATGGTGCGGGGGACAGTGGTCCGCTTGCACCGGGAGTCCCCGCAGCGGTCGGGAGAGGTGACGATCGCGGGCTGTTTGGTCGGCGAGGGCGACCGGATCCGCCGGGTGCGGATGACCCTCGACAGGGAGGCCTACGCCAGGGCCGCCCTTGCTCACAAGGCAGATCACGAGGTGATTGTGGAGGGTGATCTGATGGTCCGCGGTACCGCCGCCCGCATGGAGCGGGTCACAGGTTTCCACATCCGGATGTGAGTACCGGCCACAGCGCCATGTGATGGCAGGATCACTCCGTGGCGCATTGGTCTGCCCGTGTCCGCGTGAAGGGACCATCACATGTCAGGTAGCGGTGGCGTTCCGTCGCAGGTGCCTTCACCACGGGCAGTACGCGAGCTTCTGCATGAACTGGTGGAGGGCGTCAGCGGCTATGACCGGTGGCGCCTGGAGAGTACTGAGGTGGCGGCACACGCGATTGCTCTCGGGCTGCTGACACCGCGGTTGCATCTGACGGATGCCGGGCGCGTGCTGCTGGGAGAGCCCACCGGCTGGAGGGAGCGCAGGGCGGCCCGACGCGCACGGGAGGCTGCTGCGGCCCAGGATGAGGACGATGTTCGGCGTCGCTGCCACTCCTGCCGGGACGCGGGGCTGTACTGCGGTGACCACCCCTACTACCCTCTCTGGCTTAGGGAGGGGTGTTGACATCTAGTGCTGCCGGCTCCGTCGGGGCCGGCCCGGCCGGACTCCTGCAGGGTCCGGGAAATCCGGGCGATGCCATGGGCAGCGTCCGTGAACGAGCTTGCGCGCACTGCGCTCGACGCTGCGCCCAAGTACCTCAAAGGTAGATGTCGATCCCCTCCCCTCACCTCTATCTCCGCAGGGTTCCGCCGAATCACCCCCGATGCGCGGCGGAACACGCATTGAGACAGGCAGCGGCCGTCGAGCGTCGGGGGCTGCCTGCGGTCGTCACTCTTGGCCACCTGGGTCACCGGACCGGTGTGGAGCGGTGGTTGCTGAGAAAGTTCGTCGCGCGAGGGGAGCGCTGCTACACCCCGTGCCGTATTCCCGGCAGGAAGGGCCGGGGTCCACGTGAACTCCTGGTGCCCGATTCGCGGCTCATGGAGGTTCAGCGGTGGATCCTGCACGAAATCCTGGACCGTCTGCCGGTGCATCCCGCCGCCTTCGCATATGTGCGCGGCCGGTCCGTGGTGGACTGCGCGCGACGGCACCTCGGAGCGAGGTGGCTGGTCAAGATCGACATCCGGGACTTCTTTGGATCGGTCGGGGAGCGGCAGGTCTATGGGGTGTTCCGCAGGGAGGGTTACCAGCCGCTCCCGGCCTTCGAACTGGCGCGGCTGTGCACCTGGGACGACGAACGGGGCACGGATGATGCCCGCAAGGAGCGCTACCCTGCGATCGAGGACTACCTGAGAGGAAGCGGAGGTTTCCTCCCCCAGGGAGCGCCGACGAGCGGGGCACTGGCCAACCTCGTCGTCCGTTCCATGGACGAGCGCCTGGCCCTCGTCGCTGCCCGGCACCGCATGGTCTACACCCGTTACTCGGACGACATGGTCTTCTCCAGTGCGGCTCCCTTCTCCCGCCCGGACGCGATCGTTCTGCTGAGGGAGTTCACTCATGTCGTCCAGGGCCACGGCTTCGAGGCCAACCGCCGAAAGACGCAGATCGTTCCGCCCGGCGCCCGAAAGTCGGTACTAGGCCTACTGGTGGACGGCGACACCCTGCGGCTCACCGGAGACTTCAAGACCCGTGTCCGCAGCCACCTTTACGGCATCGAGAGGTTCGGACTCCGCCCCCACCAGGAGCATCGTGGCTTTGCCTCCATGGCCGGGCTCGTCAACCATGTGGACGGTCTGATCACCTACGCCCTCGTCGTGGAGCCCGTGTGGGCGCGGCCCGTCCGGGGCCGGTGGCGAGCAGTGCTCCACGAGCAGGGGTGGCCGCTGCCGTAGGGGCGCGGTCGGGCAGGAGGGCTTCCTGGTTCGGTCAGAGCGCCCGCAGAGCCGCGGCGGCGGCGACCATGCCGTCTCGCTCCAGCGATCCGAGTACGTCCTCCACGGTCCCCGGCGGATTCCTCCACCTGTCCGCGATCCGGCGCACCGCCGCGTACATGGCGGCAGGGTCCAGGTCGATCTGGTCCTCGATGAAAGCGTCCGGGTGCTTGGCTTCCACGTCCCATGCCGACAAAGCGTCGCGGGGGAAGTCCTTGAGGTTGAACGTGACGATGAGCTGGGCCTTGGCCCGGATGGCCGCCGCGAGGACGTGGCGGTCATCCGGGTCGGGGAGCTCGAGGGCCTCGATGAGGGGCTCGTAACCCTTGACCATGCAGTCACGCACGGCCCTCATCATGGCCTCCCTTGTCCGGCCGAGCCGGACGGGATCGAGGTCGGGCCGCTTGGCCTTCAGGCTGCGGAACGTCTCATCGAGGATGCGATCGGTCCACTTGGCCTGCACGAGGCCGTCCTGTGCTATGGAGACGAGCAGATCACGCAGGGTGCTCGGGTACAGCACGTTGGCGTCGTACAGGGCAACGAAGGCCATGCTTCAGATCAGTCCCATCTCTTGGCCCAGTTGGGTGAGCTCATCGGCGGCTTGACGGCGGCGTTCGTCGTCCTGTCGCTTGTAGTCCATCAGGGAGGAGGCCGGAATCCTCCGGTGTTTGCCGACCTTGCGGTATTCGATCTCTCCGGCTTGTAGGAGCCCGATGAGGAAGGGGCGGGAGACGTTGAGCAGATCGGCTGCCTGTTGGGTGGTGAGTTCCGCGTTCTGCGGAACGATGGAGACGCTGCGGCCGGCTGCCAGGTGGGCGAGTGTGGTGGCCAGTAGCTCGACCGCTTCTCGCGGCAGTGTGAGTGGCTCGGCTCCTTCCCCCTCGACCGTGACGCCGATCCTCGGAACGTCACGGTGCCTCTCCAGGTAGCTGCGTACCCGGGACAGGGCTCGGTTGGCTGTTTCCGTCTCCTCCGGGGGGAGGCGGACGGGGTGGATGTCCGTCTTGCTCATGTGGGGCTCCCTCGGGTGCGGGTGTATGCCGGCAGGGGCCTTCTTCGACACCCTTCCATTATTCGCAGCATTCGAAACAGGCGCAACAAACGAATGGCCTGATCGTGTCCTGTACACCCATGGCCGCCAGCGAAGATGACCCGGGAATCGCTTCTTCGTGCGGACCTTGATCCCATGGGCCTCCTCTGGTGCCGGTGCGGCGTCCGTGACCCGCGCTGCACGCGGTCGTCCTCCTCGGAGTGCGTGTGAGACGTGCCGGGCTGCCGGCCGAGGCGGTCATGCGGCCAGGGGTGGTGGGGCGGCGGCCCGGGCCTCGCGGCAGTCGCGGCACAGGCCCGGGGCGGGGGAGCGGAAGGCGCGGTCGCAGCCGTCGCAGTTCCGGAGCGGGTCCGGGCGCGGTGGCCGGGGCGCGGGAGGCGGTGCGGCCGGTAGGTGCGGGGGCAGCAGCGCGGTGAGGCGGTGGGCGAGCAGCGCGGCGGGGTGGCGCAGCGGCTCTGCGGGCAGACCGGCGGCCAGGGTGCGGCGTACGGCGTCGGGTGCCGCGCCGCGTTCCAGCCAGGCCGTCACGGCGGGGGCCAGGCGTGTCACGTCCCGCTCGGAGAGCAGCAGGCGGGGGTCGTCGCGCCGCAGCTCGGCCAGGACGGCGGTGGCGGCCCGCTCGCGCACCGGGTTGCCGGTGGTGCGCGGCTGCGGCAGCGGGGGCGGGGGAGCCGGTGCCGCCACGGGCGCGGGCACGGGCGTCGGCTCGGCGGCGGGGGCCGACCGGGGCTCCGGCAGGCGTACGGGCGGTCGCGGCGGCTGGAAGCGCGGCCGGGACGGCCGCACCCGCTCGGCCTGCCCCGCCCGTACCGCCGCCGGGTGGTCGTAGGACACCGTGCGGGTGACCACCCGCCCGCTCGGCAGCCGCTCCCGCTTGCGCGACAGATAGCCGTGCGCCTCCAGCTCGCGCAGGGCGGCCGCGATCCGCGTCTCGCCCTCGGCGAAGCGGGCGGCGAGGGTGCGGATGTCCACCCGCGCGCCGTCGGGCAGCGACTGGATGTGGACGCCCAGCCCGATCGCGGTCAGCGACAGCTCGCGGTGCTGGGCGAGGTGGTTGCCGACGACCGTGAAGCGCTCGGTGTGCCGGGCGGTGACGTGGACGACGCCGCCGCCCGGAACGGCGGACGGTGCGCGCGGCGGCGCGCTAGGCTGCGGCTCAGCCATCGGGAAGCTCCTACTTCCTCGGTGGTCAGGCCCTCGTCCGGGATGGCCGTCCCGGCGGGGGCCGTCGCATGTCTGCGGTGGCGGCGGTGATGCGTGGTGCTCTGCGGTGTCCCGCAGGGCTCGCTGGTGCCTGTCGCGGCGAGCCTATGCCGGGGAGTCAGCCGCCACGCCGGTCCGGCCCCTCGGCTCACCCGTACGAGTGACGGGGTCCGGTTGGGTTGGGTGGGGTTCTCTCTCCGGTCCTTTGATGCTTCTGACGCCGTGCCCCGCCGGGTCTCCACCCACCGGAACGTGCTTTCCCGCGAGCCGGTGGACGGGCCTCGCCGGGCACACCTGCGACCGGACCGAGGAGGACGGACTGTGAACCACGCGCGGTGGAGGACCCGCCGGACCAGGAGGCTCCTGGGCGAGGCGGTCGAGGAGTCCCCGGCCTACACCGAGGCCGGGCACGCGTTCGCGCTCGGCCAGGCGGTCTACGACCGGCGTACCGAACTCGGCTTCTCTCAGACCGAATTGGCCAGACGTGCCGGAATGACCCAGCAGCGGATCTCCACCATCGAGGGGGGCGACTTGGTGCCGACCCTGCCTCTGCTGACCCGCCTGGCCAAGGCATTGGACGCCTCGCCGGCCGCCGAGTTGGACGGCGACGGCCGGGGCGGTGTGCCCACTCCGGCAAATGCCGTTACTGCTCCGTGGTGAAGGGGAGTTCCTCCGCCGCGGTTCCCAGGTAGTGGTACTCCGAAGTCCGGGTGCGGCCCACCGCGTCCAGCTTCCGCCGGAAGCACACCCGAAGGTGGACGTTGTCGCCCAGTGAGAGCCTCATGGCCATCAACGGCTCCGGATCGATCCTCACCTCGTAGGCCGGTGCGTTGTGCGCCTGGCCGCTCTTCACCTTCACCATGCCACTGCCGCGGAGTTCGGTCACATAGCCGGAGATGACGATCTCCTGGTCCTCGTCCCTGGTCTCCTGAAGCCGCTTGGCGTACTCGATGCCGCGACGGGTCAGACCGGCCTGACGGATTCCGCCATCGGCGGCGTACCACGTCACCCCGAGGTCCAGCCGGAAGCGGTCGAGTGATCTGGCGAGGGCCTCGACCGAGTCGAACAGTCCGGCCCATTCCCGTACGTCCCGCTGCCCCTCCAAGGCGGTGAGAAGGCGGGCGAACCTCCGGACCCCCTGATCGGCTGCCGACGCCACCACGGGACCCAGCGTGTCCGAGCCGGATTCGGAGTGGGCGGCGTCCACAGGGCGTGCGTGAACAACCGTGCTGCCCTGGGAGATCCCGGTCACCTCAAGCTCGACGGGGGTGCCCGCCGCCTTCGAGACGGCTTTCTCCAAAGGGTCCAGCAGGGCGTCTCCCCACTGGAAGCGCAGAGCCCCGGCATCAGCCTCGGGACCGGTGAGCCGCAGCCTCAGCTCCTCCCGGAGGCCTGCTGAAGGGTCGATCTCCCGCAGGGCCGCCAGTCGGCCGGCACGGTGGTCCGCCTCGATCTCCAGATCACTGCGGTCATCCGTGCCGAGGTCGTCCAGCAGCCGCTCGGTGTCCTCGGCGTGCATCTCGCGCATACGGCGGCGCCAACTGCTCTCGCTCACGGCCGCACCTCCACGTAGCCGCGCGCGGCGCGGGCGGTCTCACTGGTCATCGGGGGCGTGTCCATGGTGGTGCGTGGGCGGTACGTGCGTGCGGCGGGATCAGGGGCGGAGGTCGAGTTCGGCCCAGACCGTCTTGCGCGGCGGCGGCCAGCTCTCCACGCCCCAGCGGTCGGCCAGCGCCTCGACGAGCAGCAGCCCGCGCCCGCCCTCCGCCTCCTCGGACGCCGACGGGCCGGGCACGGCCGGGAGGCGGTCGCCGCGCGCGTCGGACACCTCGATGCGCAGCGTGACGCCGCCGCCGTCACCGCCGTTCCCGGTGACGCGCAGGCCCAGCCGGAAGTCCCGGCCGGGTACGCGCCCGTGCAGGACGGCGTTGCCCGCCAGTTCGGCGGTGATCTGCGCGGCCGCCTCGGTGGGCAGCCCCTGGTCGGCCAGGTGCGCGACGGTCAGGAGCCGGGCCAGCCGGGCACCCCGGCGGGTCGAGGACAGGAGCACGGCGAGCTCCCGGGCGGGGGCGGAGGCGGGGGCCGGGGCGGGCCTCTCGGTGCGGGTGGTCTCTGGAGTCACGTCACCCAGCGTGTCCGCCCGCATCCGCCCCGGCCATACCTGACGCCTGCTCAGGGGAATCCTGTTCGGCTCTTGTGCGGGCTTGTGCGGCCGGTGCGTGAGGGGCGATCCTTCCCGCCCCGCTGTGCGCGGCATTCGACCCAGACACCCGTCACGGGCGGAGAACCGGTTTTGCGTATCGCCCGCCCCGGCGGCCCCGCGCGGCTAGCATTCGCGGCACGAACGGCACTGCCAGGGGGGCGGGATGACGTTGTTTCACGCTGCGCGGAACATATCGCGCGGACAGCAAGTACATGACCGGCGGATGATCCGGAGTCTTCCGGGGCGGGGAAAGCGGGCGGGGGGCCGTGCCGCGATCCGCGGGAGGTTCATCGCCTTCGGGGTCTTCGGAGCCTTTCTGCTCGGGGCCTGCTCGGACGCCGACGCCGGGGCGGAACCGAAGGAGACCGTCACCGTGACGGCGACGGCGACCGCCACCGTGACGGCGGAGCCGGAGAGGATCTCCTCCCAGAAGGGCGAGGCCCTCGAAGCGGCCAGGGAGGCCGCAGAGGAGGCCGGTTACGAGGTCTCCGTCCACAACGCCAACAAGGGCGACGCCGAGCCTTCCGGGAAATGGAAGGTGTGTTTCGAGGAGATCGGCTACGGCACCGTCGACTACGGGGCCGTCCGTGAGGGCGCTCTCTGCCCGAAGAAGGACGGCGGCCCGCTCGCCTGGCCCCGGATTCCCGACGTCACCGGCAAGGTCTATGCCAAGGCCGTCGAGGCGCTGGCCAAGGTGGGGGTCGACGAGGACGACATCGACGTCGAGTCGGCGTACAAGGACGTCTCCGTCTCCGCCGCCGACGTGGAGGAGGACCCGGAAGGCTACAAGGTCTGCTTCCAGTCGCCCTCGGCGGGCAAGGACGCCAAGCCGGACACCGAGGCGAAGCTGACCCTGGTCGAGGGCGGCTCCTGCCCGTCGGGCAAGGGCACCTACAAGGACCGCAAGAACGACCCCGACTACACCCCGCCGCCTCCGGCCGCCAGTGGTTCCACCGGAGGTTCGGGTTCCTCGGGCGGCTCGGGTGGTTCGGGCGGCTCCGGCGGTACCGCCCAGTGGAACGGCCAGTGCGAACTGACCTCCCCGGCGGGCAACTGCTACCAGGCAGGCCAGTTCTGCGCCAACAAGCACCTCGGTATGCAGACGCACAACTCCGCCGGCCGGATCATCTACTGCAAGCAGCGCGCCGACGGGCAGCGCTGGAACTACTCGTAAGGGCGTGACCCGGTAGGGGACGCCGACCGACGAGGCCCCTGTCCGAAGCGCTGGTGGACGAGTCCACCGGCGCGGCGGGCAGGGGCCTCGTCGAAGTGAACCCGGAAGCCGGCAACAGTTGATCTCGGAGGCGTCGGTGCTTCCGGCGGGCGGCGGGGTCGCGTTCGGTGACGTGTCGGGCGACGGCGCCGGTGCCGTGCTCGACGCGGATGCGCCGTATCGCCGACCGAGAACTCGACGTCTCACCGCCTACCGTGCACGAGCCCGTTCGGCGTGCAGTGTGCGGTTACGGTCACGCGAAGGTCTCCAGCGGAGGATGTCGAAAGTGGCAGGCGTGGGAGAACGTCGGAACGGCAGGCATGGAAGCCTGCGGAAGGCTTGCGTTGCGATTCTGCTGACAGTGGGCATCGGGGCAGTCGTCGCGGGCGCTGCGACGGCCTACACCGCGCACCGTGATCCCAGCGGCCGCATCGTCGAGCACCGGGTGCCCGAGGAGGAGAGGGAGCGGGTCCGGGAGTACTGGACCGAGGAACGCATCCGGAACGCCGATCCCGCTGGACCACTCGGTATCGAGCCCGACTGACCCGGTGGCGGAGCGGGCCGACCCGTCGCCCACAACGGCACGGTCCCCTCCGACAGCTCCACCGTGCGGCGGACGAAGTCGACCACCATCTCCGGGTGCTCGTCAGGCTTCGGGAACCGGCATCCACTGGACGGCCGGTGATCACCCGACTCCGAGATCAAGTACTGGCGGCTTTTGGGCTCATCTCGGTGACCCTCTGAACGGGGCTTCGCCCTCCCGTCGTCTCCGACGGAACGACTGTATGAAGTGGAATTTCCTGTTCGAGGGATTTTCCGCCGAATGAGTGCGTTAACGGGCTCTCCGTGTCTAATGTGACTCTTGGTGACGGCGCTCGAACGGGGAGTGGCTGTGCGGGTGCGGGCCGCGACTGTGCGGCCTGTACGGCGTGACGGCTTCGTTTCGGGCGCTGTTGGACACGGGCACGGCGAACACGGAGGGGTTGGTGCACATGGCTGTGGACGACAACGGCGCGGCACGCGGGATCCACACCACGGACGGCGCGGACGGCACGACCTGGGAACCCGACTGGGACGACGAGTACGCGCCGGTGGTGAAGGCCGCCGGCCGCCAGATCAAGCTGTGGCGAGAAGGTGCGGGCCTGACCCAGCAGGAGCTGGGCGACGCCATCGGCTACAGCCTGGGCATGGTCTCGGCCGTCGAGCGCGCCAAGCGGCTGCCGCACCCGGACTTCCTGGGCAAGGCGGACGAGGTCGTGGGCGCGAGCGGCAAGCTCGCCGCGATGAAGAAGGACGTGGAGGAGGCCCGGTACCCGAAGAAGGTGCGGGATCTGGCCAAGCTGGAGGCCGAAGTCGTTGAGATGGGTGGTTACAACAACCACAACATCCATGGCCTGTTGCAGACGGAGGAGTACGCGCGAGCGCTGTTCAACATGAGGCGCCCGGCTCACTCCGAGGACGACCTCGAACGGTACGTGGCTGCTCGCATGGCCCGACAGGAGATCTTCAAGCGGAGGCCGACCCCGACACTGACCTTTGTCCAGGAAGAGGCGACGCTTCGACGCCCGCTCGGGGGCAGAATGGTGCTGCGCCGCCAGCTCGAACACCTGCTGGAGATCGGTCGGTTGCGGCACGTCGAGGTCCAGGTGATGCCGCTGGATCGTGAAGAGCATGCGGGGATGGGAGGTCAGCTCCAGGTGCTGAAGCTCAGGGACGGCACGGCGGTGGGCTACTGCGAGTCCCAGCTCAACACCCGTGTGGTCTCCGACCCCAAGGAAGTCCAGGTGCTTGAGCTGCGGTATGGCATCATCCGCGCCCAGGCTCTCAGCCCACGGGAGTCGCTGGCCTTCATCGAGAAACTGCTGGGAGAGATCACATGACGCTCAAGCCCTCCGCCGGAGACGGTTCCGCGCCGAACTGGGTCAAGAGCAGCTACAGCGGCAGCAACGACAACGACTGCGTCGAGGTTGCGGCCACCCCTGGCACCATCCACGTCCGCGACTCCAAGGACATACAGGGCCCGCAGCTCGCCTTCGCGCCTGGCGCGTGGGCGGACTTCCTGTCGCGCACGGCAGGTCGCTGACCCCAACAGCAGCGCGTCCCGCGCCTGGCTGTAGCTGAGCGCGGGACGCGGGCTGTGCGACCAATCAGAAGAGCCCGCCGGGAGGCACGAACAGCCCGTCCTGAAACTGTTCCTCCTCCGGCTCCGCTTTCTTCTTGCGCTTCGGGGACGCCTTCCTCTGCTTTGGTAGATGCAGCCCGTTCTCCTGCTCCTGCTTGTAGCGGGCGTGGTTCAGTAGAAGCAGGCGATCCAGGATTTCGGTTCGGGCTATAGGGTTGATGGTGAACCGGGCGCCCTGCCGTGTCTCGTAGAAGTCATGGTCCAGGTCGAGGTCGCTCCAGCCGTACGCCTCGGCAACAGCCTTGTCCACCTCGACATGCGCTGTGCGGAGATCGTCAATATCTGCTGCTTGATCGGTCGGGCTGTGAACAAGGTTGTAGATCTTGGTCAGTCCGATGCCTCGGGCGGCCATAGCGTCACGCTGGGTTCCCTCCAGCATGACTCCAGCATTGGTGAGGCGTTCTGTAGGTGCAGGGTGTGGAAAGGTCTCGTACACGTCCGAGGGTGAGTAGTTGAGGTCGGCTTTCATGGTTGAGGAGTATTTCCAGGCCCACGCTGAGTGGAACCCGCTTGACAACAGGGAAAGGTGTCCTGTCGCGTCGCTGGCAAAAGCGCAGAGTTTATGGGCGAGAACTTGGCTAGCCGATACCCGCGCGGGCATTACTGTGCGGCTCACCAGTGCGATGACGATCACTTTTTCAAGGTTGGTGATTGCCTTATACAGCTCAGGTCGCCGCCGTTCGTACTGCCACCACCTCTCTCGCGCGTTCTTGCTGTGCTTGACCTTCAGCCGCACGGGCTTGACGTCCCGCTCCACAATGGCGAACACGTCCTCGTACGTGGCCGCCTTCTCCTGTGACCAGTCGTGGAAGTTGATGACCCACCGGCTGGCCGAGCAGTCGGGCCGAGAGTTGAGGTCCTCGCCGTTGAGGTAGGGGAAGAGCACGTCCTTGTTGCGCGGGTCCTTGGCGATGAGTTCCCGCGCCTGCTCCGGCGTGAGGATGAAGCCCTTGCCCAGGACGTTCGACCCCTGGAAGGACTGCCCGGCGTTCGCCGCCAGGCGGTACGGCCTGCCGGTCACCCGGGACTGCGGGTCCAGGCTCGGGGTGATGCCGCGCACCTCGTTGCCGTCCAGGACCGGCTTCTCGTCCTCGCCCACCTGTCCGCCCAGCCACAGCAGGGAGACCTCCAGGGCCGCCGTGCCGGGCCAGGGCTGGGACTTCACCGCGCGGTAGACCGTCCATCCGTTCGCGGTCGCCTGGTCGAGGCCGACCTCGCGGGTGTCGCCCTGGGCGATGGTGTTGGTGGCGATGATGCCCGTGCGGCGCTTGGGGGCCAGGGAGAGGTTCCGCAGCAGGAAGTAGGAGCACAGGTCGGCGCTGCCGCGCACTCCGTCGCCGATGCGGTTGACCAGGTACTCGCGGTAGTCCGTGCCGAGGGTGCCGGTGAGCTTCTGGCCGCCGACGAACGGCGGGTTGCCGATCACCGCGTCGAAGCCCTTCGAGCCGCCGACGCCCATGATCTCGGGGAACTCCAGGGGCCAGTGCAGGGGCCTGACCGGTTCCTTGCGGGGGCCGCGCAGCCAGCCGTCCACCATCTTCCGCGCGCGTTCCGCCGAGGCCGAGCCGGGGCCGTCCACCATGGCGGCCACGACCAGTCCGGCCACCGCCGCCAGGCGGTTCTCGTACGCCGCGGCCTTCGCGTCCTGCCTGGCCGCGCGGAACGCGGCGGCGCCCCGCTTGCCACCAACGTTCGTCTCGCCGGTCAGGTCCTCGGCCTCGTCGTCCGAGATGCCCTCGGCGGCGAGCGCCGCGCCCACCACGGCGTCGGCCGCCAGCCGCAGCCGCTCCGACAGCTCCTCCGCCTCGGCCAGCTTCTCCGCCTTCGCGCGCACCGAGCGGATGTCGCTGACGGGGGTGGCCTCGATCTCGCGGCGCAGCCCGGCGGCCCGCGACAGCAGCGTCTCCGTCACGTCCAGCGCCCGCGACACCTCGTCGCTGAGCTGCCGCGCCCCGGAGTCCAGGTGGAACGCCCTGATCTGCTCCAGGTCGACCGTGCCGACCAGCGAGTCGCCGCACCGCAGCGCGTGGTCGAGGAAGGAGAAGGGCCGGTCCTTGGCGAGGGTGATCAGCCACAGCGACAGCTTGGCCAGCTCCACGGCCATCGGGTCGCGGTCCACGCCGTACAGGCACTGGTCGGCGACCAGGCGGCGGGCGATGCGCAGCAGCTCCTCGCGGTCGCCCTCGGCCACGTCGCGGCCGATCTCGGCGGGCAGGCCGTCGCGGAGCCAGGCGTCCACCACGCGGTCGGCCAGGTAGCGGCAGGCGGAGACGAGGAACGCGCCGCTGCCCATGGCCGGGTCCAGTATCCGCAGCGCCAGCAGCTCCTCGGCCCGCTTCGCCCGCCACACGCCCGGTTCGGTGCCGCCGTCCGCCGGGCCGGGGGAGAAGCACAGCGGGGCGAGGGTGTGCTCGACTATCTCCTCGGCGAGGGCCTTGGGCGTGTAGTGGGTGCCGGTGTCGCGGCGGTCGCCGGAGCGGACCATCACCACCGACCCGGCCGGGAAGACCATGAGGTGGCCGCGCAGGTCCCTGCGTAACAGCCCGGCGAAGGGGGCGACGCGGGAGGACAACCGCTCGTCGTTGTCGCAGGCGGCGTCGAGGTCGGCGGCGACCGCCCCGGTTATTCGGGCATCGAGTGCGCGCCGTATGCGCAGCGGTGTGGCGCCGGCCGCCTCGGGGAGCCTCTCCTCCAGTACGCCCGCCGCCGCCCACTCCTCCAGCGCGGACAGCGTCAGCACCGCCTCCTGCCTGCCCTCCAGGCCCAGATAGGGCTCGTGGGCGCGGATGCAGCCGTACTCCAGCAGGCCCTCGTAGACGTGGCCGATCTGCTCCACGTCCAGGCCCTTGTAGGACAGGGCCTCGCGGCCGCCGCCCCGGCGGCGCAGCGTCAGCAGCGCGTCCAGGATCCTGTGGACGGCCCGGTCGGTGACCTTGGCGGCGGCCAGCCAGGGGAAGCGGTCCGGGTCGAACAGCGAGCCGCCGTAGGGCGGGATGCGCAGCGCGTCGTGGACGCAGCCGCCGTGGACGGCGGCGAAGACCGCCAGCAGGCGCGGCCAGACGGCGGCGCGGCGGTCGCCCAGCTCGTCGCCGTGGCGGGACTGCTGCTCCTCCAGGGCGTCCAGCAGCGGCGAGACGGCGTAGGAGTCGTCGTACAGCCCGTCCCCGGCGGGCAGCAGGCGCTGCTCCTCGGCGTAGAGGAGGAAGACCAGGCGCATCATGACCGTCAGCGCGCCCTCGTACACCCGCCGGTCGCCCACCCCGGCCAGCAGGCCGCCGCCCGCCTCGCGGTCCAGCCGCGACAGCTCGGCCACCAGCAGGGAGACGGCCTGGCGGACCTGGCGGCCCAGGGTGTCGGTGACCTCGGACTGCCGCTCGGCGGTGCGGGTGAACAGCGCGGCGAGCGAGGAGGTGGGACGGCCGTCGCGGTCCCGCTCGGGGAGGGCGGCGCGGCGGGCGTGCAGCAGGCTCGCGAACGCCCGCAGCAGCAGCGGCTCCTCCAGCCACAGGTCGGCGTCGAAGACGGCCAGCGCGCGGGCCTGCTTCGGGCGGGCGTGCACCAGCGCCCACTCGCGGCCGTTGGTGAGCACCGCCAGCGGGACGCCGTGGCGGCGGGCGGCCTCGGCGGCGCGGTCGGCGGGGGAGAGGTCCTCGCCGCGGGCGCGGGTCAGGGGCTCGTCCCAGCCGGTGCGCAGCAGCAGCACGCGGGGGCGCGGGCCGGTGCCGTCGCCGGGGGCGGCGGGGCCCGTCAGCACCGCGTCGGGGGTGTGCCCGCCCGCGCGCAGCGACTCGGGCAGCGCCGCGCCCCCGCGCAGGCCGGGCGTCCAGCCGAGCAGCTCGCCGGTGACCAGCTCCTCCCAGGCGGGGCGCAGCAGGTCCGGGTCCTCCCGGACCTCCTCCCAGGCCTGGCGCAGCCGGGCCCGGACCCCGGCCGGGACGTCGTCCAGGCCCTGCGGGAAGACCTCCGTCAGCACCGGCAGCGAGACGAACGGGCCGTCGGGGCGGAGCAGCCTCAGCCAGTCCTCGTGCTGCTCGGCGGGGGTGGGGGCCAGGGCCCCCTTGGGGATGCGGCGTCGTGCGGGCGGCATCAGCGGCGGTCTCCACGGGCGAGGGCGGACGGTACGAGGAAGGTGACGGCGACGGGGAACCAGCGCGGCACCGGATCGGCCCAGCGGCGGCGCAGCGCGGCCGTCTCCCGCTCGGTGATCTCGGGGATGGCGCGCAGCCGCTCCTGAAGCGCCTCGCGGTCGGCACGGAGCTGGCGGCGCTCCTCGTCGGCCTCGAACAGGGAGCCCTGCTCCCAGTGGCCGCGGTCGTCCAGGCGGTCGCGGATGGAGCGCTCCAGCTCGGCCAGCACCTCCCGCACGCCCTCGACCTCCCGCTCGCAGTGCCTGGCCAGGACGGTCTCCAGGGAGCGGAAGCGGGCGCCGGCGCGGTTGCGCAGGGCGCGGGAGAGGCGGTCCTCCAACGCGGGCCACAGCCCGGCCAGTTCGGCGAGCACGGACTCGGCGGGCGGCTCGTCGGCCGCGGCGGCCAGCCAGGCGTCCACCCGCTCGCCGCGGGCGGTCTCCAGCCGGCCCGACTCGATGGTGCCGCCCGCCGCGATGACCTCCTCGTGCAGACGGGCGCCGCCGCTGCCGGAGACCACCACCCGGCCGTGGGCCACCACGGCCGGGGTGCGCAGCAGATCGCCGGGGACGACCCTGGCCGTCACCCGCGACAGCCGCGCCTCCCGCCCGCCCGACCACAGCTCGGCGCGGAGCAGCCGCAGGCACATCCGCACCAGGCGGTGGCCCAGGTGCAGCAGCACCACGTCCGTGCGGTCGCGGGCCTCGGCCTCGTCGAAGACGGCCAGGCGCTCGGCGCCGGTCAGCGGATGGCGCAGACCGTCGTTGCGGGCGTGGGCCCAGGCGCCGGGCAGCTCCGGCAGCCGGAAGCAGCGGGCGCCGCGCCCGGCCGGATCGGGGACCCCGGCCAGGTCCTTGCGGTGGGCCAGCAGCAGCGCGGTGCGCACCACGCGCTCGACGGTGGCGGGGGTCAGGTGCAGGGCGTCGCGGCTGCCCGCCAGCTCGCCGACCAGCTTCTCCAGCTCGCGCGCCAGATCCCGCTCCACCTTCAGCACGGCACGGCCCGAACGCCTGGTGATCTCGGCGTCGGCGGACGACCAGTCGGCGCGGCGGCCCAGCATCTTCCGCTCCACGCGGGCGGCGATGACCTCGCCCGCGCTGCCCAGGTCCTCGCGGATCGCCTCGGTCTTGCGGGCGGCGACGGCCAGGAAGTGCAGCTCGTCCTCCAGGGTGCCGTCCTCGTGCGCCGACTCCTCCGGCACCGCCATCAGCGTGGCCCGGCCCTCCGGCGCGGTGCGGGAGGAGCCGCGGGCGCCGCTCAGCGAGGCGCCGCGCTCCGGACCCGATCCCTGCGCGGCCCGCTGCCAGCCGGCGGGCACGAAGTGGAAGACGTCCACCTGCTCGGCCCGCTGGCCGTGGCGGTCCACCCGGCCGTTGCGCTGCTCCAGGCGGTTGGGGTTCCAGGGGATCTCCCAGTGCAGCAGGCGGTGGCAGTGGGCCTGGAGGTTGATGCCCTCGCTGGCGGCGTCGGTGGCCAGCAGGACGCGGACGGGCGACAGCGACGGGTCCTCCTGGAAGACCGTCTTGACGTGCTCGCGCTCGGCGGGGTCCTGGCCGCCGTAGAGCTGGGCGATGCGCTCGGCCGGGTGGCCGGCGGCGACCAGCCGGTCCAGCAGCCAGCGCTGGGTGTCGCGGTACTCGGTGAAGACGATGACCCGCGCCTCCTCCCACTCGCCCTTCGGGCCGCCGGGGCAGACGACCGGCTCCAGCCACGCGCGGAACGCCTCGAACTTCGCGTCCGGGCGGCGGGCCGCCTGCCTCGCCCACGCCGACAGCTCCCGCAGCAGGCCCTCCTCACGGGCGGTGAGGGGGCGGGTCAGACCGCGCACGGCCGTCAGCGCGCGCTCGGCGGCCTCGGTGTGCTCCTCGTCGCTCTCGGCGGTCTCCTCCACCCGCTCGATCAGCGGGCGCAGGACCCGCTCGGCCCGCTCGGCCCGTTCAGCCCGCTCGGCCCGTTCGCCGGAGGCGCGGGAGGCCGGGGGCAGGCCGCCGGCGGTGCCGGTCATCGTCCTCAGATGGACGTCGATCGTCTCGGCGAACGCCTTCGGGGAGGACAGGAAACGCTTCTTCAGCAGCGTCGTCACGAAGTCGGCGGCCGTGCGCTCGGCGCGCCCGGCGCCGCCCTCGCGGCGGGAGCGGGCGTACTCGGACAGCTTCGCGTAGGCGCCCCGGGCCTCCTCGCCGTAGGCCACCTCCAGGGCGTGCGGGACGCGCCGGGGGAAGCGGGGCTTCCCGTTCCAGGCGGGCGGCAGCTCCGACTTCAGACGGCGCACCATCACCCGCTTCAGCTGCTCGGGCGAGGGGCGCACACCGCGGGCGAAGCGGTGGTCGTCCAGCAGCTCCAGCAGCGCGGTGAAGGACTCCAGATAGCCGTTGTGCGGAGTGGCCGACAGGAACAGGCGGTGCTCGCAGTGCGGAGCGAGGGCGCGGACGGCCCGGGTGCGCTGCGAGTCGACGGCGTACCGGCCCGTGCCGGAGGGCGCGCAGGTGTGGACCTCGTCCACCACCAGCAGGTCGAAGGCGCGCGGGTACCCCGGCACCGGCGGCAGCACCTCCCGCAGCATCCGCATCGGGCGCTCGCGCTTGAGCCAGTCCACCGAGACGATCAGGCGCGGATAGTGCGTCCAGGGGTTGGCGTACAGGCCACGGGAGCGGCGCAGCTCGCGCAGCAGGCGGCCGTCGACGATACGGAAGTCCAGACCGAACTTGTCGCGCATCTCGTCCCGCCACTGGAGGGTCAGCCCGGCGGGGCAGACGACCAGCATCGTGCGGGCGCGGTGACGCAGCATCAGCTCCTGCATCACCAGGCCCGCCTCGACGGTCTTGCCCAGACCGACGTCGTCGGCGATCAGCAGGTTGGTGCGCGGCATGGACAGGGCGCGCACCACCGGATCGAGCTGGTAGTCCTGGATCTCCACCCCGGAGCGGAACGGCGCCTGGAGGGCGGTGCGGTCGGCCGAGGCGACCGCACCCCAGCGGACCGCGTCCAGGAAGGCGTCCAGACGGGCGGGCGCGTCGAAGCCGGCGGCGGGGGAGGGCAGGGCCTCCCGCTCGTGGACGACCGGGCGCTGCTCCAGCTCCCACACCACCCGTAACTCCTCGTCGCGGGCGTCGTCCTCGACGGAGACCAGCGCGACGAGATGGGGCGCGGCGGCGTCGGCCAGACGGGCCGGGTCCTCGCCTGCGACCGTGGAACGGGTCACCTCCGAGACGACCCACTGGCGGTTGCGGACGGTGACGAGCTGGCCGGGGGCGGGGACGGGCGGACGGTCCCCGGGGCCCGGGGCCGGGACGGTCTCCACGGTCGCGCCGGTCATCTTCCTCAGCTCCCCGCCTCGCCTCGCGCTGTCGTACTGCGTCAACACGCTTTTCTTGCACGTGACTTGACACAGCATCAGAGAAGCTTACGACCGTTCGAGCGGTTTGTGCCCCGGAAGTGCGATCATCCTCCGATTCCCCGGGCCGGTGCCCGTCGCCGGGGTGGGTCCTGTTCGGTCGTGCGGTAGGCCCCGTGGAGGACACGAAGGCGGAGACGAGGCCCCGGGCTCCCCGGGAGGCAACGGAGGCCGGCTGCGCGCGGACGGCCGGCTCCCGGGTACCGGCCGTGGCCCGGGGCCCGGAATCACCGGAGGCGGCTCCGACGGGCGTCGGCGACCTGTTCCTTTTCATGCCTCGAAGTCCCGTCACCCCGAGGATGGGGAGCATGTGCTCACAGGAACGACACCGTCGTGCAGGAGGGCTACCCGGGCGTGCCGCCGATGCGTTCGCGTATGCCCTCAGGCAGTGGGTACGGGATCTCCCGTGGGAGCCCGGCCGACGCCTGGTCCAGGCGACCGGCCGTGACATCACGGTGAATCGCCCGAGCGGAGCCGGTGATATCCGAGATCCGGACGACCCACTTCTCCACATACCGTTCCACGGCTTCGCCCGACAGACCGATCTGAATGGCGCGGTACGGCAGGGGTTGAAGCGTGATCGAACGTTCCGGATCCCACTGGACCCTCACGGGACTGGCCCTCAGCTGCTCCTTCCACGCCCCCACATCGGCGTGGACCTTCGGCGCGTAGTGGCTGAGACTCGCATGAGAGAGTGCCCACTCGAACCCCTCCCTCGTCATCTCGATGGCGAGGACCCTCTCCTGGCCCGGCTTGGTGGCCCAACCGGAGCGGTACATCATCCACAGGAACGACGGCTTGATCCACGTCATCCGCTCACGTTTGAAAGGGGCCACGAACGTGCCGGCGGCGAGCGCGGCATCGGCTATCGCCGGCGGGTACGCCTGGTACACCGTGATGGTCTCTTCCGTGAAACGCGCCCTCACCTGCCGGCCCGCCACGGGCAGTGGTGCGTCCGTGGACCTTCTCTCGGACGTCATGCCGGCGTTCCCTCCGCCCAGGCACTGGAACGCCGGACGACGGGCCCGTCGCCCTCTTCTCCGCACGTCACGCCGGCGTGCTCTCCGCCCAAGCGCCGAAGGCGCGGGCGGCGGACGACACCGCCGCACCGGCGGTGCCGACGGACGCCCCGGGGCCGGCGGCCAGATCGAGCGCGAGGGGCGCGGCGTCCGCCGAGCCGTCCACGCGGATCCGGCAGTCGACCGAGGCCAGGGGCATCACCGTGCCCGGCGGCGGGAGCACCGAGACGGCGAGTTCCGCCCCGCGCAGAGCCGCCCCGGCCTTCCCCAGAGAGCCGGATACCTCCCGCGCCAGGAGACCGGCGTTCTCCTCCAACGAGGTGGGGTGCAGGTCGAACCGCTCGTCGAAGGACACGGCCCCGAAGCCGCGCAGCGCCGTGACGCGGACGCCCAGCGTCCTGGCGCTGCGGACGCCGTGGCGGTGCAGGACGTAGACGGCGGTCATGGCCGTACGCAGCGCCTCGGCCACCGGGCCGTCCCCGTCGCGGGGAATCGGCCACCGCCATCGGCGGTTCTCCAGGCGGTGCGGCGCGTGCCCGTGCGCCAGCGCTTCGAGCCCGGCACCCGGAGATTCGCCCAGCAGCCACCATCCGCCGTGGTCCACGGCGAACAGGCGGCCCGCCTCGTCCACGGCGAGCAGCGAGTCGCCGTCCGTGCGGCCGAAGGGGAAGAGCCGTACGCCGAGCGCCTCTGCCGGCTCACCGAACGCCCGGTGGGCGTGCCGGGCCAGAGCCGGATCGACGACGGCCCCGGTGGCCGCGCAGTCCCTCCCCGCCCCGGCGGGCGGTATGCGCAGGCCGTGGAACTCCCGGAGCGCCCGCTCCGCCGCGGGGAAGAGTTCCCACCGGGCCGGGTGCGGGCCCGAAGCCGGTGAGACCGTGCTCAGCACTTCCAGCAGCGCCGTCATCGCCTGATCCCGCACGTCCCGGCCGGGACTCCAGCCACCGGCCCGCAGTGCCGGGTGCTCCTCCACGCGTTCCACGGCGTCCACGAGATCCACGGGGTCTGTCCTCACGCGCTCAGGATCTGCACGGACAGCCTCTCCAGGAGGGCCGTGCACGAACGGCATGGCGGGGTCGGCTGCCCGTGCTCGGGGTCGCCCTGCTCGCGGATCTTCCGGGACATGATCGCCGAGCCCTCGAAGTGCGGGCGCGCCTCGTCGAGGGTGGTCGTGCGGCCGTCCGCGCGCTCCTGGTCCAGGCGCCACAACTGGTCGGAGACGAGCGCGGACTCGGCGCAGTGGCCGATGAACGGCTCCCGTTGCTCAGGGGGGAGCGCGTCGAAGAACTCCCGTACCGCCGGATGGAGTTCGGGCCGCCCGTCCCCGGTCGGGTTCGTCTGGCTCACGACCGCGCCCCGGACGAGCAGGGAGGCGGCGACACCGGGAACGCCGTCAGACATAGAAATCCTCCGCGTCCTGCATGTCCGCCGTCATGAAGTTGGTGACGGCTTGCAGCGCATCATCGCCCAGGTAGTAGTTGCCCGTGTGGTGCATGAGGAAGAAACGCCCTCTGCCGTCCACCAGCATGACGGCACCATCATAGGTGTCGAAACCCAACGGGAAGAGACTTTCCCCCAACTCCCCGGAGAACTCCTCGATTCCTTCGGCGTCCCCCTTGTACGCAAAACCCGGCTTCGCTACGAAGTGGTTCTCGGGGCTGTCGTCAAAGAGAATCCTGAGCCCCCCGAAGCTCCGGATGAAGTCACGCGCATACTCGGAGACAACGTAGGAGACGCCGTATTCGGCGGCCTGTTCCCGAGCCTTCTGGACGAGTGCGTCCGCTTCGGCGCCGATGTCGCGCTCAGGACTCCATCCGTACTGGCGGAACCATGTCTCGGCCTCTTGCCGAGACGAGGGAAATCTCATCGCCTCTCCGTCTTTCTCTTTCCTCACTTGTGGGCCGCCACCCCGAGGATGGGGAGCATGTGCTCACAGGAACGACACGGCTTCTTGTAGTCACCATGAGCGAGGTTTTCCTCGGAGGTCACGGATTCGCCGATCTGCCGGGTGTGGACCACGGCTCCCGACAGCGCTTCGCGCGCATCCTCCACCGTACGGATCTTCGTCCCGTCAGGATCGATCTGGTGAAGCCGGTCGGAAATGAGTGACACCTCAGCGCACTTGCCATGCCCGGCTCCCGTCCTCTTCCCCTTTTCGGTGAGTTCGGTTTCCACCTGCTTCAACGCATCCGCGACGGCTGGGTGGGTTTCGGGGATCTTCACGCCGTGCTTCTTGGTGGTGCTGGTATGTGAAGTGATGATCCCGTCGTGCAGGAGGCTACCCGAGCATGCCTTGGGGATCCGGTCCTTCCCGACCGGGTAGTCGCCCTTCTCCCTCACCGGTTCGTCGCGCGCCGCGTTGGCCAGGGTCAGCGACTCCTCCTCCAGGACCCGTACGCGCTCTTCCTGGGGCAGGTGGTCCACATGCAGCGCGTCGCCCCGGTGGTGCCGCATCTTTCCGGCGCTGCGCCCGTGCCAGTCGGGCTGCGGGTTCATGGGGCGGCGCTCGGGACGCCCGTCGTTGCCGCCTCCGCCGCCCGGCGGCCCGCCTCCGCCCGGCCCGCCGCCGCCCGGGCCCTTCCCCCTGCCGTCGTCGGTGCCGTCGCCGGGCTTGATCCTGTCGAAGGAGTCCTTGGTGCGGCGGTCGTTGTCCTTGTGGGAGTCGGCGATGCCGCGCACGCCCTTGGGCAGGGCGCCGCCGAGATGATCGCCGAGCTGCTTGGTGGCCTTCTCCAGGGCGTCCATGCCCCGGTCGGCGACCTCGTTGACGAGGTTGGCGATCTCGTCCCGGCCGCGGGTGCGGCCCTGGTGCCCGCGCGCCTTGCCCAGCTTGCCGGAGGTGCGGCCGTTGAGGGAGCCGGCGGCGGTGTTGAGCTTGGTCGCGGCCCGGTCGTGCTCGTCCTCGTCGATGTCCAGGGTGCCGATCAGCCCGCCCAGGCGCGGCGGGACCGGCGGTCCGCCGTCGGCGGAGGCCAGGTTCCATCCCTGCTGGAGTCCCTCCTTGCCCGCGTCGCCGACCTTGTCCATGTCGACGCCGTCCTGGGTGCCCAGTCCGTTGGCGGCCAGCTGCACCACCAGCTCGGCGGCCATGTTCTCCAGCGCGGCCACCGCCGGCTCGGACATCGCGGTGACGATCTCCTCCACCGCCAGGTCGGCGGCCTCCTTCAGCGCCCGCTTGACCGCTATGCGGCACGCCTGGATCGCGCCCGCGCTCAGCAGGGTGGACAGCCCGGCGGTGAACGGGGCGGCGGCCAGCCCGATGCCGATGGAGGCGGCCAGCGCGATCAGCTCGCCGACCGCCACCGCCTTGCGGCCCGCGATCAGACCGGCCGCCCCGTCCAGCGCGTCGGCCAGCACCCGGGCGGCATCGCCCAGGTCCTTCATGTGCTTGCCGTTGACCTTGCCCCAGTAGCCGTTCAGCGCGCTCAGCGCCTCGCTCTGTCCGGAGGAGATCAGCCGTTCCATGCCCTTGTGCGCGGCCTGGGCGTCCTCGTCGACGTCGTCGGCGAAGTCCCGCAGCTCCTTGGCCATGTCGCGGTAGTCGTCCTCGTCGACGTTGGGCCAGCCCACGCCGATGATGTCGAGCATCGCGTCGGCGCCCTCGGGCAGCACATATCCCATGGCCCAACTCCCCCCGCCAGCCGATGAGTTCGCACTGTGGTCGTGCGGTCATCATGCCGCAGGGGGGTGACACGGCGCCTCCGGGAAACGTCCGGGGGGCTCCTGGGCGGAACGGTCCGGCCGCACCGACGGCCGGGGACGGCCAGGGACGGGCCGGCTGCGGTACGGCAGGGGCCCATGTGGCCACCGGGACGG
This sequence comes from Streptomyces sp. SS8, assembly GCF_054072955.1. Taxonomy (NCBI): domain Bacteria; kingdom Bacillati; phylum Actinomycetota; class Actinomycetes; order Kitasatosporales; family Streptomycetaceae; genus Streptomyces; species Streptomyces sp. SS8. The sequence continues at coordinate 159,117 of NZ_JBSVCZ010000007.1, forward strand.
GCCCGCCGGGGGCCGGGCCGCGCGATCGGGCCCTGTCGGCCGGCGGATCATGGCCGGTTCCGGCGTACGCCGGGCGCGCGCGGGCGGGTCCCGCGGGCCGCCGGGCGAGGGGAGCGTGCGCCGGGGCGCACAACGTCTCACGTCATGGCGCCGCCGGTCCGTCCGGAGCGTCCCGGCGGGGGCCGTCGGGGGCCGGTGCCTTCCCGGGCGCAAGCTCCTGTTGTCGCCAGTGAGGAGAGTCCGGATTCCGCCCGGCGTCCTTGTGGACGGAGTGTGAGTACCTGAGCCTTGGCCTTCACACTTCCCACCACTCTGGAGGTTTGTCATGCCCCAGGCAACTTTGACGCGGGCCGACGAGATCGTCGCCGCCTGGCTCGACGGCGCGGAGAACTCCCACGGCGAACCCAACCCGGCCGGCCCGCTGTACGTGGGCGGCGCCGCCACCGAGGCCGCGCTGGTGGACGCCACCGACGCCCTGTTCACCGCGTGCAGCAGCTGCACCGGCTCGTTGACCACCTTCTGCTGCTGACCGGCGCCACCACCGCCCCGGACGGCGCCACGCCGCCGCCCGGGGCACCACCGGAGGACCCCGCCGCGGCACGGCCGCGGACACCGACAGGAGCGAGCAGGCCATGACAGACGTCACCGGCAGGCAGGACACCCCGGCCGAGACCGGCCACTTCGAGGCGCCGGTGGCCGCCTGGACCGCAGGCTTCCCCGCCGAGCTGCGCCACCGCCTGGCGGCCGTACCCGGCCTGAGCGACGCGGAGCGGACCCTGATCGCGGTCACCGCACGCACCGCCCAGCTCGCCTCCCTGCAACGCAAGCTCAACCGGCTCCTGCTGCTGGAACTGCGGGCCCAGAGCCTTACGGGCGCCCTCCCCGGCGCGGACGGCCGCGAACGCTGGGCGGCCTTCCAGGAACGGGCCCGGACCCCCGAGTTCCGTGAACGACTGGAGGCCCGGTACCCCGGACTCGGCGAGCGCGTGGCACGCGCCACCGCCCCCCTGGCCGACGCCGCCGCCGAACTCGCCCGGCGCCTGGCCGGCGACCGCGACCGGCTCCCCGCACTCCTGGGCCGCCCCGCCGGGCGGCTGACGGCCCTCCGCCTCGGGGCGGGCGACCCCCACCAGGGCGGGCGTACCGTCGCCCACCTCACCTTCGAGGGCGGCAGCGTGATGTACAAGCCGCGCCCCCTGGACACCGACACCGCGCTGGAGCACCTGCTCGTCCGCCTCTGGTCGCACCCCGGCGCGCCCTCCGGCCCCCGCCCGCGCACCCCCCGCGCGCTCCTGCGCGACGGCTACGGCTGGACCGCCCACGTCCCCCACCGCTACTGCGCCGACGAGGCCGAACTCGCGCAGTACTACCGCACCCTGGGCCACTGGCTGGCCCTGATGCGCCTGACCGGCGGCACCGACCTGCACGCCGAGAACCTCATCGCCCACGGCCCCGAACCCGTCGTGGTGGACGCCGAATGCCTGTTCACCCAGGACGTCCCGCCCGCCGGGGACAGCGGGCGCGGCGCCGCCGTGGACGCCGCCGCCGCCGTCATCCGGCGCACCGTGCTGCGCACCGGCATCCTGCCGACCCGGATGGGCGGTTATGCCATGGGCGGCACCGACCTCTCGGCGGCCGGGGCGATCCCCGGACAGCAGCCCCTGATACCGGTGCCCGTCATCACCGGCGGCGGCACCGACGGCGCCCGGATGGACACCGAACTCATCGCACCACCGCCCTCGGCGAACCTGCCCGCCGCCGAGCCGGCCCTGTTCCGGCACTGGGACCGGGTGCTCGACGGATTCCGCGAACTGACCGCCCATCTGCACCGGATGGACTCCGAGGGCGGCGGACTGCCCGAGCTGCTGCGGCCGTTCACCGGCTGCCGGGTCCGGAACCTGCGCCGCGGCACCCAGGCGTACGTCGACATCGGCCGGATGCTGTGGCACCCGGCCTCCCTGCACCGGCCACAGGAGGCCCGGCGGCGGGCCCGCGAGGTACTGCTCGGCAACGCCCGGGCACTGCCCGGCGCACCGGACTCCCCCGAGACCATCGAATCGGAGATCGAGGACCTGCTCACCGGCGACATCCCGGTGTTCACCGCCGTGGTGGACGAGGCGACGATCCGGCACGCGGTGGCGGACTGGCGCGGCGCGGACCTCCGGATGGAGGAGTCCGTCATCCAGGGCGCCCTGGTGGGCGCCTACCTCAACGAACGCACCCTGCCGCCCCGCGTGCGGGCGGACCTGCCCGCCCCCCGGCACGACGGGCTGGAGCGGCGCCGGCGCGCCATGGCGGCGGGGCTCGTGCGGACCCTGTGCGAGGAGGCCGTCACCGGCGAGGACTCCACCGTCACCTGGGTGAGCCCGGTGCTCACCGGCGTGGGCTGGGCCATCCGCCCGCTGTCGGCCGAGCTGTACACCGGACAGGGAGGCGTCGCGGTCGCCCTGGCCGGATATCTGCGGGAGGTGCGGCGCGGCCGGGCCGACCCCGTGCCCGGGCTCGAAGGCGTCCTGGAGGGCGCGCTGCGCGTGCTGGCCGCCACCGAGGACACCACGGCCACCGCCTTCATCGGCGGCTACACCGGCATCGCCTCCCAGGTGTGGACGTGGACCGAACTCCACGGGCTGCTCGGCGACGAGGCCCACCTGGCCCGCGCCCGGCTCCGCGCCGCCGCGCTCACCCCCGAACTGCTCGACGAGGACACCGACCTCGACATCCTCGGCGGCGCCGCCGGGGTGATCGTCCCGCTGCTGAACCTCGCGCACCTCACCGGCGAGGAGAGGTGGCTGGCCACCGCCGCCCGCGCGGCCCGCCGCCTGGAACGCACCGCCGTCCGCGACGACCGCGGGGCCCGCTGGTCCACCGCGCTCTTCGCCGAGGGCATCGGCGGCTTCGCCCACGGCGCCACCGGGATGGGCTGGGCGCTGCACCGCCTCGCCCTCGGCGAGGCCGGCACCGACGCCGACCGCCACCGCTGGCGCGAGCTGGCCGGGGCCGCCCTGTCCTACGAGGAGTCGCTGTGGGACCCGGAGGCCGGCAACTGGCACGACGCCCGCATCGGCAGCCAACAGGACCACGCCACCGCCTGGTGCCACGGCAGCACCGGCATCGGCCTGGCCGCCGTCGACCTCTACCACCGCACCGGGGACCCGGCCCACCTGGCCAACGCCCACCGCGCGGCGGCGGCCGGCCTGGCCGACGGCTTCGGCTGGAGCCACACCCTGTGCCACGGGGATCTGGGGCTCGTCGAGCTGCTCACCCACCTGCGCACCCTGCCCGCACCCGACCCCGGCCCCGGCGCCGCGCCCGTCCCGGCCCCGGTCCGTGTCCCCGACATCCGGGAGCTGCTGGCCGGGCTGCTCACCGACCTCGAACACCGCGGCCCGGTCGGCGGACTGGCCCGGGAATCCTTCTCCCCGGGGCTGATGCCCGGCCTCAGCGGGGTCCTGCACCTGCTGCTCCGCCTCACCCCGGACGCCGCCGGACCCGGATACCCCCGCACCCCGCTGCTCCTCACCGCTCCCGAGGGCCTGAGCCCGCGCTAGGGAACGGCGCCCAGGGGGTGCCGCGGGCGGGTGCGCAGGATTCGGCGGCGTTCCGGCGGGGTAACGTGATGGGTCCGATTGGCATCGGCGATGCCCCGTGTGGCAGACTGTCCGGGTTGCTCGGTTGAGTGCCGATGCTGCGCGCCTCCCGCCGGGAGGACCGGAAGCGAGTCCCAATGTATTCGTCGCCCCTCGTCAGGGGCGGAAGTACGGGAATCTTCCGGGAAGCGTGGGCGGGGTACCGACCAGGCGCCCGGTGGGTTTCCTCCCCCGGTTCCGCGGTCTCGCGCACCGCATCCCCAGGCAGGGAAATTCAAGGATTTCCATGGTGGCGGGAATGCGACACGCCCGACCGCGTGGGTCGGAGGAGAGTGTGGTCCCGCCGGGTCCCGGAGCGTGACGAGAGACAGGACTACGAAGTAGCCATGGCGGGACAGAAGATCCGCATCCGGCTCAAGGCCTACGACCACGAGGTCATCGACACCTCGGCGAAGAAGATCGTCGAGACGGTGACCCGTACTGGTGCGTCGGTCGCGGGCCCGGTGCCGCTGCCCACAGAGAAGAACGTGTACTGCGTCATCAAGTCGCCGCACAAGTACAAGGACTCGCGCGAGCACTTCGAGATGCGTACCCACAAGCGCCTGATCGACATCCTCGACCCGACGCCCAAGACCGTTGACTCGCTGATGCGCCTGGACCTGCCGGCCGGCGTCGACATCGAGATCAAGCTCTGAGAGGCGCGGTAGAGATGACCACCAAGCAGATCAAGGGTGTCCTGGGCGAGAAGCTCGGCATGACCCAGGTCTGGGACGAGAACAACCGTGTCGTCCCGGTCACCGTCGTCAAGGCCGGCCCCTGCATCGTCACCCAGGTGCGCACCGCAGACAAGGACGGCTACGAGGCCGTCCAGATCGCCTTCGGCGAGATCGACCCGCGCAAGGTGAACAAGCCCCTCAAGGGCCACTTCGCCAAGGCCGACGTCACCCCGCGCCGCCACCTGGTGGAGCTGCGTACCGCCGACGCCGGCGAGTACACGCTCGGCCAGGAAGTCACCGCCGAGGTGTTCGAGTCGGGCGTGAAGGTCGACGTCACCGGCAAGAGCAAGGGCAAGGGCACCGCCGGTGTCATGAAGCGCCACGGCTTCGCCGGCCTCGGCGCCGGCCACGGCACGCAGCGCAAGCACCGCTCTCCCGGCTCCATCGGTGGCTGCGCCACCCCGGGCCGCGTGTTCAAGGGCCTGCGCATGGCCGGCCGCATGGGCAACGAGCGGGTCACCACCCAGAACCTGACCGTCCACGCCGTTGACGCGGAGAAGGGCCTGCTGCTCATCAAGGGCGCGGTTCCTGGTCCGAACGGCGGCCTCGTCCTGGTCCGTACCGCGGCCAAGGGGGCCTGAGGTAACCGATGAGCACCATTGACATCCTTTCGCCGGCAGGCGACAAGGCCGGGACCGTCGAGCTCCCCGCGGAGATCTTCGACGCGCAGGTCAGCGTTCCGCTGATCCACCAGGTCGTCGTCGCACAGCTGGCCGCTGCCCGCCAGGGCACGCACAAGACCAAGACCCGCGGCGAGGTCCGGGGCGGTGGCAAGAAGCCGTACCGCCAGAAGGGCACCGGCCGCGCCCGCCAGGGTTCGACCCGCGCCCCGCAGTTCGCGGGCGGTGGCGTCGTGCACGGTCCCGTGCCGCGCGACTACTCGCAGCGGACCCCGAAGAAGATGAAGGCCGCCGCCCTGCGCGGTGCCCTCTCCGACCGGGCGCGCCACGGCCGCGTCCACGTCGTGACCGGCGTGGTCGAGGGCGAGATCTCCACCAAGGCCGCCAAGACCCTGCTCGGGAAGATCAGCGAGCGCAAGAACGTGCTCCTGGTCGCCGAGCGGAGCGACGAGGCCGCGTGGCTGTCCGCCCGCAACCTGCCCCAGGTCCACATCCTGGAGCCGGGCCAGCTGAACACCTACGACGTGCTCGTCTCCGACGACGTGGTCTTCACCAAGGCCGCCCTCGACAGCTTCGTGGCCGGCCGCAAGGCCGCCCAGCACGAAGGGAGCGAGGCCTGATGGCCGAGACCACCGTCACCAGCAAGACCTTCTCCGACCCCCGCGACATCCTCGTGAAGCCGGTGGTCTCCGAGAAGAGCTACGCACTGCTGGACGAGAACAAGTACACGTTCGTCGTCGACCCGCGTGCCAACAAGACCCAGATCAAGCAGGCCGTCGAGGCGGTCTTCTCGGTCAAGGTCACCGGGGTCAACACGATCAACCGCCAGGGCAAGCGCAAGCGCACCCGCACCGGTTACGGCAAGCGCGCCGACTCCAAGCGCGCCATCGTGACCCTCGCCGAGGGCGACCGTATCGACATCTTCGGCGGTCCGGTCTCCTAACGGAGGTCGTACCGTCCGATATCGGACGAGGACTGAGAAATGGGTATCCGCAAGTACAAGCCGACGACCCCGGGCCGTCGTGGCTCCAGCGTCGCCGACTTCGTCGAGATCACGCGGTCCACGCCGGAGAAGTCGCTGGTCCGCCCCCTGCACAGCAAGGGCGGCCGTAACAACACCGGTCGTGTGACCGTCCGCCACCAGGGCGGCGGCCACAAGCGCGCCTACCGCGTGATCGACTTCCGTCGTCACGACAAGGACGGCGTGCCGGCCAAGGTCGCGCACATCGAGTACGACCCCAACCGCACCGCGCGCATCGCGCTGCTCCACTACGTCGACGGCGAGAAGCGCTACATCCTCGCGCCGGCCGGCCTGAAGCAGGGCGACCGCGTCGAGAACGGCCCCGGCGCCGACATCAAGCCGGGCAACAACCTCGCGCTGCGCAACATCCCGGTCGGTACGACCATCCACGCCATCGAGCTGCGGCCCGGCGGCGGCGCGAAGTTCGCCCGTTCCGCGGGCGCCTCCGTGCAGCTGCTGGCGAAGGAGGGCCGCATGGCCCACCTGCGCATGCCGTCCGGTGAGATCCGCCTGGTCGACGTCCGCTGCCGCGCCACCGTCGGCGAGGTCGGCAACGCCGAGCAGTCGAACATCAACTGGGGCAAGGCCGGCCGCATGCGCTGGAAGGGCGTCCGCCCGACCGTCCGCGGTGTGGTCATGAACCCGGTCGACCACCCGCACGGTGGTGGTGAGGGCAAGACCTCCGGTGGTCGTCACCCGGTCTCGCCGTGGGGCAAGAAGGAAGGACGTACTCGCTCGCCGAAGAAGGCCAGCAACAAGTACATCGTCCGCCGCCGCAAGACGAACAAGAAGCGCTAGGAGGCGGGTTTTCGATGCCGCGCAGTCTCAAGAAGGGGCCTTTCGTCGACGACCACCTGATGAGGAAGGTGGACGTACAGAACGACGCAGGCACCAAGAACGTCATCAAGACCTGGTCCCGCCGCTCCATGATCGTCCCGGCCATGCTGGGCCACACGATCGCGGTGCACGACGGCCGCAAGCACGTCCCGGTGTTCGTCACCGAGTCGATGGTCGGCCACAAGCTCGGCGAGTTCGCGCCGACCCGCACCTTCCGCGGCCACGAGAAGGACGACCGCAAGTCGCGTCGTCGCTGATGTGCGGAAGTAGCGAAGACCTATGACTGACACCGAAGGGACAACCATGGAAGCCAGGGCCCAGGCGCGGTACATCCGCGTCACGCCCATGAAGGCCCGCCGAGTGGTGGACCTCATCCGTGGCATGGACGCCACGGAGGCTCAGGCGGTCCTGCGTTTCGCCCCGCAGGCCGCGAGCGTGCCCGTCGGCAAGGTGCTCGACAGCGCCATCGCCAACGCCGCGCACAACTACGACCACACGGACGTCGACAGCCTCTTCATCTCCGAGGCCTACGTCGACGAGGGCCCGACCCTGAAGCGGTTCCGGCCGCGCGCCCAGGGCCGTGCCTACCGGATCCGTAAGCGGACCAGCCACATCACGGTGGTCGTCAGCAGCAAGGAAGGAACCCGGTAATGGGGCAGAAGGTCAACCCGCACGGGTTCCGGCTCGGCATCACCACGGACTTCAAGTCCCGCTGGTACGCCGACAAGCTGTACAAGGACTACATCAAGGAAGACGTCGAGATCCGCCGCCTGCTCACGCAGGGCATGGAGCGGGCCGGCATCTCCAAGGTGGAGATCGAGCGCACCCGTGACCGCGTCCGCGTCGACGTTCACACCGCCCGTCCGGGCATCGTGATCGGCCGCCGCGGCGCCGAGGCGGAGCGCATCCGCGGTCGGCTGGAGAAGCTGACCGGCAAGCAGATCCAGTTCAACATCCTCGAGGTGAAGAACCCGGAGACGGACGCTCAGCTGGTGGCCCAGGCCGTCGCCGAGCAGCTGTCCTCCCGCGTCTCCTTCCGCCGTGCGATGCGCAAGTCGATGCAGAGCACGATGAAGGCCGGCGCCAAGGGCATCAAGATCCAGTGCGGTGGCCGTCTCGGCGGCGCCGAGATGTCCCGCTCCGAGTTCTACCGCGAGGGCCGGGTCCCCCTGCACACCCTGCGCGCCAACGTCGACTACGGCTTCTTCGAGGCCAAGACGACCTTCGGCCGCATCGGTGTGAAGGTCTGGATCTACAAGGGCGACGTCAAGAACATCGCCGAGGTCCGCGCCGAGAACGCCGCCGCCCGCGCCGGCAACCGCCCGTCGCGTGGTGGCAGCGACCGCCCGCGCCGCGGTGGCGAGCGCGGCGGCCGCGGCCGCAAGCCGCAGCAGGAGCGGACCGAGGCGCCCAAGGCCGCCGAGGGCACCGCTGCCGCTCCGGCCGCCGAGAGCACCGGCTCTGCCGGGAAGGAGGCCTGACCGTCATGCTGATCCCCCGCAGGGTCAAGCACCGCAAGCAGCACCACCCGAAGCGCAAGGGCATGGCCAAGGGCGGCACCGAGGTTGCTTTCGGCGAGTACGGCATCCAGGCCGTGACCGCTGCCTATGTGACGAACCGGCAGATCGAGGCAGCTCGTATCTCCATGACCCGTCACATCAAGCGTGGCGGCAAGGTGTGGATCAACATCTACCCGGACCGTCCGCTGACCAAGAAGCCCGCCGAGACCCGCATGGGTTCCGGTAAGGGTTCGCCGGAGTGGTGGGTCGCGAACGTCAAGCCCGGCCGGGTGATGTTCGAGCTGTCCTACCCGAACGAGAAGATTGCTCGTGAGGCGCTCACCCGCGCTGCTCACAAGCTTCCGATGAAGTGCCGGATCGTGCGGCGCGAGGCAGGTGAGTCGTGATGGCGGCCGGTACCAAGGCGAGCGAGCTGCGCGAGCTCGGCGACGAGGAGCTCGTCGTGAAGCTGCGCGAGGCCAAGGAGGAGCTCTTCAAGCTCCGTTTCCAGGCGGCGACCGGACAGCTGGAGAACAACGGCCGGCTGAAGGCCGTCCGCAAGGACATCGCCCGGATCTACACCCTGATGCGTGAGCGCGAGCTCGGCATCGAGACGGTGGAGAGCGCCTGATGAGCGAGACGAATGTGACTGAGACTGCAGAGCAGAACCGCGGCTTCCGCAAGACCCGTGAGGGTCTGGTCGTCAGCGACAAGATGGACAAGACCGTTGTCGTCGCCGTCGAGGACCGCGTCAAGCACGCCCTGTACGGCAAGGTCATCCGCCGTACGAACAAGCTCAAGGCGCACGACGAGCAGAACGCCGCGGGTGTCGGCGACCGCGTCCTCCTGATGGAGACCCGGCCGCTGTCCGCGACGAAGCGCTGGCGCGTCGTCGAGATCCTCGAGAAGGCCAAGTAATTCCCGAGATCCCTTCTCGGGACGAGTTCCGCCAGGCTCGGCGAGGTGCGCGCGGTGAGCGCGCACCCGCCGGGAACCGGCAGACGATCAGGAGATAGACGTGATCCAGCAGGAGTCGCGGCTGCGTGTCGCCGACAACACGGGCGCGAAGGAGATCCTTTGCATCCGTGTTCTCGGTGGCTCCGGCCGCCGCTACGCGGGTATCGGGGATGTCATCGTCGCCACCGTCAAGGACGCGATCCCCGGTGGCAACGTGAAGAAGGGCGAGGTCGTCAAGGCCGTCGTCGTGCGCACCGTCAAGGAGCGCCGCCGCCCGGACGGCTCGTACATCCGCTTCGACGAGAACGCCGCCGTCATCCTCAAGAACGACGGCGACCCCCGCGGCACCCGTATCTTCGGCCCTGTCGGCCGTGAGCTGCGCGAGAAGAAGTTCATGAAGATCATCTCGCTCGCGCCGGAGGTGCTGTAACCGATGAAGATCAAGAAGGGCGACCTGGTCCAGGTCATCACCGGCAAGGACAGGGGCAAGCAGGGCAAGGTCATCGAGGCCTACCCCCGCGAGGACCGTGTCCTGGTCGAGGGTGTCAACCGGGTCAAGAAGCACACCAAGGCCGGCCAGACCGCTCGCGGTTCGAAGACCGGCGGCATCGTGACGACCGAGGCCCCGATCCACGTGAGCAATGTTCAGCTCGTCGTGGAGAAGGACGGCAAGAAGGTCGTCACCCGCGTCGGTTACCGCTTCGACGAGGACGGCAACAAGATCCGCGTTGCCAAGCGGACCGGTGAGGACATCTGATGACTACCGCCACGAACGTGCAGCCGCGTCTGAAGGCGCGCTACCGCGAGGAGATCACGGGCAAGCTGCGTGACGAGTTCAAGTACGAGAACGTCATGCAGATCCCCGGTCTCACCAAGATCGTGGTCAACATGGGTGTGGGCGAGGCCGCCCGCGACTCCAAGCTGATCGAGGGCGCCATCCGCGACCTCGCCACGATCACCGGCCAGAAGCCGGCCGTGACCAAGGCCCGGAAGTCCATCGCGCAGTTCAAGCTGCGCGAGGGCCAGCCGATCGGTGCCCACGTCACCCTGCGGGGCGACCGGATGTGGGAGTTCCTGGACCGCCTGCTGTCGCTGGCGCTGCCGCGCATCCGCGACTTCCGCGGTCTGTCGCCGAAGCAGTTCGACGGCAGGGGCAACTACACCTTCGGCCTCACGGAGCAGGTCATGTTCCACGAGATCGACCAGGACAAGATCGACCGGGTCCGAGGCATGGACATCACCGTGGTCACCACGGCGAACACCGACGAGGAGGGTCGCGCCCTGCTGCGTCACCTCGGATTCCCCTTCAAGGAGGCGTGAGCCGTGGCGAAGAAGGCTCTGATTGCCAAGGCCGCCCGCAAGCCGAAGTTCGCGGTGCGCGCGTACACGCGGTGCCAGCGCTGCGGCCGACCCCACTCCGTCTACCGCAAGTTCGGCCTGTGCCGCGTGTGCCTTCGTGAGATGGCCCACCGCGGCGAGCTGCCGGGCGTCACCAAGAGCTCCTGGTAAGTCCGCGAGAGCGGACTTCGAGGAACTCTCGGTAAGAGCATCCTGGCCGGCGAACGCCCTCCCCGCGTGCCCTAGGCTTGTGGGTTGGGCGCTCGCCGCCCATGACCGTCTTACTACGCCGTAGGTCCCCGCACCGCACCCGTCCCGTCGCGTCCCGCGTACGGGGAGAGGGACGGAGCAGACAGGAAACCCCGGCGAGAGAGGCCGAAGGCCATCACATGACCATGACCGATCCGATCGCAGACATGCTGACGCGTCTGCGAAACGCGAACTCGGCTTACCACGACACCGTCGTGATGCCGCACAGCAAGATCAAGTCGCACATCGCGGAGATCCTCCAGCAGGAGGGTTACATCACCGGCTGGAAGGTCGAGGACGCCCCGGTGGGCAAGAACCTCGTCCTGGAGCTCAAGTTCGGTCCGAACCGCGAGCGTTCGATCGCCGGCATCAAGCGGATCAGCAAGCCGGGCCTGCGGGTCTACGCAAAGTCCACCAACCTGCCGAAGGTGCTCGGCGGCCTGGGCGTGGCGATCATCTCCACCTCCCACGGGCTCCTCACCGACAAGCAGGCTCAGAAGAAGGGCGTGGGTGGGGAAGTCCTCGCCTACGTCTGGTAACGGAAGGGAACGGAGGTAAAGCTCATGTCGCGTATCGGCAAGCTCCCCATCCAGGTTCCCGCCGGTGTGGACGTCACCATCGATGGCCGGACGGTCAACGTGAAGGGGCCCAAGGGCAGCCTTTCGCACACCGTCGCCGCGCCCATCGAGATCGCCAAGGGTGAGGACGGCTCCATCAGGGTCTCCCGCCCGAACGACGAGAGCCGGAACAAGGCCCTGCACGGTCTGTCCCGCACGCTGGTGGCGAACATGATCACTGGCGTGACCCAGGGTCACAGCAAGCAGCTCGAGATCAGCGGTGTCGGTTACCGCGTCCAGGCCAAGGGCTCCGACCTGGAGTTCTCCCTGGGCTACAGCCACCCGATCACGGTGAAGGCTCCCGAGGGAATCTCCTTCAAGGTGGAGTCCCCGACCAAGCTGAGCGTCGAGGGCATCGACAAGCAGAAGGTCGGCGAGATCGCCGCGAACATCCGCAAGCTGCGCAAGCCCGACCCGTACAAGGCCAAGGGCGTGAAGTACGCGGGCGAGGTCATCCGCCGCAAGGTCGGAAAGGCTGGTAAGTAAGCCATGGCATACGGTGTGAAGATCGCGAAGGGCAGCGCGCGCAAGGCCGCCGCTGTCAAGCGGCGCCACATCCGCGTCCGCAAGAAGGTGTCGGGCACCCCCGAGCGTCCGCGCCTGGTGGTGACGCGCTCCAACCGCCACATGGTGGCCCAGGTCATCGACGACATCGCGGGCCACACGCTGGCCTCGGCGTCGACGCTGGACAGCTCGATCCGCGGTGGTGAGGGCGACAAGACCGCCCTGGCCAAGCAGGTCGGGTCCCTGGTCGCCGAGCGCGCCAAGGCCGCGGGCATCGAGGCCGTCGTGTTCGACCGCGGCGGCAACAAGTACGCCGGGCGGATCGCCGCCCTGGCCGACGCCGCCCGCGAGGCCGGGCTCAGGTTCTGAGCCGGTCCCCACGCAAGCGGACGCATAGAGAGAGGTAATTCCAATGGCTGGACCCCAGCGCCGCGGTGGCGGCGCCGGTGGCGGCGAGCGGCGGGACCGACGGGACCGGCGGGACGGTGGCGCGGCCGCCGAGAAGACCGCGTACGTCGAGCGGGTCGTCGCGATCAACCGCGTCGCCAAGGTTGTGAAGGGTGGTCGTCGCTTCAGCTTCACCGCGCTGGTCGTGGTGGGCGACGGTGACGGCACCGTGGGTGTCGGTTACGGCAAGGCCAAGGAGGTGCCGGCCGCCATCGCCAAGGGTGTGGAGGAGGCCAAGAAGCACTTCTTCAAGGTCCCCCGGATCCAGGGCACCATCCCCCACCCGATCCAGGGTGAGGAGGCCGCCGGCGTCGTGCTGCTCAAGCCGGCCTCGCCCGGTACCGGTGTGATCGCCGGTGGCCCGGTGCGCGCCGTGCTGGAGTGCGCGGGCATCCACGACGTGCTGAGCAAGTCCCTCGGCTCGTCGAACCCGATCAACATCGTGCACGCCACGGTGGCCGCTCTGCGGGGCCTGCAGCGCCCCGAGGAGATCGCCGCCCGCCGCGGCCTGCCGCTGGAGGACGTTGCTCCCGCCGCTCTGCTGCGGGCGCGGGCTGGGGTGAGCGCCTGATGGCACGCCTGAAGGTCACCCAGACCAAGTCCTACATCGGCAGCAAGCAGAACCACCGCGACACCCTGCGTTCCCTCGGCCTCAGGCGAGTGAACGACTCGGTCGTCAAGGAGGACCGTCCCGAGATCCGCGGCATGGTGCAGACCGTCCGCCACCTCGTGACGGTCGAGGAGGTCGACTGACATGGCGGAGCAGAAGCCGCTGAAGGTCCACAACCTCCGGCCCGCCCCGGGCGCCAAGACCGCCAAGACCCGCGTCGGTCGTGGTGAGGCGTCCAAGGGCAAGACCGCCGGTCGTGGCACCAAGGGCACCAAGGCCCGCTACCAGGTTCCGGAGCGCTTCGAGGGTGGGCAGATGCCGCTGCACATGCGGCTGCCCAAGCTCAAGGGCTTCAAGAACCCCTTCCGCACCGAGTACCAGGTCGTGAACCTGGACAAGCTGGCGGACCTGTACCCCGAGGGTGGCGAGGTCACCGTCGAGGGCCTGGTCGCCAAGGGTGCGGTTCGCAAGAACCAGCTCGTGAAGGTGCTGGGCAACGGGGAGATCTCCGTGGCGCTGCAGGTGACCGTGGACAAGGTCTCCGGCTCCGCCAAGGAGAAGATCACCGCTGCCGGAGGCACCGTCACCGAGCTCGTCTGAGCACGGTGAAGTGACCAACCGGGGGCGCCCAGGAACGGGCGTCCCCGGTTGGTCGTTCCATGGGGGGCACGGTCGCCGGTAAGGTGTCGTGCGTTATTGACCTCCGCAGGACCCCTCCTGCGGAATCTGAACCGTTTTATCCGTTGATCCTCACGACCGTAACCTCTCGCGTGTGACGCGGGGGGCGCAGGAGGCACCGTGCTCACCGCGTTCGCCCGGGCGTTCAAGACGCCCGACCTGCGCAAGAAGCTGCTGTTCACCCTCGGCATCATGGTGCTCTTCCGCCTCGGTGCACACATCCCCGTCCCGGGTGTCAGCTTCGAGAACGTCAACCAGTGCGTGAAAGAGGCCGAGGGCGCCGGCGCCGGCCTCTTCGGCCTGGTCAACATGTTCAGTGGTGGCGCGCTGCTGCAGCTGACCATCTTCGCGCTCGGGATCATGCCGTACATCACGGCGAGCATCATCCTGCAGCTGCTGGTGGTGGTGATCCCGAGGCTGGAGGCCCTCAAGAAGGAGGGGCAGTCCGGCCAGGCGAAGATCACGCAGTACACCCGTTACCTGACCGTGGCGCTCGGCGTGCTCCAGGCCACCGGCCTGGTGGCGACGGCCCGCAGCGGCAGCCTCTTCGCGCAGTGCACCGTCCGTGACCAGATCATCCCCGACGACTCCATCTTCACCACGATCACCATGGTGATCGTCATGACCGCCGGCACCGCGCTGATCATGTGGCTGGGTGAGCTGATCACCGACCGCGGCATCGGCAACGGCATGTCGATCCTGATGTTCGTCTCGATCGCCGCCGGCTTCCCGGGCCTGCTGTGGGCCATCAAGGTGCAGGGCCACCTGGCGGACGGCTGGATCGAGTTCGGTGTGGTGATCCTCGCGGGTCTGGCGATGGTCGGCCTGGTGGTCTTCGTCGAGCAGGCGCAGCGCCGCATCCCCGTGCAGTACGCCAAGCGGATGATCGGGCGCCGCTCCTACGGCGGCACCTCCACCTACATCCCCCTGAAGGTGAACCAGGCGGGTGTGATCCCCGTCATCTTCGCCTCCTCCCTGCTCTACATCCCGGCACTGATCGTTCAGTTCAGCGGGTCGCAGGCGGGCTGGGCCGACTGGATCAACCGGCACCTCGTCACGGGTGACCACCCGTACTACATCGTCACGTACTTCGTGCTGATCGTGTTCTTCGCCTTCTTCTACGTCGCCATCTCCTTCAACCCCGAAGAAGTTGCCGACAACATGAAGAAGTATGGTGGTTTCATCCCGGGCATCCGGGCCGGACGTCCCACCGCGGAGTACCTGAGCTACGTGCTGAACCGCATCACGTGGCCGGGTTCGCTGTACCTGGGTCTGATCGCTCTGGTGCCCACCGTCGCGCTGGTGTTGTTCAACGCGAATCAGAACTTCCCGTTCGGCGGGACCAGCATCCTGATCATCGTGGGTGTCGGTCTGGAGACCGTGAAGCAGATCGAGAGCCAGCTTCAGCAGCGCCATTACGAAGGGTTCCTCCGCTGATGCGAATCGTCCTCGTCGGACCGCCTGGCGCGGGCAAGGGCACGCAGGCCGCGTACCTGGCCGAGAACCTGTCCATCCCGCACATCTCCACAGGCGACCTCTTCCGCGCCAACATCAGCCAGGGCACCCAGCTCGGGCAGAAGGCGCAGGAGTACATGCGGGCCGGCAAGCTCGTACCCGACGAGGTCACCATCGGAATGGCCCGGGACCGGATGGAGCAGCCCGACGCCGCCGACGGCTTCCTGCTCGACGGCTTCCCGCGGAACATCGGCCAGGCCGAGGCCCTGGACGGCATCCTGCGCGAGTCCGGCACCCGGCTGAACGCCGTGCTGGACCTGGAGGTCCCCGAGGACGAGGTCGTCAAGCGGATCGCGGGACGGCGGATGTGCCGCAACGACAGCGGCCACATCTTCCACGTCGTGTACACCCCGCCGAAGACCGAGGGCGTCTGCGACGCCTGCGGCGGCGAGCTCTACCAGCGCGAGGACGACCGCGAGGACACCGTCCGCAAGCGCCTGGAGGTCTACCACACCGAGACCGAGCCGATCATCGACTACTACAAGGCCCAGGGCCTGGTGGTGACGATCTCGGCACTCGGCAAGGTCTCCGAGGTCACCCGGCGGGCGATGGAGGCGCTCGGCCAGGCGGCCGGGCAGTCCGGGGCCTGATCCGGAAGAGGAACGGCGAGAAGGCCGCGGTGCCCGGGGCGGGCACCGCGGCCGTATCGTGTAGTGAACGGGCCCGGCGGCAGTACACCGGGCCGGATGTGCCACAGACAACCGCGAGCTGGAAGGCGTCAGCCGTCATGGTGGAGATCAAGACCCCCGAGCAGATCGCGAAGATGCGCGCGGCCGGGCTGGTCGTCGCCGCGATGCACGCGGCCTGCCGCAAGGCCGCGGTACCGGGCGCGACCACCAAGGACCTGGACGAGGTCGCGGCCAAGGTGCTCGCCGACCACGGGGCCAAGCCGAACTTCCTCGGCTACGGCGGCTTCCCCGGCAACATCTGCACCTCGGTGAACGACGTCGTCGTCCACGGCATCCCCGACCGGGAGACGGTGCTGGAGTCCGGCGACATCATCTCCGTCGACGCGGGCGCGATCGTCGACGGCTGGCACGGGGACGCGGCGATCACCGTCTTCGTCGGCGAGGGCCACGCCCCCGAGCTGCACGAGCTGAGCCGGGTCACCGAGGAGTCGATGTGGGCCGGCATCGCGGCGATGCGCAGGGGAAACCGGCTGGTGGACATCTCCAAGGCGATCGAGGGCTACATCCGCCGCCAGCCCCGCCCGGCCTCCGGGCGCTACGGGATCATCGAGGACTACGGCGGCCACGGCATCGGCAGCCAGATGCACATGGACCCGCACCTGCTGAACTACGTCGAGCGCCGGCGCGGCAAGGGCCCGAAGCTGGTGCCGGGCATGTGCCTGGCGATCGAGCCGATGGTCAGCCTGGGCTCGGCCAGGACGCACGTCCTGGAGGACGAGTGGACGGTCAAGACGGACGACGGCAGCTGGTCCTGCCACTGGGAGCACTCCGTCGCGCTGACCGAGCAGGGACCGCTGGTGCTGACGGCGCCGGACGGCGGCCGGGCGAAGCTGGCGGAGTACGGCGTCACCACTGCCCCCGACCCGCTGGACTGACCGGGCCTCCCGGCCCGGTTCCCCGGTCTCCGGCCGCCGTCCGGCCCCACCGGGCCGTACGGAGCGCGCGGCCACTGCCGCACCACCGCCTCTTCTGCGGTGAGCCGGGTGCGGGAGGGCCGTGAGCCGGGTGAAGTCCCTCCGGCCCGCATAAAGATCTCCCACGATGGGCATACATCCCCGATTCGTCTTTCCCGGAGCCGTGCCGTAGACTGGTGCGTCGGTCCATGTGTGCCTGCGTGCACCCACGGACTGACCCAGGTAGCCGATCCCGGAAGGTGAAGCGCTCAAGCATGGCCAAAAAACAAGGGGCCATCGAGATCGAGGGCACCGTCGTCGAGTCTCTCCCGAACGCGATGTTCAAGGTGGAGCTCCAGAACGGGCACCAGGTCCTCGCGCACATCAGCGGCAAGATGCGGATGCACTACATCCGTATCCTTCCCGACGACCGTGTCGTGGTGGAGCTGTCTCCCTACGACCTGACGCGCGGGCGGATCGTCTACCGCTACAAGTAGATCTCGCCCTCACTCCGCCGGGTGCGGAGTGGTGGCCTGACCCGGAGAACCTCACATCCCATGAAGGTCAAGCCGAGCGTCAAGAAGATCTGCGACAAGTGCAAGGTGATCCGCCGCCACGGCCGGGTCATGGTCATCTGCGACAACCTGCGCCACAAGCAGCGCCAGGGCTGACGCAAGACCGCCACGCCTCGCACCTCTCGCGGTTCTTCGCGCGACGCAAGCGACATGTAGATACGCAGACACCCGACCCCCCGCCGTGACATCCGTTAACGCCGGTGGGGACGACACCCCCGGACGGAGGCCGGGGACCCGGCTCGTACTCGCTACGGGAACGGTGCTGCGGAAGACCTCCAACGAAACCAGGAGCCACGTTCATGGCACGCCTCGAAGGCGTCGACCTCCCGCGCGACAAGCGCGTGGAGGTCGCTCTCACCTATGTCTTCGGCATCGGTCGCACGCTCTCCCAGCAGACGCTTGCGAACACCGGTGTGAACCCGGACACCCGCGTCCGCGACCTGACCGAGGAAGAGCTCGTCAGGATCCGTGAGTACGTCGAGGCCAACATCCGCACCGAGGGTGACCTCCGCCGCGAGATCCAGGCCGACATCCGCCGCAAGGTCGAGATCGGCAGCTACCAGGGTCTGCGCCACCGCCGCGGCCTGCCCGTCCACGGCCAGCGCACCAGCACCAACGCCCGCACCCGCAAGGGCCCGCGTCGCGCGATCGCCGGCAAGAAGAAGCCGGGCAAGAAGTAGTCCTCACCGGACACCGCCAGTGGTCCGGACCGCAGGACCGACCACCTCCATAGGAGTATTTTTCTATGCCTCCGAAGGGCCGTACGGCCGGCGCCAAGAAGGTGCGCCGCAAGGAGAAGAAGAACGTCGCCCACGGGCACGCTCACATCAAGAGCACGTTCAACAACACCATCGTTTCCATCACCGACCCCACCGGCAACGTGATTTCCTGGGCTTCCGCCGGTCACGTGGGCTTCAAGGGTTCGCGCAAGTCGACGCCGTTCGCCGCGCAGATGGCCGCCGAGTCGGCCGCCCGTCGCGCGCAGGAGCACGGCATGCGCAAGGTCGACGTGTTCGTCAAGGGTCCCGGCTCCGGCCGTGAGACCGCGATCCGCTCCCTCCAGGCCACCGGCCTCGAGGTGGGTTCGATCCAGGACGTCACCCCGACCCCGCACAACGGCTGCCGCCCGCCGAAGCGTCGCCGCGTCTGATCCGGCAGAAGTAGGAGATACACGAACATGGCGCGTTACACCGGGGCCGACTGCAAGCGTTGCCGTCGGGAGAAGCAGAAGCTCTTCCTCAAGGGAGCTAAGTGCGAGAGCGCGAAGTGCCCGATCGAGATCCGTCCTTACCCCCCGGGTGAGCACGGACGCGGGCGCACCAAGGACAGCGAGTACCTGCTGCAGAAGCGTGAGAAGCAGAAGGCCGCCCGCATCTACGGTGTCCTCGAGAAGCAGTTCCGCGGTTACTTCAACGAGGCCAACCGCAAGCAGGGCAAGACGGGCGAGAACCTGCTCCGCATCCTGGAGTCCCGTCTGGACAACGTGGTCTACCGGGCCGGCTTCGCCAAGTCCCGCGACCACGCCCGTCAGCTCGTCCGCCACGGACACATCATGGTGAACGGCCGCAAGACCGACATCCCGTCGGCCCGCGTCGCTCCCAACGACATCGTCGAGGTCCGCCCCTCCTCCCGCAACATGACCCCCTTCCAGGTGGCTCAGGCGGAGGCCGGCGACAAGACGGTGCCGGCGTGGCTCGAGGCCATTCCGTCGCAGCTGCGGATCCTCGTCCACTCGCTGCCCGAGCGCCAGGTGATCGACACCCAGGTGCAGGAGCAGCTGATCGTCGAGCTGTACTCCAAGTAATCCGGAGTACCGGCTCACGGTCACGGGCGGTGCGGCCCGCACGGGTCGCACCGCCCGTACCCTTGTAGTGGAAAACCGGGCTTCCGCCCGGTGCTCGGCATCAAATAGCGGTTGCCGAAGACTGGAGGCACACCCCCATGCTGATCGCTCAGCGCCCCTCACTGACCGAAGAGGTCGTGGACGAGTTCCGTTCCCGGTTCGTGATCGAACCGCTGGAGCCGGGCTTCGGCTACACCCTCGGAAACTCCCTGCGTCGCACGCTCCTGTCCTCGATCCCCGGTGCTGCCGTGACCAGCATCCGGATCGACGGCGTCCTGCACGAGTTCACCACCGTGCCGGGCGTCAAGGAGGACGTCACCGACCTGATCCTCAACATCAAGAGCCTGGTCGTCTCCTCGGAGCACGACGAGCCGGTCGTGATGTACCTGCGCAAGCAGGGCCCGGGTCTGGTCACCGCCGCCGACATCGCCCCGCCGGCCGGTGTCGAGGTGCACAACCCCGACCTGGTCCTCGCCACGCTGAACGGCAAGGGGAAGCTGGAGATGGAGCTGACCGTCGAGCGCGGTCGCGGCTACGTCTCCGCCGTGCAGAACAAGCAGGCCGGCCAGGAGATCGGCCGCATCCCGGTCGACTCCATCTACTCGCCGGTCCTCAAGGTCACCTACAAGGTCGAGGCGACCCGTGTCGAGCAGCGCACCGACTTCGACAAGCTGATCGTCGACGTCGAGACCAAGGAGTCCATGCGTCCGCGTGACGCCATGGCCTCCGCCGGCAAGACCCTGGTCGAGCTGTTCGGCCTGGCCCGCGAGCTGAACGTCGACGCCGAGGGCATCGACATGGGCCCGTCCCCGACGGACGCCGCGCTCGCCGCCGACCTGGCCCTGCCGATCGAGGAGCTGGAGCTGACCGTCCGCTCCTACAACTGCCTCAAGCGCGAGGGCATCCACTCGGTGGGCGAGCTGGTGGCCCGCTCCGAGGCGGACCTGCTCGACATCCGCAACTTCGGCGCCAAGTCGATCGACGAGGTCAAGGCGAAGCTGGCCGGCATGGGCCTGACCCTCAAGGACAGCCCGCCCGGATTCGACCCGACCGCCGCCGCCGACGCCTTCGGCGCCGACGACGACGCGGACTCCGGTTTCGTCGAGACCGAGCAGTACTGACCGGCATCCGGCGGTAACGACGCCGGTTCCCACCGGCATTCCGACCGGGCGCGGCACCGCCCGCGCCCGGTCGGCCCACGTTCTCCGGAACGTACGGCCGCGCGCGAGTGCGGTCGCACGCCCCGGCTCCGGCGGGCACGAGCCCGTACGGACACTGACACCGGTACCTGATACGGCCGGTGCAGACATCGAGGAGAGACAACCATGCCGAAGCCCACCAAGGGCGCCCGCCTCGGCGGCGGCGCCGCGCACGAGAAGGCCATGCTGGCGAACCTCGCCACCGCCCTCTTCGAGCACGGCCGCATCACCACCACCGAGGCCAAGGCCCGCCGCCTGCGCCCGGTGGCCGAGCGTCTGATCACCAAGGCGAAGAAGGGCGACCTTCACAACCGCCGCCGGGTGATGCGCACGATCCTCGACAAGAGCGTCGTGCACACGCTCTTCACCGAGATCGGCCCGCGCTACGAGAACCGCCCCGGCGGTTACACCCGCATCACCAAGATCGGCAACCGCCGCGGCGACAACGCGCCCATGGCGGTCATCGAGCTGGTGGAGGCTCTGACCGTGCAGCAGGAGGCCGTCGGCGAGGCCGAGGCCGCCACGAAGCGCACGGCCAAGGACGCCGCGGGCGACGAGGCCGTGAAGGACCTCAAGAAGGACGCCGCGGGCGACGAGGCCGCCGAGGCCCCGGCCGAGGAGAAGTCCGAGGAGACCGAGGCCGCGGCCGAGGCTCCGGCCGAGGAGAAGAAGGACGCCTGAGGCGTTCTTCGCTCCGGGGCGTCCCGAGCACACCGCGGCGGACCCGCCTCCCCCTTTCCGGGAGCGGGTCCGCCGCCGTTTACGCACTTCACGTGCTGTACGCGCTTTTCGAGAGGATCACGGTGTGAGCGACGAGGTGGAGCCCGGATATGTGCGGGTCCGGCTGGACCTGTCGTACGACGGCAGGGAGTTCTCCGGCTGGGCGCGGCAGCGCGGGCGGCGCACCGTGCAGGGCGAGCTGGAGGACGCGCTGCGGGTGGTGACCCGCTCGGAGGAGACCTTCGAGCTGACGGTCGCCGGCCGCACCGACGCGGGCGTCCACGCCCGCGGCCAGGTGGCGCACGCCGACCTGCCCGCCGACCTGTGGGAGGCGCACCGGGAGCGGCTGCTGCGCCGGCTGGCCGGTCGGCTGCCGCACGACGTACGGGTGCACCGGATCGGTGCGGCCCCGCCCCACTTCAACGCGCGCTTCTCGGCGATCTGGCGCCGCTACGCCTACCGCGTCTGCGACCACCCGGGAGGGGTGGACCCGCTCCAGCGCGGCCATGTGCTGTGGCACGACTGGCCGCTGGACGTGGACGCCATGAACGAGGCGGCCGGGCACCTGCTGGGGGAGCACGACTTCGCCGCCTACTGCAAGCGGCGCGAGGGCGCGACGACCATACGGACGCTCAAGGAGCTGAGCTGGCGGCGGCGCCCCGACGGCGTCGTGGAGGCCAGGGTGGTCGCCGACGCCTTCTGCCACAACATGGTGCGCTCGCTGGTGGGCGCGCTGCTCTTCGTCGGCGACGGGCACCGTCCGCCGTCGTGGCCGGGGCGGGTGCTGGCGGCCGGGGTGCGGGACTCGGCGGTGCACGTGGTGCGGCCGCACGGGCTCACCCTGGAGGAGGTCGGCTACCCGGCCGACGAACTGCTGGCCGCGCGCAACGCCGAGGCGCGCAACCGCCGCACCCTCCCGGGCGCGGGTGTGGGCGCGGGGTGCTGCTGAGAGGTTGGCCGGATCCGGCGGGCAACCGTCGGCGCCGCTGGATCGTCCAGTAGTCGGGCCCGCATCGCGCGGGCCCGACGACCACGACGACGGAGCATCCATTGAGACTTCGCACGAGGGGGATCCGCAGGGTGGGCGTGGTGCTGGCGGCCGCCGGCGCCGTGCTCCTGGCGGGACCGACGGCGGTGCCCGCCCAGGCGGCCGGGGGACCGTCCGGGATAGCGGCCAAGGGCGCCTTCCTGCTGGACAGCGGGCCTGACAAGACCCTGTGGGGCAAGGGTGCCGACACCCGGCGGGAGATGGCCAGCACCACCAAGATCATGGCCGCGGCGGTCGTGGTGACCACCAAGGGCGTCGACCTGGACCGCAAGGTCACGGTGAAGAAGGCCTACCGCGACTACGTGACCAGGTACGGGGCCAGCACCGCCGACCTGAAGACCGGCGACAAGCTCACGGTGCGCCAGCTGCTGTACGGCATGATGCTGCCCTCCGGCTGCGACGCGGCGTACGCGCTGGCGGACACCTTCGGCAGCGGGAGCACGACGGCCGCCCGCACCAAGTCGTTCATCTCCAAGATGAACAAGAAGGCCGCCGGTCTGGGGATGAAGAACACCAAGTTCGACTCCTTCGACGGCATCTCCAAGGGCGGCGAGAACTACTCGACCCCACGCGACATGGCGAAGCTGGCGCGGCACGCGATGGGGAACTCCACGTTCAAGACGGTGGTCAAGTCGACCAAGACCGTCCAGAAGGCGACCAACGGGCGCACGTACACCTGGTACAACACCAACAAGCTGCTCGGCTCGTACAAGGGCGTGATCGGCATCAAGACCGGTACGGGCTCCAAGGCCGGACCCTGCCTGGTCTTCGCGGCCACGCGTGACGGGCGCACGGTCGTCGGCGTGATACTCAACAGCTCCGACCGGTACCGGGACGCGACGAGGATGCTCGACTGGGCCTTCCAGCAGAAGACGGCGACGAAGGTGACCCTGCGCACGCTCCCGGCGGGAGCCCAGCAGGACTGACGTCCCCGCGCCGCCCGGTCCGGGGCCCCGGACCCCGGATCGTGGCTCCGGACCGGGCGGCGCGTCAGCCGGTGACCGAGGCCGCCGCCTGCTCCCGGCCGCGTTCGAGGATGCGGGCGAAGGCGAAGTCGGCGGCGTCCAGGCCGGCCTGGCGGGCGGCGGTCTCGGAGGTGGTGACGTCCTTGCCGCTGGTGTAGCCGGAGATGGTGAAGTACGCGTAGCGGCCCAGCGCGTTGGCGGAGGTGCGGCAGGTCACGCCGCCCCGGCAGAAGGTGGGCACGCCCGATCCGGGCAGTGAGGCGACGTTGGGCCGGGACTGCTCCTTGGCCCTGCCCGCGGCCTCGGCGTCGTCGAAGACCGCGACGCCGACGGTGACCGCCACCCCCTCGCGCACGTACGTCACCCGGATCAGCTCGCGGCAGCCGTTGTTCGCCAGTACGGTGCCGAGCGCGCCCTGGGTGCCGGACGCACAGCTCCTGGTGGAGGCCGTGGCGCCCTTGTCGTAGGTGCGGCCGTTGGCCTTCATCGAGTCGCCGGGGAAGAGCGCGGCGGCGCTGAGCGGGGCGGTGTCCTTCTCGGCGCTGGAGAGGAACTCCCGCGGGTCCGGCGGCGGGGGAGGCGGCTCGGAGGAGAAGGTGGGCTCCGGCTGCTCCGGGTCGGGCGGCGGGGTCTCGGAGGCCGACGGAGCCGGGGAGTCCGAGGAGGCGGCGGCGGGGCCGGAGCCCGATCCGTTCTCGTTGACGACGGCGATCGCGACGATCGCGGCGACGACGGCGGTGGCCACCGCCCCGCCGCCGATCATCAGCCAGCGGCGGCGCCGGGCGCGGGCGCGCTCGCTGCGCTCGGCGAGCGCAGCCCAGTCCGGCGTGGACGGCTCCGGCGGCCCGGACCGCCCGGGCTGCCCGAACGGTCCCGGCGGTCCTGGCTGTCCCGGCGGCCCCGGCTGTCCGGACGGTCCTCCCGGGCCCCAGCCCGGCCCCCCCTGCCCAAAGCTCATGCCCCGCATCTTATTCGCTTGCCGCGGGGCCGCCGGCGCGTTCAGAGTCGGGGGATGGGACACGTCGAGGCCGCGCACCTGGAGTACTACCTGCCAGACGGGAGGGTGCTGCTAGGTGATGTCTCGTTCCGGGTGGGGGAGGGCTCGGTGGTGGCCCTGGTGGGCGCCAACGGGGCCGGGAAGACGACGCTGCTGCGGCTGATCGCCGGAGAGCTGAAGCCGCACGGCGGCACGGTGACCGTCGGCGGCGGGCTCGGGGTGATGCCGCAGTTCGTGGGCTCGGTCCGGGACGAACGCACGGTGCGCGACCTGCTGGTCTCGGTGGCCCGGCCGCGGGTGCGCCAGGCGGCGGAGGCGGTGGACGCCGCCGAGCTGAGGATCATGGAGGTCGACGACGAGGCCGCCCAGATGAGTTATGCGCAGGCGCTGGCGGACTGGGCGGAGGCAGGCGGCTACGAGGCCGAGACCGCCTGGGACGTGTGCACCACCGCCGCCCTCGGCGTCCCCTACGACAAGGCGCAGTGGCGGCAGGTGCGGACCCTGTCGGGCGGAGAGCAGAAGCGGCTGGTGCTGGAGGCGCTGCTGCGCGGCCCGGACGAGGTGCTGCTGCTGGACGAGCCGGACAACTACCTCGACGTCCCCGGCAAGCGCTGGCTGGAGGAGCGGCTGGCCGAGACCCGCAAGACGGTCCTGTTCGTCTCCCACGACCGCGAGCTGCTGGCGCGGGCGGCGCAGCGGATCGTCAGCGTGGAGCCGGGCCCGGCCGGATCGGACGTGTGGGTGCACGGCGGCGGCTTCGCCACCTACCACCAGGCCCGCAAGGAGCGCTTCGCCCGCTTCGAGGAGCTGCGTCGGCGCTGGGACGAGCAGCACGCGCAGCTGAGGAAACTGGTGAACACCCTCAAGCAGAAGGCCGCCTACAACGACGGGCTCGCCTCCCGTCTCCAGGCGGCCCGCACCCGGCTGCGGAAGTTCGAGGAGGCGGGCCCGCCGCAGGAGCCGCCGCGCGAGCAGGACATCCGGATGAGGCTGCGCGGCGGGCGCACCGGGGTGCGGGCGGTCACCTGCGCCGGGCTGGAGCTGACCGGGCTGATGAAGCCGTTCGACCTGGAGGTCCTCTACGGCGAGCGGGTCGCGGTGCTGGGCTCCAACGGGTCGGGCAAGTCGCACTTCCTGCGGCTGCTGGCCGGCGGTGACGTCGCCCACACCGGCGAGTGGAAGCTGGGCGCCCGGGTGGTGCCCGGCCACTTCGCCCAGACCCACGCCCACCCCGAGCTGGAGGGGCGCACCCTGCTCGACGTCCTGTGGACCGAGCACGCGAAGGACCGGGGCGCGGCGATGTCCGCGCTGCGCCGCTACGAGCTGGACCGCCAGGCCGAGCAGCCCTTCGGCAGGCTCTCGGGCGGCCAGCAGGCCCGCTTCCAGATCCTGCTGCTGGAGCTGGCCGGATCGACGGCGCTGCTGCTGGACGAGCCGACCGACAACCTGGACCTGGAGAGCGCCGAGGCGCTCCAGCAGGGGCTGGAGGCGTACGAGGGGACGGTGCTGGCGGTGACGCACGACCGCTGGTTCGCCCGCTCCTTCGACCGCTTCCTGGTCTTCGGCGCGGACGGGCGGGTGCGCGAGGCGCCGGAGCCGGTCTGGGAGGAAGGGCGGGTGGCGCGGGCGCGCTGAGGGGTTCGCGGGAGGGCGCGGGGGCGCTCGGCGAGGGGCGTTTTGACCCGTGCGGAGGACGGCCGGTATCCTGCTGGTTCGTTGTGCGTATTGGCTTGCTCGTTCTCACGTGAGAGGCCGCTACGCCTG
Organism: Streptomyces sp. SS8; assembly: GCF_054072955.1. Lineage (NCBI taxonomy): Bacteria > Bacillati > Actinomycetota > Actinomycetes > Kitasatosporales > Streptomycetaceae > Streptomyces > Streptomyces sp. SS8. The sequence continues at coordinate 185,065 of NZ_JBSVCZ010000007.1, forward strand.
GTCCACCTGGACGATGACCAGCGACCCGCACCGGCTTGCGTCACCGGAGTGCGGTCAGGGCTGTCGTGATCTCCGGTGACCTTGTCAGGAAACACTCACTGAAGAAGCGAAGGCTACGACCGTGCGTACGTACAGCCCCAAGCCCGGCGACGTCCAGCGCCAGTGGCACGTCATCGACGCCACCGACGTCGTCCTGGGCCGTCTGGCCACCCAGGCCGCCACCCTTCTGAGGGGCAAGCACAAGCCGGTGTACGCGCCGCACGTTGACGCTGGTGACTTCGTCATCATCATCAACGCCGACAAGGTGCACCTCTCCGGCAACAAGCGGACCCAGAAGCTGGCCTACCGCCACTCCGGCTACCCCGGCGGTCTGCGGTCCGTCCGCTACGACGACCTGCTGAAGAACAACCCGGAGAAGGCCGTGGAGAAGGCCGTCAAGGGCATGCTCCCGAAGAACTCCCTGGGCCGCCAGATGCTCTCGAAGCTGAAGGTCTACGCGGGCGAGAACCACCCGCACGGCGCCCAGCAGCCGGTCCCGTTCGAGATCACCCAGGTCGCGCAGTAGTCCGGCCACAACCAAGACTGAAGAGAGCATAAGGAGAACCGTGGCCGAGACCACCGCCGAGACCCCGATCGAAGAGGTCGAAGAGGTCGAGCAGTACACCACCGAGACCCCCGAGGGTGTCGAGGAGTACACCACCGAGTCCCTCGCGTCCCGTTTCGGTGAGCCCCAGCCGGGCGCCGGCACCGGACGCCGCAAGAACGCCATCGCCCGCGTGCGCATCGTGCCGGGCAGCGGCCAGTGGAAGATCAACGGCCGCACCCTCGAGGCCTACTTCCCGAACAAGGTGCACCAGCAGGAAGTCAACGAGCCGTTCAAGGTTCTGGAGCTGGACAACCGCTACGACGTCATCGCCCGCATCAGCGGCGGCGGCGTCTCCGGCCAGGCCGGCGCGCTGCGCCTGGGCGTGGCCCGCGCCCTGAACGAGGCGGACGTGGAGAACAACCGCGGCCCGCTGAAGAAGGCCGGCTTCCTGACCCGCGACGCCCGCGCGGTCGAGCGGAAGAAGGCCGGTCTGAAGAAGGCCCGCAAGGGCACCCAGTACAGCAAGCGTTGATCAGCGCCTGGCTGTCTGCTGGAATCCCTGGGATCCGCTGATGAGCGCCCCGACAGCACCGTCACGGTGCGTCGGGGCGTTCGTCTTCGGGCCACCGCCCGCCTCCGGACCGGCGCGTCCGGTGGGGCGACCGTCGGCATGCCGCGGTCACGGCCGTGCCGCATCCGCCGCCAAGGGGCGTATATCTGGATCGACCGGGCCTTGTCGGCCCCGGAGCTCAGCTCGGAACTCGGAGGAACCACGGTGGGACGACTCTTCGGTACGGACGGTGTGCGCGGAGTCGCCAACGCCGACCTGACCGCCGAAATGGCGCTCGGTCTGTCGGTCGCGGCGGCGCACGTGCTCGCCGAGGCGGGTACGTTCAAGGGCCATCGCCCGGTGGCGGTGGTCGGACGTGATCCGCGCGCGTCCGGGGAGTTCCTGGAGGCCGCCGTGGTGGCCGGGCTGGCCAGCGCGGGCGTGGACGTGCTGCGGGTGGGCGTGCTGCCGACCCCGGCCGTGGCGTACCTGACCGGCGCGCTCGGCGCCGACCTGGGCGTGATGCTGTCCGCCAGCCACAACCCCATGCCCGACAACGGCATCAAGTTCTTCGCCCGCGGCGGCCACAAGCTCGCCGACGAGCTGGAGGACCGCATCGAGCGGACCTACCGCGAGCACGCCTCCGGCGAGCCCTGGGACCGCCCGACGGGCGCCGGGGTGGGCCGGGTGAAGGAGTACGACGAGGGCTTCGACAAGTACGTCGCCCACCTCGTCGGCGTCCTGCCCAACCGGCTCGACGGGCTCAAGGTCGTCATCGACGGGGCGCACGGCGCGGCGGCGCGGGTCTCCCCGGAGGCGTTCGCGCGGGCGGGCGCCGAGGTGGTCACCATCGCCACCGAGCCCGACGGGCTCAACATCAACGACGGCTGCGGCTCCACCCACCTCGACGGGCTGCGCGCGGCCGTCGTCGAGCACGGCGCCGACCTGGGCGTGGCCCACGACGGCGACGCCGACCGCTGCCTGGCCGTGGACGCGGCCGGCGAGGAGATCGACGGCGACCAGATCCTCAGCGTGCTGGCCCTGGGCATGAAGGAGGCAGGGACGCTGCGGGGGAACACCGTGGTGGCCACGGTGATGTCCAACCTCGGCTTCAAGCTCGCCATGGAGCGCGAGGGCGTCGAGCTGCTCCAGACGGCGGTCGGCGACCGCTACGTGCTGGAGGAGATGAAGCGCGGCGGCTACTCGCTGGGCGGTGAGCAGTCCGGGCACGTGATCGCCCTGGACCACGCCACCACCGGCGACGGCACCCTGACCGGTCTGATGCTGGCCGCGCGGGTGGCCGCCACCGGCCGGCCCCTGGCCGAGCTGGCGGGCGTCATGCGGCGCCTGCCGCAGGTGCTGGTCAACGTGCGGGACGTGGACAAGACCCGGGTCGGTTCATCGGCCCGGCTGGCCACCGCCGTGAACCAGGCCGAGAAGGAGCTGGGCGAGACCGGCCGGGTGCTGCTGCGCTCCTCCGGCACCGAGCCGCTGGTGCGGGTGATGGTCGAGGCCGCGGACCTGGAGCAGGCCCGCGCGGTGGCGCAGCGGCTGGCGGACGAGGTCAAGGCCGCGCTGGGCTGACCTCCGGCGCGGACCGCGCCGGAGCGCGCGGTCCGGTCACGACGGCAGGAGGCGGGGGCGGCCACCGGCCGCCCCCGCGCCCGTTCGTCCGGCGCCGGGTCAGAGCTTGCGCAGCGACAGGCGCTGGACCTTGTGGTCCGGCCCCTTGCGCAGGATCAGGCCGGCGCGGCCCCGGGTCGGGGCGATGTTCTCCTGGAGGTTCGGCCGGTTGATCGTCCGCCAGATCCCGCGCGCGTAGTCCAGCGCCTCCTCCTGTGACACCTGCGTGTACCTGCGGAAGTAGGAGAACGGGTTCTGGAAGGCGGTCTCGCGCAGCTTGCGGAAGCGGTCCAGGTACCACCGCTCGATGTCCTCGGTGCGCGCGTCCACGTAGACGGAGAAGTCGAAGTAGTCGGCGACGGCCAGCCGGGTGCGGCCGTCCTTGCCCGGCAGGGCCGGCTGGAGGACGTTGAGGCCCTCGACGATCAGGATGTCGGGGCGGCGCACCGTCAGCACCTCGCCGGGGACGATGTCGTAGATCAGGTGGGAGTAGACGGGGGCGGTGACCTCCTCCCGGCCCGACTTGACGTCCGCGACGAACCGGGTCAGGGCGCGGCGGTCGTAGGACTCGGGGAAGCCCTTGCGCGACATCAGCCCGCGCCGGTGCAGCTCCGCGTTGGGGAACAGGAAGCCGTCGGTGGTCACCAGTTCCACCCGCGGGTGCTCGGGCCAGCGGGCCAGCAGCGCCCGCAGCAGCCGGGCCACCGTGGACTTGCCGACCGCGACGCTGCCCGCGACCCCGATGACGAACGGGGTGCCGCGCTGGGCGCCGTGCCCGCCACCCGCGTCGCCGAGGAAGGTGTTGAGCGCGCCGCGCAGCCCGTGGGTGGCGCCGACGTAGAGGTTGAGCAGCCGGGACAGCGGCAGGTAGACGTCCCGCACCTCGTCGAGGTCGATGACGTCGCCGAGTCCGCGCAGCTCCTCCACCTCCGCGGCCGTCAGGGGCAGCGGGGTCTTCTCCCGCAGGGCGCTCCACTCGGCCCTTCCGAGGTCGACGAAGGGGCTCGCGTCGGATGGCCGGCCGCGGCGGTGCTGCGGCAGGACACCGGACGCGGCGGGGGGCCCGGGGACGGTGGCGGGGGTGGACACGGGCCCATTGTCGGGCCGCGCGCGGCCGGCCTCACGGCCGTTCCCGTGTGATCAGTAGCACAGATGTGCGCGCGAAGGGGTGTACGCGGCGGTCCCGCGCGGATACGTTGACCGTATTCGCGCACTTGCTCCATGTGTGTGAATCCGCCGTGCGGACCCCTGCCCGCTTCCGGCGGGGTTCGCGTACCACCGCCCGGAGGGGATCCGTATGCCGCTTCCGTTCCAGCGCTCCCGCGCGGCACGCCGCCGCCTCGCCGCACGGAAATCCGCCGAGGCCCGCCACGCCCGTGCGTGGGAGGAACTCCTGGACGAACTGCCCGAGGAGGACCTGGGCGAGCACCCCGACGACGCGCTGGAGAGCTACCGGCCGGGCGGCAGACCGCGGTGCGAGGAGGCCGAGTACCTGGAGATCGTCAGGCGGGCGGTCGGACGAATAGGCCGAGGGCGCTGACAGCCCTCGCCCCCGACTGCCCTTAGGCTGCATCGCATGTGCGGAATCGTTGGTTATGTGGGAGGGCAGTCCGCCCTCGACGTCGTCATCGCGGGACTGAAGCGGTTGGAGTACCGCGGTTATGACTCGGCGGGCGTTGCCGTCCTCGCCGACGGCGGGCTGGCCGCCGCGAAGAAGGCCGGGAAACTGGGCAACCTCGGCAAGCTGCTGGATGAGCGCCCGCTGCCGGCCGGCGCCACCGGCATCGGCCACACCCGGTGGGCCACCCACGGCGGGCCGACCGACGCCAACGCGCACCCGCACCTGGACAACTCCGGGCGGGTCGCGGTCGTCCACAACGGCATCATCGAGAACTTCGCCGCGCTCCGCGCCGAGCTGGCCGAGCGCGGCCACGAGCTGACCTCCGAGACCGACACCGAGGTCGTGGCCCACCTGCTCGCCGAGAACTTCTCCTCCTGCGGCGACCTGGCCGAGGCCATGCGGCAGGTGTGCCGCCGGCTGGAGGGCGCCTTCACCCTCGTGGCCGTCCACGCCGACGAGCCCGACACCGTCGTCGGCGCCCGGCGCAACTCGCCGCTGGTGGTCGGCGTCGGAGAGGGCGAGAACTTCCTCGCCTCCGACGTCGCGGCCTTCATCGCCCACACCCGCGAGGCCATCGAGCTGGGCCAGGACCAGGTCGTGGAGCTGAGGCGGGACCGGGTGACGGTCACCGACTTCGACGGCGCCCCCACCGAGACCCGCGCCTACCACGTGGACTGGGACGCCTCGGCCGCCGAGAAGGGCGGCTACGACTACTTCATGCTCAAGGAGATCGCCGAGCAGCCCAAGGCGGTCGCCGACACCCTCCTGGGCCGCATCGACGAGGCCGGCCGGCTGGCCCTGGACGAGGTGCGCATCCCCGACCACGTGCTGCGCGAGGTGGACAAGGTCGTCATCGTGGCGTGCGGCACGGCCTACCACGCCGGGATGATCGCCAAGTACGCCATCGAGCACTGGACGCGCATCCCCTGCGAGACCGAGCTGGCCAGCGAGTTCCGCTACCGGGACCCGATCATGGACCAGCGCACGCTCGTCGTCGCCATCAGCCAGTCCGGCGAGACCATGGACACCCTGATGGCGCTGCGCCACGCCCGCGAGCAGGGCGCCAAGGTGCTGGCCATCTGCAACACCAACGGCTCCACCATCCCGCGCGAGTCCGACGCGGTGCTCTACACCCACGCCGGGCCCGAGGTCGCGGTCGCCTCCACCAAGGCGTTCCTGACCCAGCTGGTGGCCTGCTATCTGGTGGCCCTCTACCTGGGCCAGGTGCGCGGCACCAAGTGGGGCGACGAGATCGGCTCGGTGATCCGGGAGCTGTCGCAGATCTCCACGGAGGTCGAGAAGGTCCTGGCCACCATGGAGCCGGTGCGGGAGCTGGCCCGCTCCCTGGCGGACAAGAACACCGTGCTCTTCCTCGGCCGCCACGTGGGCTTCCCCGTCGCACTGGAGGGCGCGCTCAAGCTCAAGGAGCTGGCGTACATGCACGCCGAGGGCTTCGCGGCCGGCGAGCTCAAGCACGGCCCGATCGCGCTGATCGAGGAGGACCTGCCGGTGGTGGTGGTCGTACCGTCGCCGCGCGGCCGGTCCGTGCTGCACGACAAGATCGTCTCCAACATCCAGGAGATCCGGGCCCGGGGCGCGCGGACCATCGTCATCGCCGAGGAGGGCGACGAGACGGTCGTGCCGTACGCCGACCACCTGGTGCGCATCCCCGCCACGCCCACCCTGCTCCAGCCGCTGGTGGCCACCGTGCCGCTGCAGGTCTTCGCCTGCGAGCTGGCCACGGCCCGCGGCAACGAGGTGGACCAGCCCCGCAACCTGGCCAAGTCGGTGACGGTGGAGTGACGCGGTCCCGCAGGCGCACCGGGCGCACCGGGCGCTTCCGGCGGGCGGGGGGACGCGGATGATCGTCGGGGTGGGGATCGACGTCACCTCGATCGACCGCTTCGCCGGCGCGCTGGCCCGCACCCCCGCCCTGGCCGGGCGGCTGTTCACCCCCGCGGAGCAGACCCTGCCCGGCGGGGAGCGGCGCTCGGTGGCCTCCCTGGCGGCGCGGTTCGCCGCCAAGGAGGCGCTGGCCAAGGCGCTGGGCGCGCCCGGCGGGCTGGTGTGGACGGACGCGGAGGTGCACGCCTCCGAGCACGGGCGGCCGCTGCTGAGGGTGACCGGCACCGTCGCCGCCCGCGCCGCCGAGCTGGGCGTGCGCCACTGGCACGTCTCCCTCAGCCACGACGCGGGGGTGGCGACGGCCGTCGTGATCGCCGAGAGCTGACCGGCGGGGCGCCCCGCCGGTGCGGCCGGACACGGATGGGCCCGGCGGCCTGCGGTCACACTGAGGGCATGAGAGATGCCTACAGCGTGCAGACCGTACGGGCCGCCGAGCGGGAGCTGATGGCGCGCCTGCCCGCCGGGGCGCTGATGCGCCGCGCCGCCGCCGGGCTGGCCGCCGCCTGCGCCGGGATGCTGGGGCGCGTCTACGGCACCCGGGTCGTCCTGCTGGTGGGCAGCGGCGACAACGGTGGGGACGCGCTCTTCGCCGGGGCGTACCTGGCCCGGCGCGGCGCCGGGGTGACCGCCGTGCTGCTCAGCCCGGAGAAGGTCCACGAGAGCGGGCTCGCCGCGCTGCGGGCGGCCGGCGGCCGGGCCGTCGCGGCCCCCGCCGCCCACACCGTGCTGGAGGGCGCGCCCGCCGACGTGCCCGCGCTCGTGCGGCGGGCCGACCTGGTGGTGGACGGCATCGTCGGCATCGGGGGCCGGGGCGGCCTGCGGCCGGGCGCGGTGGAGATCGCCGACGCCGTCGCGGAGGCCGGGGTGCCCGTCCTCGCCGTGGACCTGCCCAGCGGAGTGGACGCCGACACCGGCGAGGTGCGCGGCGTGGCGGTGCGGGCGGCCGCGACGGTGACCTTCGGGGCGTACAAGCCCGGCCTGCTGGTCGACCCCGCGCGCGAGCACGCCGGGGCGCTGCGGCTGGTCGACATCGGCCTGGGCCCGTACCTGGAGGCGGCCGAGCCGGTGGCGCGCGCCGCACAGCACGCGGACGTGGCCGCCCTGCTGCCCCGCCCGTCGGCCGAGAGCGACAAGTACCGGCGCGGCGTGGTCGGGATCGCTGCCGGCTCCGCCCGCTACCCGGGCGCGGCGGTGCTGGCGGTGGCCGGGGCGCTGCGCGGCGGCGCGGGCGCCGTGCGCTACGCCGGCCCCGCGGCCGAGGAGGTGATCGCCCGCTTCCCCGAGACGCTGGTCTCCTCCGGCCCGCCCTCGCGGGCGGGCCGGGTGCAGGCGTGGGTCGTCGGGCCGGGGCTCGGCGACGGGGACGAGGCGCGCGGAACCGTCCGGGACGTGCTGGCCTCGGACGTACCGGTGCTGGTGGACGCCGACGGGCTGCGGCTGATGGACGCCGGGGCGCCGCGCGAGCGTACGGCCCCCGTCCTGCTCACCCCGCACGCCGGCGAGGCGGCGGCGCTGCTGGGCGCCGAGCGCGGGGAGGTGGAGTCGGCGCGGCTGGCCTCGGCGCGGGAGCTGGCGCGGCGGTACGGGGCGGCGGTGCTGCTCAAGGGCTCGACCACGGTGGTCGCCCCGCCCGGCGGGGACGGCCCGCTGTGGGTCAACCCCACCGGCACCGGCTGGCTGGCCACGGCCGGAAGCGGCGATGTGCTCTCCGGGCTGGCCGGCTCGCTGCTCGCCTGCGGCCTGGCGCCCGTGGACGCGGCGGTGGCGGGCGCATACGTCCACGGCCTGGCGGGCCGCCGTGCGGCGCCGCTGACCAGTGCGCTCGACGTGGCCGAGGCGCTGCGCCCGGCCTGGCGGGACGTGGTGGAGGCCGCGGACGCCGGATGAGCCGGGGCGGGCGCGTGCCGGGGCGCGCCGCAGGTCCCGCGGCGGGGACACGGGCCGGGGCCGTCCTTCCGGCCGGGCCGTCGTGCGGGCGCCCCCGGGACGTCCGCCCGCCTCGCTCCACCGGCCGTGTTCCCGCGAGCGCCGGGAGGCGGGCGCCCGGCGCCCTGCGGCGGTGAACGGATCGCGCGCACCGAGACGCGCGCACCGAGACGCGCACACCGGGCGGGCCGGGAGGCGGCCGGAGGCGGACCTGAGACACTGGGGGCGATGGACGTCGTGAGTGAGCCCTCCGCCACCGGCGCGGCGGTGCGGCCCCGCCCGGACACGCACCGGGTCTGCGCCGAGATCGACCTGGCCGCGCTGCGCGCCAACGTCCGAGCCCTGCGCGAGCGCGCGGCCGGGACCGGGGCCGGGCTGATGGCCGTGGTCAAGGCAGACGCGTACGGCCACGGCATGGTCCCCTGCGCCCGCGCCGCGCGGCAGGCGGGCGCCGACTGGCTGGGTACGGCCACCCCCCAGGAGGCGCTGGCACTGCGCGCCGCCGGGGACCGGGGCCGGCTGCTGTGCTGGCTGTGGACGCCCGGCGGGCCCTGGCGCGAGGCGATCGAGGCGGACGTCGACGTGTCGGCGAGCGACCCGTGGGCGCTGCGGGAGATCGTGGAGGCCGCCCGCGCCCGCGGCCGTACCGCCCGCGTCCATCTGAAGATCGACACCGGGCTGGGCCGCAACGGCTGCAGCCCGGCCGGCTGGGAGGCGCTGACCGCCGCCGCCCGCGCCGCCGAGGCCGAGGGCGCGGTGAAGGTCGCCGGGGTGTGGTCGCACTTCGCCTGCGCCGACGAGCCCGGCCACCCCTCCATCGCAGCCCAGCTCGCGGTCTTCCGCGAGGCCCTGGACACAGCGGCCCGTGCCGGTCTCGACCCGGAGGTGCGGCACATCGCCAACTCACCCGCCACCCTCACCTTCCCCGAGGCGCACTTCGACCTGGTGCGCACCGGCGTGTCGGTCTACGGGCTCTCGCCCTCGCCCGAGGTCGGCGTACCGGCGGACTTCGGGCTGCGGCCGGTGATGACCCTGCGCGCCCGCCTGGCCCTGGTCAAGCGGGTGCCCGCCGGGCACGGGGTGAGCTACGGCCACCACTACACCACCCCCGGCGAGACCACCCTGGCCCTGGTCCCGGCCGGCTACGCCGACGGCGTCCCCCGGCACGCCTCCGGCACCGGCCCGGTGCTGGTGGCGGGCAAGTGGCGGACGGTCGCCGGACGGGTGGCCATGGACCAGTTCGTGGTGGACCTGGGCGGCGACGCGGCCGCGGAGGGCGACGAGGCCGTCCTGTTCGGACCGGGCGACGCGGGCGAGCCGACGGCCGAGGACTGGGCGCGCGCGGTGGGCACCATCGGGTACGAGATCGTCACCCGGATCGGCGCCCGGGTGCCGCGCGTCCATCTGAACGCGGAGGCGTGACGCGGGCATGAGGGACGCAGGCGGCAGGGGGTGGGCGCGCCGCGCGGGGGTGGCCGGCGCGGTGCTGGGACTGGCCGCGGCCGGCGTGGCGGCGGGAGTGGCCGTCGAGCGGCTGACCGTGCACCGGGCGGTGCGCCACCGGGCGCGCCTGGCCCTGGACGCGGCCGGCCCGTACGGTTCGCTGCGCGGCACCCCGGGCCGGGCCGTGGCCGACGACGGCACGGAGCTGTACTACGAGACCGACGAACCGGAGGGCGCGATACCCGAGGGCGCGCCCACGGTCGTCTTCAGCCACGGCTACTGCCTCGCCCAGGACGTCTGGCACTTCCAGCGCGCCGCCCTGCGCGGCGTCACGCCCACCGCGCCCCCCACCCCCGCCCTGCGCGCCGTCTACTGGGACCAGCGCGGCCACGGCCGCTCCGGGCGCGGGCGGGCCGGCGAGACGGTCACCATCGACCGGCTCGGACGCGATCTGAAGGCGGTGCTCGACGCCGCCGTCCCCACCGGGCCGGTCGTCCTCGTCGGCCACTCGATGGGCGGGATGACGGTGATGGCGCTGGCCCACCACCATCCCGGGTACGTCGCCGAGCGCGTCGCCGCGGTGGCCCTGCTGGGCACCTCGGCGGGCAACCTCACGGAGGTGACCTTCGGGCTGCCCGCCGCCGGGGCCCGGGCGCTGCGGCGGATGGCGCCGGGAGTGCTCAGGACGCTGGCCGCGCGGGCCGATCTGGTGGAGCGCGGGCGGCGGGCGACCGCCGACCTCTTCACGGGGCTGGTCAAGCGGTACTCGTTCGGCGGCCGCGACGTGGACCCGGGGGTGGCGCGCTTCGCGGAGCGGCTGATCGAGTCGGTGCCGGTCGACGTGGTCGCCGACTTCTACCCCGCCTTCGCCGAGCACGACAAGACCGCCGCGCTGGCCGCCTTCGGGGAGGACCGGCCCGCGCTGATCCTCACCGGCGACCGCGACCTGCTCACCCCGCGCGAGCACAGCGAGGCGATGGCCGGGGCGCTGCCGCACGCGGATCTGGTGGTCGTGGAGGGCGCTGGACACCTGGTGATGCTGGAGCACCCCGAGGTGGTCGGCGACCGCCTGGCGGAGCTGCTGACGCGTACCATCCACACCCATGGACACACCGCACCACCGGGCCGCGGGGACCGCCCCCGGGGCCGCCCCGGAGAGCCGGCAGAGCCCCCCGATTCCTGACGGACCCCGAGGACCCGGGGACTTCGAACGGACCGTGAGGATCCGTGTCGCGACCCCCGGCCGGATGCGGGAGCTGGGCCGGAGGCTGGCCCGGCTGCTGCGGCCCGGCGACCTCGTCCTGCTCACCGGCGAGCTGGGCGCGGGCAAGACCACCCTCACCCGCGGACTGGGCGAGGGGCTGGACGTGCGCGGCGCGGTCACCTCGCCCACCTTCGTCATCGCCCGGGTCCACCCCCCGCTCGGCGAAGGGCCCGCCCTGGTGCACGTGGACGCCTACCGGCTCGGCGGCGGTCTGGAGGAGATGGAGGACCTGGACCTCGACGTCTCGCTGCCGGAGTCGGTGGTGGTCGTGGAGTGGGGCGAGGGGAAGGTCGAGGAACTCTCGGAGGACCGGCTGCACGTGGTCATCGGGCGGTCCGTGGGAGCGGATCCGGCCGGAGCGGAGGCGGAGGCGCCCGGCGGCTCCGGGGACGACGTGCGGACGGTGACGGTGACCGGCGTCGGCGGACGCTGGTCCGGGCAGGACCTGTCCGTCCTCGCGGAGCCCGGGGGGAGCGCGTAGGGGCGGGGGCCCGCACGGGCCGCGCCCCACCCGGTACGCGCCCGCTCACCAGGACGGGCCCGGGGCACGGAGCCCGGGTTCCGACACCGTGTCGGCAAGATGTTGCGCACGGTCCCTCCGGCATGTTCACATGGAGTCCGGAAGGAGTGGTTAGGTACGCCTTACCACTCCCGCCCCATGAGCCACGGGAGGACCCATGGAGGCAGAGAGGCGAGAGCCCGAAGCGACCGCGCAGGACGTGCCCGCCGGCGCGCCCGGGCGCCTGCCGGGTGCCGCAGCGGTGCCGATGCGCGACCTGCTGGCCTCGTGCGCCGCGGCCGACGCGGTCTCCACACCACCGGCCCCCGAGCGCCGCACCGCCGCCGGAGAGCGCCCGGACGGCGAGGGCCCCCGGGCCGAGGCGGCCTGAGGGCCCGTACGAGGGCGGGAGAGCCTAGGAGCGCTGCTCCCGCCCCTCCTGCCGCATCTGCCTCGGCCCGACGCGGCGCGCCCAGGCCGGCAGCAGGAACCAGGCGCCCACGAACCATATGAACAGCGCGCCGACGATCCACCAGGCCAGGCCGTTGTGCAGCACCACGCGCAGGATCAGCAGCAGGGCGCAGGTGACCGTGCACAGCAGCAGGACCAGTCCGGTGATGGTCAGGCGGGCGGCCCACTCCACCGTCTGCGGCTTCATCCGGTGCCCGGTGACGAAACGGTGCAGGGCCACCGGGGCGATCAGGGTGCCGGTCGCGGCCGAGCCGAGGACGACGGTGACGACGTAGATGTTGCGGTCCATGGTTTCCAGGTCGGTGAACCGCTCGGTGAAGGCGACGCTCAGCAGGAAGCCGAGCAGGATCTGGATGCCCATCTGGGCGACCCTGACCTCCTGCAGGAGTTCCGTCCACCGCCGGTCGGCCCGCTCCTTCTCGGTCTCCCGGCGCTCCTCCCGCGCCACCCGGGCCGACTCGTCCGCCTGCCGGGCGGCATGGGCCGCCCGGTCCCCGGCGTCCGCGGGCCGCTGTCCGACCCCGTCACCACCGGGCGTCCTGTCCGTTCCGAGAGCCATCTCCCGCCCCGCTTCCAGCCGTTTGCCTGCCTGTCCACCGTTTGTTCGAACGGAGGGAGGGCAAACACGGGCCGGGCAGGGCCCACGGCTCAGGGGACGACGACGACCTTCGTGCCCGCCGTGGCGAACCGCCACATCGCCTCGCCGTCCGCGGCCCTGGAGCGGATGCCGCCCGTGCCCTCCTTCGGCGCGCCCTCGGGCAGCGAGCCGTCCACGGCGGCGCTGAAGCCCACCACAACCCCGTCCACCTGCGTGAACAGCACCACATGGGCGACGGGCACCCCGTCGGACCCGGTGACGCGCTCGGTGCGGCCGCTCTCGCTCACGGTGTACTCGCCCGGCAGCGGGTCCACCGCGCCGGGGACGACGCGGTAGGTCCGGGTGACCTGCTCATTCGCGCCCACCAGCCAGACCCGGTCGCCCCGCAGGGAGTACACGACACGTTCGCCCGCGCCGGAGTCGGCCGGCGGCGAGGCCTCCTCGCGCTCCCCGGACTTCTCGCGGTCCTCGCGGGCCCGGGCGTCCTTCCGCGCGGCGTCGGGGGAGGGGGAGGCCGACGCGGCGGCCCCGCGCTCACCGGCGGGTCCGTGCCGGTCCTGGGCGGCGGAGGCCTGGTAGGCCAGGAAGCCGACGACGGCGAGCGCCGCCGCGGTCAGCCCGGCCACGAACGTACCCGCGCTGTTCCGTGCCACCGTCTCGCCCGCCTCCGGTACTCGCAGCTTCCCCCGCCGGCCTGCCGGAGCCCCGTCGGAGCCCTCCGGAAGACCGGTGTGATCGTAGGTTTGACGGTAGCAGTCGGTAGCGGTCGCCGTGCCGCGGGCGGGCACCGGCGGTCCGCGGCGCGCCGTAGGCTGAGAGCGTGCTCCTGCTCGCTCTGGATACCGCAACCCCCGCCGTCACCGTCGCCCTGCACGACGGGACGAGGACCCTCGCAGCCGCCGACGAGGTGGACGCCCGCCGCCACGGCGAACTGCTGCTCCCGGCCGTCGACCGCGTCCTGGCCGAGGCCGGCGCCGCGCTCGGCGACGTCACCGGCATCGTCGTCGGCGTCGGCCCCGGCCCGTACACCGGTCTGCGGGTCGGCCTGATGACGGCGACGACCCTCGGAGCCGCCCGCGGCATCCCCGTCCACGGCCTGTGCACGCTGGACGGCATCGCCCACGCCGCCGGGGAGGCCGCACTGGAGGGCCCCTTCGTCGTCGCCACCGACGCCCGCCGCAAGGAGGTGTACTGGGCGCGCTACGCCGACGCGCGCACCCGCCTCGGGGATCCGGCCGTGGACCGCCCGGCCGACATCGCCGAGCTGGTCGCCGGCGTTCCCGCGGTGGGCATGGGGGCCCGGCTGTACGCGGACACCTTCACCGGCGTACGCGAGGACCTGCCCGAGCACGTCTCGGCGGCCGCGCTGGCGGCGCTGGCCGCCGAGCGCCTCGCGGCCGGCGCCGGCGAAGGCGACGGCGGTGAGGCCGGGGCCTTCCTGCCGCCGCTGCCGCTGTACCTGCGGCGCCCGGACGCGAGGGTGCCCGCCAACTACAAGGTGGTCACGCCCCGGTGACCGCGCCTCCCGAGCAGCCCGCCGGGCAGGCCCCCGGACAGCCCGCCCTGCGCGAGATGCGCTGGTGGGACATCGAACCGGTGCTGGAGCTGGAACGGGAGCTGTTCCCGTACGACGCCTGGTCACCAGCCCTGTTCTGGTCCGAACTCGCCCGCGCGCGCGGCCCGCACGCCACCCGCCGCTACCTCGTCGCCGAGGACGGCACCGGCCGCGTCGTCGGCTACGGCGGACTCGCCGCCGCTGGCGGCACCGGGGACGTCCAGACCATCGCCGCCGCCCGCGGCCACTGGGGCACCGGGCTGGGCGCCCGGCTGCTCACCGCGCTGCTCACCGCCGCCACCGACTTCGAGTGCCACGAGGTGCTGCTGGAGGTCCGGGTGGACAACGACCGCGCCCGGCGCCTGTACGAGCGCTTCGGCTTCGAGACCATCGGCCTGCGCCGCGGCTACTACCAGCCCGGGAACGTGGACGCCCTCGTGATGCGCCGCCCGGCCGGTCCCGCGCCGGACACCGAGCCGGACCCCGCACCCGACACCGCAACGGAACACCAAGGAACGACGACCCATGGCTGACGAACCCCTGGTCCTCGGCATCGAGACCTCCTGCGACGAGACCGGCGTGGGCATCGTGCGCGGGCACACGCTGCTCGCCGACGCGGTGGCCTCCAGCGTGGACGAGCACGCCCGGTACGGCGGCGTGGTGCCCGAGGTCGCCAGCCGCGCCCACCTGGAGGCGATGGTCCCCATCATCCAGCGCGCCCTGAAGGACGCCGGCGTCGCCGCGAGCGACCTCGACGGGATCGCCGTCACCGCCGGCCCCGGCCTGGCCGGCGCGCTGCTGGTGGGCGTCTCGGCGGCCAAGGCGTACGCGTACGCGCTGGGCAAGCCGCTGTACGGCGTCAACCACCTCGCCTCGCACATCTGCGTCGACCAGCTCGAACACGGCGCGCTGCCCGAGCCGACCATGGCGCTGCTGGTCTCCGGCGGCCACTCCTCGCTGCTGCTGTCCTCCGACATCACCTCCGACGTGCGCCCGCTGGGCGCCACCATCGACGACGCGGCGGGCGAGGCGTTCGACAAGGTCGCCCGGGTGCTGAACCTCGGCTTCCCCGGCGGACCCGTCATCGACCGCTACGCCCGCGAGGGCGACCCGGACGCCATCGCCTTCCCGCGCGGACTGACCGGCCCGCGCGACGCGCCCTACGACTTCTCCTTCTCCGGCCTGAAGACCGCCGTCGCCCGCTGGATCGAGGCGAAGCGGAGCGCGGGCGAGGAGGTGCCGGTCGCCGACGTCGCCGCGTCCTTCCAGGAGGCGGTCACCGACGTGCTGACCCGCAAGGCGGTGCGCGCCTGCCGGGACGAGGGGGTGGACCACCTGATGATCGGCGGCGGCGTCGCGGCCAACTCGCGGCTGCGCGCGATGGCCCGGGCGCGCTGCGAGGCGGCCGGGATCACCCTGCGGGTGCCGCGCCCGAAGCTGTGCACCGACAACGGCGCGATGGTCGCGGCCCTGGGTGCCGAGATGGTCGCCCGCGACCGGGCCCCCTCCGACTGGGACCTGTCGGCCGACTCCTCCCTGCCGGTCACCGAACCGCACGTTCCCGGCGCCTCGCACAGCGGCGCGCACGGGCACGGCCACACCCACGACCACGTACACGAGACGAGCGCGGAGAACCTCTACTCATGACCGTCGCCCTGATGTGGGAGGCCCGCGCGGCGGACGGCCGCGGCGCCGAGCTGCTGGAGTGGGCCCGCGCCCAGGCGCTCGACCCCGCGCCCCCGCGCCGCGAGACCTTCACCGCCCCGGCCGACCGCGTCCTGGTCATCACCTGGTGGGACGCCCCCTACGAGGCCGAACTCCCCGAACTGCCCTCCCCGCCACAGGAGTTGCTCCACCGCCCGGTCCACCGCTGGCGCTTCGAGAGCGCGGACGCCGACGTGCCGTGACCGGCCGCGCGGCCTCAGTCCCGGCTCTCCAGCAGCGGAGCGGTGTCCAGCGGCGGGTAGGGGTCGGGCAGGGGGAGGAGCCGGCCGAGGTCCACCTCGACCCGTGTCGCGTAGTGGGCCTTGGCCGGGTCCTCCTCCCGCACCGGGTCGGAGAAGGCGTACGCCTTCTTCTCCTGCCGGTGGACGAGCACGTAGACGGGCACGCCGGCCGCGGCGTAGCCGCGGTACTTCGGCCCGGTGTCGGTCTCGTGGTTGGTGGAGGTGATCTCCCCGGCCAGCGCGAGCAGTTCGATGGAGTACCAGCCCCGGTGAGCCCTGCGGTACGCCTCGTCGAGTTCGGTGGGTTCACGGCGCATGACATAGAAGTCCGGGATCACGAGGGTTCTTACGGCTCCACCTCGTGTATCGGCGCAGTAGCCGTTGCCAATGCCCGCGAAGTGCGCTCCAGCAGAGGAGAGCTGGACGGCGATCCGGAAGGCACCCGCGTTGTGCCTGTGGTCGACCGGTGGCGTCAAGACGGGGATTCCTTCGATGTACTCGGCCCGCAGCGGCACATCGGATGCCCCTTCGAGCGCGGCCAACAGATCGATGGGGTCATGCGGCTCGTTCATCGGCTCGTTCATCGGCTCGGTGATGGGATCGGCGGCGATGGCTGTCCTCCCCGTGTCGCTGATGTCAGGCTACGCCGCACCGGGTGCCCCGCGAGCGATTGTTCGCCGACCCGTGCGGTGCTCGGACCGGAACGTGTGACCATCACCCGTACGGGTGTCCTCTTCAGCGGAGCGGGTGGCCAAGAAGCATCGTCGGGGCGCCCGCGGCGCGGGTGAGGAAGACGGTGGCCGAGTGCGGGCCGGACGGCTTCACCTTCCGGCGCAGCTCCTCCGGTTCGACCGCCGAGCCGCGCTTCTTGACCGTCAGCGTCCCGACGCCGCGCTCGCGCAGCAGCGCCTTCAGCCGCTTGACGTTGAAGGGGAGGGTGTCGGTGATCTCGTACGCGGTCGCGTACGGCGTCGGGCGGTGCTCCTCGGAGGTGACGTAGGCGATCGTCGGGTCGATCAGGCGTCCGCCGACCAGCTCGGCCACCTCCGCGACCAGATGCGCGCGGATCACCGCGCCGTCCGGCTCGTACAGATAGCGGCCGACGGGGCCGGAGGGCGGATCCGGCAGGCCGGCGGAGTCCAGGGTGCGGGGGCCGGGCAGCAGGGTGGCGCGCACCCGGGGCGCCCCGCGCGAGGCGGCGCCGAACCACAGCACGGCCTCCTTCACGTCCCCTCCGTCGGAGATCCACTCCGCCGCCGCGCCCTCCGGCACCGCCTCGTGCGGGATGCCGGGGGCCACCTTCAGCGCGGCGAGCGGGGCGCGCCGGGCGGCCTCCACCGCCCAGGACAGCGGCGGCGAGTACGCCTCGGGGTCGAAGATCCGGCCGCGTCCGCCGCGGCGGGCCGGATCGGCGAAGACGGCGTCGAAGCCGGACGCGTCCACCTCCGTCACGTCCGCGCAGCGCACCTCGATCAGGTCGGACAGGCCCAGCGCCCCGGCGTTGGCCCGGGCGACGGCGCAGGCCAGCGGGGAGCGGTCGACGGCCAGGACCTCGATCCCGGCGCGGGCCAGCGCGATGGCGTCGCCGCCGTTGCCGCAGCACAGGTCGGCCAGCCGCCGCACCCCCAGGGCGGCGAAACGGCCGGCGCGGTACGCGGCCACGCTCGCGCGGGTGGCCTGCTCCACGCCGTCGGGGGTGAAGTACATCCGCGCCGCGTCGTCGGCCCCGAACTTCGCCGCCGCCCGCTGCCGCAGCCGGGCCTGGGCGAGGGCCGCCGAGACCAGCCCGGCCGGGTGGTCGCGGCGCAGCCGGGTGGCGACGGCCAGCTCCCGCCCGGGGTCGTAGGACCGCAGCTTCGCCAGCAGGGCCTGTCCCTCGTCGGTCAGCAGACGGTGGAAGACGGAGACGGGGTCGCCGACGGCCGGGTTGGTGCTCATCGGCCCGTCACCGCGGCGCGCGGTACAACGTGGTCAGGTCGATGTCCATGGGGAAGGGCACCGGGAGGACGAGCTTGTCGCGGTGAATCCCGGTGGGGACGTATGCGCCGGTGGTGTCGTCGAGCTCGTAGACGTGCACGACTGGCTTGCGGTCTTCCTTCTCCACTCGCCAGAAGTGGCGGATACCGGCCCGGGCGTACTTCAGCGGTTTGGTCTCGCGGTCCCGCACGGCCGACTCCTCGGAGACGATCTCGACGACGAGGACGACCTCCTCGGGGAGGTACGCGGTGCGTTCGTCATGTGGCGGACCGCTGACGACGAGGATGTCGGGCTCCGGGCGTTGGCGCTTCCCCAGCCGGATCGTCATCTCGAACTCGACCCACAGGCCGTGGGGGGCCGCGAGTTCTATGGCGTTGGACAGTCGCCGCGTCACCTGGCCGTGGAACGAGGTCTGCGGGGACCTCATCACGAGGGCTCCGTCGATCAGCTCGAAGCGCGGGGCGTCCGGTGGGAGCCGGTCCAGGTCGTCGGCGGTCCAGCCGCCGGGCGGCGGATAGAACCAGTCGGGCAGGGGCTCTGCTGTCATCGGCGGTACTCCTTGACGGGCGGGCACCTGTGACGCGGTACGGGGTCAGCGTACCGGCGCACCGGCGCGCAACGCGCCGTGCGCTGGCACTCCGGTTGACTGAGTGCTAACGCCGTCATAGTCTCAGCATTGGCACTCCCCCATGGAGAGTGCCAGCTCAAGCGACGGGCAGATCCGGCACCCGCGACGACGGATCTACCAGGTCGCCACCCCAGACATCCAAACCCCGCCGAGATCTCCGAAGGGGGAGGTCGGATCGTGACGACCGCCACCAGCTCCAAGGTTGCCATCAAGCCGCTCGAGGACCGCATCGTGGTCCAGCCGCTCGACGCCGAGCAGACCACGGCTTCCGGCCTGGTCATCCCGGACACCGCGAAGGAGAAGCCCCAGGAGGGCACCGTCCTCGCCGTCGGTCCGGGCCGTTTCGAGGACGGCAACCGCCTGCCGCTCGACGTGAAGGTCGGCGACATCGTGCTGTACAGCAAGTACGGCGGCACCGAGGTGAAGTACAACAACGAGGAGTACCTCGTCCTCTCGGCGCGCGACGTTCTCGCGATCATCGAGAAGTAAGCACCGCGAAGACTGCCTGTGATCCGCGCCCTGGTACCCGCGTCCGAGACGTCCGGGGCCGGGGCGCGGTTCCTTTGACGAGGACTCCGAGAGGACCCAAGCAACCATGGCGAAGATCCTGAAGTTCGACGAGGACGCCCGTCGCGCCCTCGAGCGCGGTGTCAACAAGCTCGCCGACACCGTGAAGGTGACGATCGGCCCCAAGGGCCGCAACGTCGTCATCGACAAGAAGTTCGGTGCCCCGACCATCACCAACGACGGTGTCACCATCGCCCGCGAGGTCGAGGTCGACGACCCGTACGAGAACCTGGGCGCCCAGCTCGTGAAGGAGGTGGCGACCAAGACCAACGACATCGCGGGTGACGGCACCACCACCGCCACCGTGCTGGCCCAGGCACTGGTCCGCGAGGGCCTGCGCAACGTCGCCGCCGGCGCCTCCCCGGCCGCCCTGAAGAAGGGGATCGACGCCGCGGTCAAGGCCGTCTCCGACGACCTGCACGCCACCGCCCGCCCGATCGACTCCAAGTCCGACATCGCCGCCGTGGCCGCGCTGTCCGCCCAGGACAAGCAGGTCGGCGAGCTGATCGCCGAGGCGATGGACAAGGTCGGCAAGGACGGCGTCATCACCGTCGAGGAGTCCAACACCTTCGGTCTGGAGCTGGACTTCACCGAGGGCATGGCCTTCGACAAGGGCTACCTGTCGCCCTACATGGTCACCGACCAGGAGCGTATGGAGGCCGTCCTCGACGACCCCTACATCCTGATCCACCAGGGCAAGATCTCCTCCATCCAGGACCTGCTGCCCCTGCTGGAGAAGATCATCCAGACCAACAGCTCCAAGCCGCTGCTGATCATCGCCGAGGACGTCGAGGGCGAGGCCCTCTCCACGCTGGTGGTCAACAAGATCCGCGGCACCTTCAACGCGGTGGCCGTCAAGGCCCCGGGCTTCGGCGACCGCCGCAAGGCGATGCTCGGCGACATGGCGACGCTGACCGGCGCCACCGTCATCGCCGAGGAGGTCGGCCTCAAGCTCGACCAGGCCGGTCTGGACGTGCTGGGCACCGCCCGCCGCGTGACCGTCACCAAGGACGACACCACCATCGTCGACGGCGGCGGCAAGGGCGAGGACGTGCAGGGCCGCGTCGCGCAGATCAAGGCCGAGATCGAGACCACCGACTCCGACTGGGACCGCGAGAAGCTCCAGGAGCGTCTCGCGAAGCTGGCCGGCGGCGTGTGCGTGATCCGTGTGGGCGCGGCCACCGAGGTCGAGCTCAAGGAGAAGAAGCACCGTCTGGAGGACGCCATCTCCGCGACCCGCGCCGCGGTCGAGGAGGGCATCGTCTCCGGCGGAGGCTCCGCGCTGGTCCACGCCTCCAAGGTGCTGGAAGACAGCCTGGGCAAGGACGGCGACGAGGCCACCGGTGTCGCGGTCGTCCGCCGCGCCCTGGTCGAGCCGATGCGCTGGATCGCCGAGAACGCCGGCCTGGAGGGCTACGTCATCACCTCCAAGGTCGCCGAGCTGGAGAAGGGCCACGGCTTCAACGCCGCGACCGGCGAGTACGTCGACCTGGTCAAGGCCGGCGTCATCGACCCGGTCAAGGTCACCCGCTCCGCCCTGGAGAACGCCGCCTCCATCGCGTCGCTGCTGCTGACGACCGAGACCCTGGTCGTCGAGAAGCCGGCCGAGGAGGAGCCGGAGGCCGCCGGCCACGGTCACGGCCACGCCCACTGAGGCACGGGCTCCGCGGTACGTCCGCCGCTGTGACGAGGCCCGGTCCCCCGGTGTGCCGGGGGACCGGGCCTCGTCGCGTCCGTGTGCGGGACCGGGCCGGGGCCGCCGTAGGAGCGGGGCGGCCGTAAGAACGGTGGCACGCCCCTCACCTCGGGCTGAAGCGCCCGGTGGTGGAGGAGGCGCGCGAGACCAGGCCGCGCGGCGCCAGCCGGGCCAGACCCAGCAGGGCCTTGTAGCGCGGGTCCGGCACGGACAGCGTCTTCCCCCTGGCCAGGTCCTCCAGGGCCGCGTCCACCACCCGGTCGGCGTTCAGCCACATCCAGCCCGGCACGCTCTGTGCCGACATCCCCGCACGCCGGTGGAACTCGGTGCGCACGAAACCCGGGCACAGCGCCATCAGCCGCACCCCCGACGGTCCCAGGTCCCGCGCCGCGCCCTGGGTGAACTGCACGACCCATGCCTTGGAGGCGCCGTAGGTGCCGCGCGGTACGAAGGCCGCCACCGAGGCCACGTTGACGACGCCGCCGCGGCCCCGCTCGCGCATGCGCTCCGCGGCGGCCGAGGTCAGCCGCAGCACGGCCTCGCAGTGCACCTTGAGCATGCGCAGCTCGTCCGCCATCGGAACCTCCAGATAGCGGCCCCTGTTGCCGAATCCGGCGTTGTTGACCAGCAGGTCCACCGGGTGCTTCCGGTCGCCGAGCCGCTCTTCGACCGCCGCGATGCCCTCGTCGGTGGCCAGGTCGGCGGTGATTATGGACGCCTCGACGCCGTGCCGGTCGTGCAGTTCGGTGGCGTGCCGCCGCAGCCGCTCGGTGTCCCGGGCGACCAGCACCACGTTGTGCCCGTCGCGTGCCAGCCGCCGGGCGAAGGCGGCGCCGATACCGGCCGTGGCCCCTGTGATCAGTGCAGTCGTCATACGGGCACGCTATCCGGCCGGGGCCGGCGGGCCGTGCGCCGGATGCGTCAGGAGGCGTACTTCGCGGTGTACTTCAGCGCCTCCTCCCGTGCGGCGGAGGCCAGCGCGCCGCCGGCGGCCAGGATGCGGGGGAGCAGCGAACGCTCGGTGGTCAGGGCGCGGAAGAGCAGGGAGACGGTCACCCCGTGGCCGGGCCGGTGCAGGACCTCGATCCGGTCCCCGGCGCGGATCTCGCCGGGCTCGGCCACCCGCAGGTACGCCCCGGGCGCGGCGGCCCGGGTGAACGCCTTCATCCACCCCGCCCCCCGCTCCGTCGGCAGGATCCCCATCTCCCCCAGCCGGCCGGCGAAGGTGCGGCAGGGGGTGCGGGCACAGGAGACCTCCAGCACCGCGTCCGGCCCGATCCGCCAGCGCTCGCCGATCAGCGCACCGTTCACGTCGGCGCCGGCGGTGGTGAGGTTCTCGCCGAAGACACCGCCCGGCAGTTCGCGGCCGAGGACCTTCTCCCAGCCGTCCAGGTCCTCCCGGGCGAAGGCGTACACCGCCTGGTCGTCGCCACCGTGGAAGTCCGGGTCGCCGATGAGGTCCCCGGCCAGTCCGCTGCCGCCGCCGGAGCCGGGGGCGGAAACGGCGACCGGGCCGTCGGCCGGGCGTTTGTCGATGCCGGTGAGGCCGCCCGGAGCGCTGGTGTAGCCGACGGACCGGGGGCGGGCGAGGTTCACGGAGAGAAGCCGCATGCCGCGCAGGGTAGAAGGACGCCCGCGGGCGCGCGAAACGGACAGGGGGCCGTGCGCCGGTGACTGCTTATGGTGGGGGAGTGATCGAGGCACGCCATCTCCGTGTGCTGCGCGCGGTGGCCCGTACCGGTTCCCTCTCGGCCGCCGCCCGCGCGCTGGGCTGTACGCAGCCCGCCGTCAGCCAGCAGATGAAGGTCCTGGAACAGGCCGCGGGCACCGCGCTGCTGGTGCGCGCGGGCCGTGAGACGCGCCTGACCGAGGCCGGCGAGGCGCTGGTGCGGCACGCGGCGGGGATCCTGGCCGGTCTGGCCGCCGCCGAGGAGGAGGTGGCCGCCATCGCCGGGCTGCGGGCGGGCCGGGTCCGGCTGGTGTCCTTCCCCAGCGCCAGCTCCGCGATCGTGCCCGCGGCCGTCGCCGCGATGCGGGCGGAGTACCCCGGGGCCCGGGTGTCGCTGACCGAGGCGCAGCCGCCGCGCTCGGTGGAGGCGCTCCGCGAGGGCGAGTGCGACATCGCCCTCGCCTACCGGTACCCGGACGCCGCCGGACCGGTGGAGAGCGACCCGGAGTGGGGGGATCTGGTGGTACGGCCGCTGCTGACCGAGCGGCTGGTGGGACTGGTCCCCGAGGGCCACCGTCTGGCGCGTGCGGCGCGGGCGGGGAAGGACGTCGGGCTGGCGGAACTGGCCGGGGAGTCCTGGATCGCGGGCTGCCCGCTCTGCCGCGGTCATCTGGTGGAGGTGTGCGAGAGGGCGGGCTTCACCCCGCGGATCGATTTCGCCACCGACGACTACCCGGCCCTGGTGGGGCTGGTGGGGGCTGGGCTGGGCGTGGCCGTGCTGCCGGAGCTCGCGGTGGAGTCGGTGCGGCCCCGGGGCGTGCGGACCGTGGGCATCAGCCCCGAGGTGCGGCGCGAGGTGGTGGCGCTGACGCTGCCGGACCTCGCCCGGGTGCCGGCGGTCGCGGCCATGCTGGACCGGCTGTCGGACTCGGCCCGCCGCTGACGCGGAACGGGCCCGGCCCGTCCGGCGCCCGCGCCCGCGCCGGGCGCCGGGGGAGCACTCGGAAGGGCGTGCGGGGGAGCGGCGCGCTACACCCCGGCCACGCCGATCAGCCTGGTGCGGGCCCGGCCCATGAGCTCCTCGCGTTCGTCCTCGGTCAGTCCGCCCCACACCCCGTACGGCTCACGCACGGTGAGCGCGTGGGCGGCGCACTCCGCCCGGACCGGGCAGCGCATGCACACCTCCTTCGCGGACGCCTCGCGTGCGCTGCGGGCCGCTCCGCGCTCCCCCTCGGGGTGGAAGAACAGCGAGCTGTCGACTCCTCGACAGGCGGCCAGCAGCTGCCAGTCCCACAGATCGGCGTTGGGACCCGGAAGGCGGGAGAAATCTGCCATGGCTTGTCCTCTCGAAGCGAACTGATGCTGGTGAACCAGTCGAGAACAGTCACGACCGTACATCCACGGTATGAGTAGATGTAAATATGCATCTTCGAGATTTTCGGGACATACGCGAGTAATAAAAAGAAAACCCGCCAAACAGGGCAAATGACGACACGGCTGCTGATCTGCGCGGGATAGCCCCTCCGTGTCGACGCCATCACGTAGGGTGTTGAAAGCGGGCGCCGGAGACCGTAACTCTTTCGGGTGACCGTCGTTGAGTGTGCGGAGGCGGTTGACACAGACAAGTGCCGGACGGATGTCCGGGGCGGTCAACCGCACAGGTGACGATTCGTACCAGCCCTGGAGGCCTAAGGTGATGCGCATGAGCTGCGGAGGGCGATCATGACTTCCGTCCTCGTCTGCGACGACTCCCCGCTTGCCCGAGAGGCGCTGCGCCGCGCGGTCGCGACCGTGCCCGGCGTGGAACGTGTGACGACGGCGGCCAACGGCGAGGAAGTCCTCCGCCGCTGGGGCGCCGACCGGTCCGACCTCATCCTCATGGACGTCCGGATGCCGGGCCTGGGCGGTGTCGAGACCGTGCGGCGTCTGCTGTCGGCCGACCCCGGCGCCCGCATCATCATGCTGACCGTGGCCGAGGACCTGGACGGCGTCGCGCTCGCCGTCGCCGCCGGCGCCCGCGGCTACCTGCACAAGGACGCCTCGCGCGCCGAACTGCGGGCCACGGTCACCCAGGCGCTGGCCGACCCCACCTGGCGGCTCGCGCCGAGGCGGCTGCGCTCGGCCGAGATGGGCGCCGCGCCGACGCTCACCGCCCGCGAGATCCAGGTGCTGGAGGGCATGAGCCACGGCCGTTCCAACGCCGAGATCGGCCGCGAGCTGTTCCTGTCCGAGGACACGGTGAAGACCCATGCGCGGAGGCTGTTCAAGAAGCTCGGCGCCTCCGACCGGGCGCACGCCGTGGCGCTCGGCTTCCGCTGGGGTCTCGTCCGCTAGGGCGTTCCCGGAAGTCCCGTCCGCGGGGCGGCGTCAGGCACGCCCACCCCCGGCCTCCGGCCGGGGGTGCCCCCACGCCGCGCCGCCGGGCCCTCGGCCCGCCACAGGCGCCGTCGCACGCACCTGACGCCGCCCCGCGCGCCCCGCCGGTCCCGGAGCACCGGGAGGCGAGGCCTTCGGGAGACGGGCCGGTGTCGTAATCTCCGGTGTGCCGCATCCTGGATGTATGGAGTTCCTCGGGGACGTGACGGCCGGGCGTGAGGGGAGGGCGCGGGACGTGACAGCGAGTGCCCCTGCCCATAACGCTTCAGTGCACAACCACGGACGGGGTGCGGCGGAACGGCCGCGCCGGGTGCACCATGGACCGATGCGTGACGACGAGACGCCATCCCCGGCCGACGGCCGCGGTGAGATCGGTGCCCTCGTCCGGCGCGCTGTGGAGGGCGACGAGCGGGCCACCCACGACCTCCTCGCCCGTGTCCACCCCCTCGCCCTGCGGTACTGCAGGACGCGGCTGACCCGGCTGCCCGGAGACGCCCGGCACTTCGTGGACGACCTGGCGCAGGAGGTGTGCCTGGCGGTGCTGTGCGCCCTGCCGCGCTACCGCGACACCGGCAAGCCCTTCGAGGCGTTCGTGGTCGCCATCGCCCAGCACAAGGTCGCCGATCTGCAGCGGGCCGCCATGCGCGGACCGGGCAGCACGGCGGTGCCCTCGGACGAGATGCCCGAACGGCCCGACGACTCGCTCGGCCCGGAGGAGCGGGCCCTGCTGAGCAGCGACGCGGAGTGGGCGAGGAAACTGCTGGCCAACCTTCCCGAGCACCAGCGCGAACTGGTGCTGCTGCGGGTGGCGGTCGGGCTCACCGCCGAGGAGACCGGGCAGATGCTCGGAATGTCCCCGGGGGCCGTGCGCGTTGCCCAGCATCGAGCCCTGTCGCGGCTGCGCGCCCTCGCGGAGCAGTGATCCGGGGCCGATCACAGTCATCCGGCCATCAGGCCGTCCGGCCATCCGGTGAGCGCTCCGGCGGCGATCCCGCCGGGGTCCCGCGGCGGTACGGGGCTCCTCCCGAGCCCGTTAGCATGGACGTCCGCGCCGGGCAAGAGTATTGGGGAAGGTGCCATGGAAGGCGTCATGACGGACAACGTCGGCAGTGACAGCAGTGCCGACGGGGTTCCCGCGAAGTTCGCCGCACTCGGGCTGACCTACGACGACGTGCTGCTGCTGCCGGGCGAGTCGGACATGGCCCCGCAGGACATCGACACCTCCTCGTACGTCTCGCGCAACGTGAAGGTGAACGTCCCGCTGATCTCCGCGGCGATGGACAAGGTCACCGAGGCCCGCATGGCGATCGCCATGGCCCGGCAGGGCGGCGTCGGCGTGCTGCACCGCAACCTCTCGATCGAGGACCAGGCCGACCAGGTCGACCAGGTCAAACGGTCGGAGTCCGGCATGGTCACCGACCCGATCACCATCCGCCCCGACGCCACGCTGCGCGAGGCCGACGAGCTGTGCGGCCGCTTCCGCATCAGCGGCGTGCCGGTCACCGACGCCTCCGGCAAGCTGCTGGGCATCGTCACCAACCGCGACAT
This sequence comes from Streptomyces sp. SS8, assembly GCF_054072955.1. Taxonomy (NCBI): domain Bacteria; kingdom Bacillati; phylum Actinomycetota; class Actinomycetes; order Kitasatosporales; family Streptomycetaceae; genus Streptomyces; species Streptomyces sp. SS8. The sequence goes on from NZ_JBSVCZ010000007.1 coordinate 211,513, forward strand.
GGCCTTCGAGACCGACCGCAGCCGCGAGGTCCGCGAGGTCATGACGCCGATGCCGCTGGTCACCGGCAAGGTGGGCATCTCGCGCGCGGACGCCATGGAACTGCTGCGCCGCCACAAGATCGAGAAGCTGCCGCTGGTCGACGGCGAGGGCGTGCTCAAGGGCCTGATCACCGTCAAGGACTTCGTCAAGGCGGAGAAGTACCCGCACGCCGCCAAGGACGCCGAGGGCCGCCTCATCGTCGGCGCGGCGGTCGGTGTGGCCGGCGACGCCTTCGAGCGGGCCCAGGCGCTGATCGAGGCGGGTGCCGACTTCATCGTCGTGGACACCGCGCACGGCCACTCCAGGCTGGTCGGCGAGATGGTCGCCAAGATCAAGTCCAACTCCTCGGTCGACGTGGTCGGCGGCAACGTCGCCACCCGCGACGGGGCCAGGGCGCTGATCGACTCCGGCGCCGACGGCGTCAAGGTCGGCGTCGGGCCGGGCTCGATCTGCACCACCCGCGTCGTCGCCGGCATCGGCGTCCCGCAGGTCACCGCGATCTACGAGGCCGCGCTCGCCGCGCGGGAGAGCGGCGTCCCGGTCATCGGCGACGGTGGGCTGCAGTACAGCGGCGACATCGCCAAGGCCCTGGTCGCCGGCGCCGACACCGTGATGCTCGGCAGCCTGCTGGCGGGCTGCGAGGAGTCGCCGGGCGAGCTGCTGTTCATCAACGGCAAGCAGTTCAAGTCCTACCGCGGCATGGGCTCGCTGGGCGCGATGCAGTCGCGCGGCCAGGCCAAGTCCTACTCCAAGGACCGCTACTTCCAGGAGGCGGTCGCCGCCGACGACAAGCTCGTCCCCGAGGGCGTCGAGGGCCAGGTCCCCTACCGCGGCCCGCTGGGCGCGGTGGTGCACCAGCTCGTCGGCGGCCTGCGCCAGTCGATGTTCTACGTCGGCGGCCGGACGGTCCCGGAGCTGAAGGCGAAGGGCCGCTTCGTGCGCATCACCGCGGCCGGGCTCAAGGAGAGCCACCCGCACGACGTCCAGATGACGACCGAGGCGCCGAACTACTCCCGGCGCTGAGACGGACCGCCGCCGGCTCCCCCGGTGCGCGCCCCCGGTGCCCCGCTCGGGGATACTGGGGGCGTAGACCGTAGGAAGGGCACAGCACGTGACTGAGATCGAGATCGGCCGCGGCAAGCGCGGGAGGCGGGCGTACGCCTTCGACGACATCGCGGTGGTGCCCAGTCGCCGCACGCGGGACCCGAAGGAGGTCTCGATCGCCTGGCAGATCGACGCCTACCGCTTCGAGCTGCCGTTCCTGGCCGCCCCGATGGACTCGGTCGTCTCGCCGCGCACCGCGATCCGCATCGGCGAGCTGGGCGGCCTGGGGGTGCTCAACCTCGAAGGCCTGTGGACGCGTTACGAGGACCCCGAGCCGCTGCTCCACGAGATCGCCGAGATGGACGAGGCAGCGGCGACCCGCCGGCTCCAGGAGATCTACTCCGCCCCCATCCAGGAGGAGCTGATCGGCCGGCGGATCAAGGAGGTGCGCGACTCCGGCGTGGTGACGGCCGCCGCGCTGTCGCCGCAGCGCACCGCGCAGTTCTCCAAGGCGGTCGTGGACGCGGGCGTGGACATCTTCGTCATCCGCGGCACCACCGTCTCCGCCGAGCACGTCTCCTCGGCGGCCGAACCGCTCAACCTCAAGCAGTTCATCTACGAGCTCGACGTCCCCGTCATCGTCGGCGGCTGCGCCACGTACACCGCCGCGCTGCACCTGATGCGCACCGGCGCGGCCGGCGTGCTCGTCGGCTTCGGCGGCGGCGCCGCGCACACCACCCGCAACGTGCTGGGCATCCAGGTGCCGATGGCCACCGCCGTCGCCGACGTGGCGGCGGCCCGCCGCGACTACCTGGACGAGTCCGGAGGCCGGTACGTCCACGTCATCGCCGACGGCGGCGTGGGCTGGTCCGGCGACCTGCCCAAGGCCATCGCCTGCGGCGCGGACGCGGTGATGATGGGCTCCCCGCTGGCCCGCGCCACCGACGCGCCCGGCCACGGGCACCACTGGGGCATGGAGGCCGTCCACGAGGACGTGCCGCGCGGCAGGCGCGTCAACCTCGGCACGGTCGGGACCACCGAGGAGATCCTGCTCGGCCCCTCGCACAGCCCCGAGGGCCACATGAACTTCTTCGGCGCCCTGCGCCGGGCGATGGCCACCACGGGCTACTCGGAGCTCAAGGAGTTCCAGCGCGTGGAGGTCACCGTCTCCCGCTGAGCGCGGGCGCGCGCGTACGGCGGGACCCGCATGGCGGGACTCGTGTGACAGGACTCGCATGACGGAAAAAGGGTCCGGGCCCGGTGGACGCACCACCGGGCCCGGACCCTTTTTCCGTGCGCGCGCCGGGCGCCCGCGTCACAGCCGGTGGGCCGCCCCCGTCGGGCTGGCGCCGCGGGTGTCCAGCAGGAGCTGGGCCTTGGCCGACAGACTCTGCAGGTCGTAGACGCGGTGGTGCTGGAGGAGCAGGGTGAGGTCGGCCGCGGCGGCGGCCTCGTAGAGGGAGTCGGCGCGCGGGACGGGACGGCCGGCCACCCGCCACTGCGGCACATGCGGGTCGTGGTAGCCGATCTGTGCCCCCAGCTCCATCAGCCGCAGGGCGATCTCGGGGGCGGGGGAGCCGGTCCGGTCGGCCAGGTCGGGCTTGTAGGTGACGCCCAGCAGCAGGACGCGGGCGCCGCGGGCCGACTTGCCGTGCTCGTTGAGCAGGGTCGCCGCGCGCTGGGCCACATAGCGCGGCATCCGGGCGTTGGCCTCCTGTGCGACCTCGACCAGGCGCAGCGGGTAGCCAGGGGTGCGCCCCGCGCGGTCCAGGCAGGCGGGGTCGACGGGGACGCCGTGGCCGCCCACGCCCGGGCCCGGCCGGAAGGCCTGGAAGCCGAACGGCTTGGTCTCCGCGCAGCGGATCACGTCCCAAAGGTCCACGCCGAGGTCGTGGCAGAGCACGGCCATCTCGTTGACCAGGGCGATGTTCACATGCCGGAAGTTGGTCTCCAGCACCGCCGTCGTCTCGGCCTCGCGCAGTCCGCGGGCCCGCACCACCTTCTCGACCAGCCGCCCGTAGAAGGCGGCGGCGGCCTCCGTGCAGGCCGGGGTCAGCCCCCCGATCACCCGCGGGGTGTTGGTGTAGCCGTGGGAGCGGTTGCCGGGGTCGAGGCGGGAGGGGGCGCAGGCGAGGTGGAAGTCGTGCCCGGCCCGCAGCCCCGAGGCCTTCTCCAGCAGCGGGGCGACGTACTCCTCGGTGCCGCCGGGGTGGACGGCGGACTCCACCACGACCGTGGTCCTCGGGCGCAGCCGCTCACCGAGCGTGAGCGCCGCCGCCCGTACCGCGCCCAGGTCCGGGGCGCGGCCCTCGCCCTGCGGGGTGGGGGCGCAGATCAGGGCGGTGCGGACCCGGCCCAGCACGGACGGGTCCGAGGTGGCGCGGAAGCCGGCCGAGGCCATCTTGCGCACCTCGGCCGCCGACAGCCCGCCGCCCGCCGGCGGGCGGCCGGCGCCCAGCTCGCGCACGGCGTGCTCGTCGGGGTCGTAGCCGATGGTGCGGATACCGGCGGCCGCGGCGGCCCGGGCCGCGGGAAGACCCAGACGACCCAGACCGAGGACGGCGAGATCTGCGGGCATGAGGCGGCGTCCCTTCCCCCGTCGGCGGAATCGTGGGGCTGGCTGGCTTATGGGGCGATGTCAGGTTAAGCGCATATATGACAGATATGGTGGATTGCGTGCGGAGCGGTGTCCGCCCGGGTCGAAGTCGTGCGATCGGCGGACGAGCGGGTAGGTGCCAGGGCGGGTACGGACAGACATACGGACAGGTGTACGGACGGGCAATCGACCGGGGCATCGGCACATCAGGGAGGCAGTCGTGAGGACAGCGGCACTGGGACCGGCCGAGCGGGCCGAGGCGCTCGCCCGCATGTCGGAGCGCGAACTGGACATACTGGTCGTCGGCGGAGGGGTGGTGGGCGCCGGCACCGTCCTGGACGCGGCGACCCGCGGCCTGTCGACGGGCATCGTCGAGGCGCGCGACTGGGCCTCGGGCACCTCCAGCCGCTCCAGCAAGCTCATCCACGGCGGGCTGCGCTATCTGGAGATGCTGGACTTCGCGCTGGTGCGCGAGGCGCTCAAGGAGCGCGGGCTGCTGCTCCAGCGGATCGCCCCCCACCTGGTCAGGCCCGTCCCCTTCCTCTACCCGCTGCGGCACCGCGGCTGGGAGCGGCTGTACGCGGGCTCCGGCGTCGCGCTGTACGACGTGCTCGCCACGGCCTCCGGGCGCGGCCGCGGCCTGCCCCACCACCGGCACCTGACGCGCCGCCAGGCCCTGCGCGCGGCACCCGCCCTGCGCAAGGACGCGCTGGTGGGCGCCCTGCAGTACTACGACGCGCAGATGGACGACGCCCGCTACGTGGCCGCCCTGGTGCGCACCGCCGCCGCCTACGGCGCCCACGCCGCCAACCGGGCCCGCGTGGTGGGCTTCCTGCGCGAGGGCGAACGCGTGGTCGGCGCCCGGGTGGAGGACCTGGAGCAGGGCGGCGAGTACGAGATCCGGGCCAGGCAGGTCGTCAACGCCACCGGCGTGTGGACCGACGACACCCAGCGGCTGACCGCCGAACGCGGGCAGTTCCACGTCCGCGCCTCCAAGGGCATCCACCTGGTCGTGCCCCGCGACCGCATCCACTCCACCACCGGGCTGATCCTGCGCACCGAGAAGAGCGTGCTGTTCGTCATCCCCTGGGGACGGCACTGGATCGTCGGCACCACCGACACCGAATGGGACCTGGACAAGGCCCACCCGGCTGCCTCCAGCGCCGACATCGACTACCTGCTCGACCGCGTCAACTCGGTGCTGGCCGTACCGCTCACCCGCGACGACGTGGAGGGCGTGTACGCCGGACTGCGCCCCCTGCTCGCCGGGGAGTCGGACGCCACCAGCAAGCTCTCGCGCGAACACACCGTCACCCACCCGGTGCCGGGCCTGGTGGTCGTCGCGGGCGGCAAGTACACGACGTACCGGGTGATGGCCAAGGACGCGGTCGACGAGGCCGTCCACGGGCTCGACCACCGCGTCGCCGAGTGCACCACGGAGGAGGTGCCGCTGGTCGGGGCCGAGGGTTACCACGCGATGTGGAACGCCCGCGCCCGCATCGCCGCCCGCACCGGGCTGCACGTGGCGCGCGTGGAGCATCTGCTGGGCCGGTACGGCTCGCTGACCGACGAGGTGCTGGAACTGGTCGCCGCCGACCCGAGCCTGGGCGAGCCGCTGCCGTGCGCGGACGACTACCTCAGGGCGGAGGTGGTGTACGCCTGCACGCACGAGGGCGCGCGCCACCTGGACGACGTCCTCACCCGCCGCACCCGCATCTCCATCGAGACCTTCGACCGCGGCACGCGCAGCGCGCGGGAGTGCGCCGAGCTGATGGCCCCGGTGCTCGGCTGGGACGCCGGGCAGATCGACCGCGAGGTGGAGCACTACCACAAGCGGGTCGAGGCCGAGCGGGAGTCCCAGCGCCAGCCCGACGACCAGACCGCCGACGCCGCCCGCCTGGGCGCGCCGGACATCGTGCCGCTCCAGCCGCTGTGACGGACCGGCCGCCGGTGACGGACCGTCACCGGCGGCCGCCGCGCGGGCGGTGGGCGGGCACGCCCGGCGCGTCCGCGGATGCCGGGGCGTCAGCCCGGGCCCCGCGCACCGCCGTTCCGGTTGTGTGTCCCCGGCCGCGTGCACCGCGGTCCGCCCCGTGGGGGAGAATGGGGCCACTGCTGGGGCGGGCTGAGTGTGAGGGGACGCATGAGCGACGTGGACGGCCGCGGCAAGAAGGCCGGACGGCTGCTGGGCGGGCGCTACCGGCTGGGCGACGTCCTGGGCCGCGGTGGGATGGGCACCGTGTGGCGGGCCGAGGACGAGGTCCTGGGCCGTACCGTCGCGGTGAAGGAACTGCGCTTCCCCTCCAGCATCGACGAGGAGGAGAAGCGCCGGCTGATCACCCGCACGCTGCGTGAGGCCAAGGCCATCGCGCGCATCCGCAGCAGCAGCGCCGTCACCGTCTACGACGTGGTCGACGAGGACGACCGCCCCTGGATCGTCATGGAGCTGATCGACGGCCGCTCCCTGGCCGACGTGCTGCGCGAGGACGGCCCGCTGGAGCCGCGACGGGCGGCCGAGGTGGGCCTGGCGATCCTCGACGTGCTGCGCGCCGCGCACCGCGAGGGCATCCTGCACCGCGACGTGAAGCCCTCCAACGTCCTGATCGCGGACGAGGACGGCCGGGTCGTCCTCACCGACTTCGGCATCGCCCAGATCGAGGGCGACCCCTCCCTCACCTCCACCGGCATGCTGGTCGGCGCGCCCTCCTACATAGCGCCGGAGCGGGCGCGCGGTCAGCGCCCCGGCCCGCCGTCCGACCTGTGGTCGCTGGGCGGGCTGCTGTACGCGGCGGTGGAGGGCCACCCGCCGTACGACAAGGGGTCGGCGATCGCCACCCTGACCGCGGTGATGACCGAGCCGCTGGAGCCCCCCGAGCGCGCCGGTGCCCTGGAGGCGGTCATCCACGGCCTGCTGGACAAGGACCCGGACAAGCGGCTGGATGAGCCGGGCGCGCGGGCGCTGCTGGAGCGCGCGGCCCGCGGGCCGGGGGCCGGGGGAGAGAAGAAGAAGGAGGAGCCGGAGGGCACCCGTACGACCGTGCTCCCGGTGGCCGGGGCGGGCGCCGGTGCGTCCGGTGCGTCCGGTGCGTCCGGTGCTTCGGGCTCGAACGGCACGGGCGGGGAGCGGCTGCGCGAGGCGCTGCGGTCCGTACGCGCGGCCGCGGCGACAGCCCCGGCCGGGCGCGGCGAGGAGCCCAGGGCCGGGGAGGAGAAGGCCGAAGGGACCGGGGAGAAGACCGGCGGCAAGGCCGCCGCGGGCGCCCCCGGGGCGGCCGGCGGGAGCGCGGCCACCACCGCCGTCCCGGCCGGTTTGGCCCGCGCGGCCCGTATGGCGCGTCAGCCCGCCGGGCTCGCGGTGGTCGCCGTCGTGGTGCTGGCCCTGCTCGGCACCGTCCTGGCCGTCGCGTTCGCGGGTGACGACGAGCCCGGCGGACGGGCCGGATCCGGCACGTCCGCGGACCCGACCGCCGGGCAGGACTCCGGTGGGGACGGGCAGGACGGCAAGGACGGCGGGCCGGGCGCTTCCCCCTCCGAGCCGTCCACCGAGCCCTCCTCCGAGCCGTCCGCCGACGAGGACGGCGGGAAGGACGACGGGGAGAAGCGGGAAGGCGGCGAGGACGGCGGCAAGGGCGGACAGGGCGGCGAGGGGCTGCCCGAGGGCTACGAGAAGGTCACCGACGACCGCTTCCACTTCTCGATGGCCATGCCCGAGGGTTACGAGCGCGCCGGGATAGCGGGAAGGAACTCCGGCGGCAAGTACGCCCCGCGCGGCGGCGGTTACCCCAAGATCCAGGTCGACTTCAACGGCAGCCCCGGGGACAGCGCGGCGGGCGCCTGGCGCTCCCTGGAGCCCGCCGTGCGCGGCAGCAGCACCGGCTACTCCCTGGTGGACATCGAGCCCGTGAAGTGGCGGGACTACCCGACCGTCGCGGACTGGACGTTCGAACGCGTGGAGAGCGGGAAGCGGGTGCGCGTCCTCAACCGCGGCTTCCGGGTCGACGACACCCACGGCTACGCCATCATGATCACCTGTGAGGCGGAGAAGTGGGACGGCGAGGAGTGCCGCACGGTGCGCGAGACCGCGTTCCGGACGTTCCGCCCCCGGGACTGAGACGGACAACCGGCCGACGGGCGACGCGAGGCCGCCCGGGCACGTATCGTGATAGTACGCAGACCCTGTGCGTCCTCGATCCGGCCCGCGGGAACGGATCCTGACGGGCCGTAGGGCATCAGTCCGTGTGGGGAGGGCGCCGTGGACGAGTACTCGGGTCGGCTGCTGGCCGGGCGGTACCGCTTGCCGCGTCCGCCGTCGGACGAGTACGAGCTGGTGGAGTCCCGCGCGTACGACACGGCCAGCGGGCAGGAGGTGCTGGTCCGCCAGGTGCCGCTGCCGGAGGTCGTCGAGGCCGAGTTCGTCGGCGGGGGCGGCTACGGGCACGACCGCGCCGGCCGCGCCACGCGGCGCCCGGCCGATCCCGCCGTGCGGCGCGCGGTGGAGGCGGCGCTGGCCGCCTCCCGGATACCCGACCACCCGCGGCTCGATCAGGTCTTCGACGTCTTCGTCGAGGGCGACGGCCTGTGGATCGTCAGCGAACTGGTCGCGGCCCGGCCGCTGGCCGCCCTGCTGGCCGAGCGCCCGCTGAGCCCCCACCGGGCGGCGGAGCTGGCGGCCGACCTGCTCACGGCCCTGCGCGCGGTCCACGCGCACGGCTGGGTCCACCGCAACATCACCCCCCGCACCGTCCTCGTCTGCGACGACGGCCGGGCCGTGCTCACCGGGCTGGCCGCCGGCGCGGCGGAGGAGGCCCTGTGCGGGTACGACCCCCTCCCGGCGCCGCCGAGCGTGCTGCCGCGCGGCCATGTGGACGGCCCCGCGGACGGTTCGGCGGACGAGGTGCCCGGGGCCGGCGTCCCCGGCCTGCCGCCCGGCTACCGGGGGGCGGGCCAGGGCCCTGCGACGGGCGGTGTGCCCCGCCAGCTGGCCGGCCCCGGCGCCGACGAGGGCCCTGAGGCGGGGGAGCACGCGGCACACGGCCACCACACCCCCCACGGCGGCGGGCGTCCGGAGCCCGGCGGCCCGGCCGCCGAGCGCGCCGCGCGCAGCGGCGCCATCGCCGCGTACCGGGCCGGTACGCGCGCCGCCGCGGCCCGGGCCGAGGTCGAGGCGCGCAGGGGCGAGGCCGGCGGACAGGCCGGGGACCTGCGCCCGGTGCCCCCCGGCGGCTCGGCCCCGTACGGTGAGGCGTACGGCGACGGGGCGTTCGGCGGTGAGGCGTACGGCGACGGGGCGTTCGGCGAGGAGCCGCACGGCGAGCGGACGCCGCCCGCGCCGGGCTGGGGCGAGGAGGGCGGCGACCGCTACCGCGGCCCCACCACCGCGCTCGCCGCCGAACGCGCCCGCCAGACCAGGATGGCGATCGTCGGCGCCGTCACCGAGCGCTGGGCCCCCGAGCAGGCCGGGCCCGTCTACGAGAACTGGCGGCTGGCCCCGCCGGTCGGCCCGGCGGCCGATCTGTGGGGCCTGGGCGCGCTGCTGTTCCGGGCCGTCCAGGGGCACGCCCCCTACCCCGAGGAGTCGGCGGCCGAGCTGGTGCAGATGGTGTGCGCCGAGCCGCCCGCGTTCGCCGAGGAGTGCGGTGCGCTGCGGCCCGTCGTGGAGTCGCTGCTGCGCCAGGACCCGACCGAGCGGCCCGACTTCGAGGAACTGGGCGGCTGGCTGCGCTCCCTGATCCGCTCCGCGCCCGAGCCCGAGGTCGGGCTGCACACGGTCACCGCGCCGCTCCCGCTGGAGGCGGGCCGGCCCGCCGACCCCAGGCGGCTGCCGATCATAAGGCGGCGGGGCGAGCTGGTGCGCAGGAAGCGGGCGGAGCGGTCCCCGGTGGCCACCCACGCCCGGCACCGGCGCGCCCGGAAGCAGAGGTCGCCGCGCCGGCTGGGCATGCTCCTGGTCGGGCTGATCCTCCTGCTGCTGACCGGGACGCTGGTGTACGCGGCCGTGTACATGCCCGGCGGCGCAGGCCCCTCCGGGAACAGCGCCGACCGGCGGCCCGGCAGCGTGGGCGCGCAGCCGGAGCAGCCGGGGGAGCACGGGGAGCCCGGCGAGGAAGCCCCGCCGCCGGAGGACGAGGACGGAGGCCCGGACGGGCCCGAGGGCTCGAAGGAGCCCGGCACCGAGCGGCCGCAGGCCGGCGATCCGGTGGAGGGGCTCGACGGCTACAAGCTGCACAAGGACGCGTCCGGCTTCCGGATCGCGCTCCCCGAGGAGGCCCGGCGGACGGGGCCGGACGGCCGGGGGCGGACGGTCTTCACACACGGGGGCCTGGAGATCGTCGTGGTGTCCGGACGGGACACCACCGAGGAGTACGGCTCGGACGCGATGGCGTACCTCACCGACGACCAGCGGGAGCTGGACGCGTACCGCGCCGCGGACTGGGCGACCAGCTCCGGGATGCGGCGGATACAGGTGGGCCGGACGGTGATGGCCGAGGGCCGGTTCAGCTGGCGCGAGGGCGCGGACAGCACCTACATGTGCGACCGGGCGGTCATCCTGGACGGCCGCTACCACTCGGTGCTGGTCAGGGGGCCGGAGAGCCGGAGGGACGACATCGACCGCGTCTTCGACACGATCGCCGACACCTACCGCGCCACCGGCTGAGCCGCGCCCGGCCGCGCTCCGGCCCCGGCGTCCAGGACCGTTTCCCGGCCGTTTCCCGGGCCGTTCTCCGCTCCTCCGCCCACATGCGCGCGGTCTGCGCCAGTGATCACTGGCGGATTCCGTGAAAAGTGGTTACCGCCGGGTACACAGAAGGTTTCCCACGCCGTACCCTCCCCGGTATGACGGATTCGCCAGGTACCGCCGCCACCGGGGCGGCGCAGACGACGGGCACCGCCCCCGACGCCCCCGCGGTCGCCGCGGCCCCCGCCGCGCCGGCCGCGCCCACGACGGCCGGCAACCCGGTCGCCACCGCTCCCGCCGCCGCCCGTACCGCCGCCGAGGTGGTGACCGGCGAGCTGGTCGCCCGGCTGACCCGAGGTCTGACGGGCAGCGGCCGCACCGCCTGCCACACCCCCTTCACCGGTGAGAAGCTGGCCGACCTGCCCGAATCCACCCCCGCCGAGGTCGCCGAGGCCTACGCCCGGGCCCGCGAGGCGCAGCGGGCGTGGGCGGCGCGGCCGGTACGCGAGCGCGCCGCCGTCCTGCTGCGCTTCCACGACCTGCTGCTGGCCCGCCAGCCGGAGGTGCTGGACCTGGTCCAGCTGGAGACCGGCAAGACGCGGCTGCACGCCCACGAGGAGGTGCAGGCGGTCGCCGTCGCCGCCCGCCACTACGGCCGCAAGGCCCCGGCGTACCTGCGCCCCCGCAACCACACCGGCGCCATCCCGGTGCTCACCCGGGTACGGGAGCTGCGCCACCCCAAGGGCGTGGTCGGGCAGATCGCCCCGTGGAACTACCCGCTGGAGCTGTCGGTCGGCGACGCCCTGCCCGCCTTCGCCGCCGGCAACGCCGTCGTCATGAAGCCCGACACCGAGACCGCGCTGACCGCCCTGTGGGCGCGCGACCTGCTGATCGAGGCCGGACTGCCCGCCGACGTCTGGCAGATCGTGATCGGCGAGGGGCCGGTCGTCGGCCCGGCCGTCGTCGACCACGCCGACTACGTCTCCTTCACCGGCTCCACCCGTACCGGCCGCGAGGTCGCCCAGCGGGCCGCGTTCCGCCTGGTGGGGACCTCGCTGGAGCTGGGCGGCAAGAACGCCATGCTGGTGCTGGAGGACGCCGACCTCGACCACGCGGCCGAGGGCGCGGTGCGAGCGGCCTTCTCCTCGGCCGGGCAGCTGTGCATCTCCATCGAGCGGCTCTACGTGCACGCCTCGGTCGCCGACGCCTTCCTGGAGCGGTTCACCGCACGCACCAGGGCGCTGCGCCTGGGCTCGGCGCTCGCCTACGGCGCCGACATGGGATCGCTCGTCTCGCGACGGCAGCTGGAGAACGTGGTGCGGCACGTGGACGACGCCATCGCCAAGGGCGCCAAGGTCCTGGTCGGCGGCAGAGCACGCCCCGACGTCGGCCCGCTGTTCTACGAGCCGACCGTCCTGGAGGGCGTCACCGCGCCCATGGCCGTCTGCGGCGAGGAGACCTTCGGCCCCGTCGTCTCCGTCTACCGCTTCACCGACGAGGACGAGGCGGTCGCGCTGGCCAACGCCACCCCCTACGGCCTCAACTCCAGCGTCTGGACCAAGAACACCCGCCGGGGCCGCGAGATCGCCGCCCGGCTGCGCACCGGCACGGTGAACGTCAACGAGGGCTACGCCGCCGCCTACGGCAGCGTCCAGTCGCCGATGGGCGGCATGGGCGATTCCGGGGTGGGCCGCCGGCACGGCTCGGAGGGCATCCTCAAGTACACCGAGGCGCAGACCGTCGCCACCCAGCGGCTGCTGCCCATGGCCCCGTCGCTCGGCATGGACGACGAGAAGTACGCGGCCTTCATGAGCGCCTCCCTGCGGGTGATGAAGGCGTTCCGCCTCCGCTGACGCGCCTTCCCGCCGCCCCGTCCACGTCCCCGCCCCCTCTTCTCTTCCGCCTCCTTCCCCGGAACCGATACGCACCACCGGAGGTACCCGTGTCCCGACCGCAGGACGAAGCAGCGCAGCAGCCGTCCGGCCCGCCGCGGCCCT